>JACOUH010000184.1 GCA_016177925.1 Planctomycetota bacterium | reverse complement strand
GTAGCGATCGGCGACGAGGTTGGCGTCGAAGGCGGCGACGAGGTTGGGGTGGGCGAGTTGGGCAACCGCCCGCACCTCGCGGAGGAACATCGCGCGGGCACGTTCCGTCCGGGTCAGATCCGGCGCCAGCACCTTGAGGGCGACGACGCGGTCCATTGTGCGGTGCCGAGCCTTGTAAACCCGGCCCATGCCGCCGCGGCCCAGTTCCTCGAGGATAACATACTGATCGAGGAGGAAGCCGTCGGTGCGGCCGACCAGCACGCGCTCGGCCTGGAAGCGGGTCAGCAGACCCTGCTCGACCAGGGCCCGGGCGACGAGACGGCCGCGGTCGGTCATGGGCAGCAGATCGCGGGCGTGGGCCAGCTGGGCCTGGGAAAGGAGCCCACTGCGGCGCAAGTTGCGCAAGAAGGTCCGGCGGTTGACGTGCTGTACGGAAGGCATGGCTACCGTCCCGTGTGGTGGGATACTTCCTCGCTCCGCTGAGGAAGTATTCAGGCTTGACGGGAGAACGCCGCCGTGGGGGAAGCTTGCGCAGCCGCGAAACGCGTTTTCCTCTCTGCTCTATAAGACGAGAGGGACGGTGGAAACGTTCAACCTCGGGAGGGATTGATCGCTTCCTCACGGCCACGGGGTTGGCGGGCATTTCTCCGTCGGTGGGGGTGTCCGTCGCGTGCCCTCCTCCTGATCGGGCGGCGCCGAACACTTCTCTCTCATGATAGTCCTTGGAGGGCGGCGATTCATCGCCACTTTCCATTTTCTTGACGAGAACCCCGGCCGGTGGAACCGCGCCTCCCGACCTGATACACTGCCCCTGTCGCCCTCATCTCTTCAAGGAGGTTCCTCGCATGGCCACCAAGACCGCCGAGAAATCGCGCACGAGCCGTCCACCGGAAGTGAAGGACCAGCCGCTGTTCATCGGCGGCAAGTGGCAGGACAGCGTCTCGGGCAAGACCTTCGCCACCGTCAACCCGGCCACCGGCAAGACCATCTGCCAGGTTGCCGAGGGCGACAAGGCCGACATCGACCTCGCCGTCAAGGCCGCTCGCAAGGCCTTCGAGGCCGGCCCCTGGCCGAAGATGTCCGCCAGCGAGCGCGGCCGGCTGCTCCACAAGCTCGCCGACCTGATCGAGCAGCACACCGACGAGCTAGCCGCCCTCGAGTCTTTGGACAACGGCAAACCGCTCGTCGACTCGCGCACCGCCGACCTGCCGCTGACCATCAAGTGCTACCGCTACTATGCCGGCTGGACCGACAAGATCCACGGCAAGACGATCCCCGTTGAGGGCGACTTCTTCTGCTACACGCGGCACGAGCCGGTCGGCGTAGTCGGCCAGATCATCCCGTGGAACTTCCCGCTGCTCATGCAGGCGTGGAAGTGGGGCCCGGCGCTGGCCGCCGGCTGCACGATCGTCCTGAAGCCCGCCGAGCAGACGCCGCTGACGGCCCTGCGCGTGGCGGCGCTGGCCCAGGAGGCCGGCTTCCCCGACGGGGTCGTCAGCGTCGTGCCCGGCTTTGGCCCCACCGCCGGCGCCGCCCTGTCCGGTCACCTGGACGTCGACAAGGTCGCCTTCACCGGCGAGTACACGACCGGGCAGCTCATCATGGAGGCAGCGGCCAAGAGCAACCTCAAGCGCGTCAGCCTCGAGCTGGGCGGCAAAAGCCCCAACATCGTCTTCGCCGACGCCGACCTCGACGCCGCCGTCGAGGGCGCCTACTTCGGCCTGTTCTTCAACCAGGGCCAGTGCTGCTGCGCCGGCAGCCGCCTGTTCGTCGAGGACAAGGTCCACGACCAACTCGTCGAGAAGCTGGTCAAGAAGGCGAAGGCCCGCAAGGTCGGCGACCCGTTCCAGGCCGACACCGAGCAGGGACCGCAGGTGTCGCAGGAGCAGTTCGACAAGGTCATGGGCTTCATCGAGGTGGGCAAGAAGGAGGGAGCGAAGCTGCTGACCGGCGGCAACCGCATCGGCAAGGAGGGCTACTTCATCGAGCCGACTGTCTTCGACAACGTCACCGACGAGATGAGGATCGCCAAGGAAGAGATCTTCGGCCCGGTGATGAACGTGCTGAAGTTCAAGGACCTCAACGAGGTGGTCCGCCGCAGCAACCAGACCTTCTACGGCCTGGCGGCGGCGGTCTGGACGCGCGACATCAACAAGGCGCATCGGCTGGCAAACGGGTTGCGGGCCGGCACGGTGTGGGTCAACTGCTACGACGTCTTCGATGCCGCGGCGCCGTTCGGCGGCTACAAGATGTCCGGCCAAGGCCGCGAACTGGGCGAGTACGCCCTCGAACTGTACACCGAGGTCAAGACGGTCTACGTCGCCCTCGGCTGACATTCCGCTGACCAGCGGGGGGTTGTAGGACGGATTTTCAATCCGTCCGGGCTTCACCCACGGACGGATTGAAAATCCGTCCTACAACCCCGCGCTGGCGCTTCGGGCTGGTGTGTGATCTCCGGAACAGGGCCTCATGGCTGCACGCATCGAGGATTACGCGCTCATCGGCGATTGTCAGACGGCGGCCCTGGTGTCGCGCGAGGGCTCCATCGACTGGCTCTGTCTGCCGCGCTTCGACTCGGCCGCCTGCTTCGCGGCCCTACTCGGCACGCCGGAGCACGGCCGCTGGCTCCTCGCCCCCAAGGGGGAAGTGCGCGAATGTCGCCGCCGCTACCGCGACGATACCCTCATCCTTGAGACGGACTATCGCACCGACAGCGGTGAGGTGACGGTCCTCGACTTCATGCCCGTCCGGTCGAAGCAACTCGACCTGATCCGTATCGTCGAGGGCCGACGCGGGCAGGTAGCGATGCAAACGGAGATCGTCATCCGCTTCGACTACGGCTCGCTCGTCCCCTGGGTCCGGCGCGAGTACAGCGGCATCGTGGCCATCGCCGGTCCCGACGTCGTCCACATCCGCAGCGATGTCCCGCTCCACGGCGAGAACTTCCGCACGGTGGCCGACTTCACCGTCTCCGAAGGCGAACGCGTCTCGTTCGCCCTGACCTGGCATCCGTCCTTCGAGCCGGCGCCGGGCTCCATCGACCCGGGTGAGGCCCTCGACGCCACCGACAACTGGTGGCGCGACTGGTCAGCGCGCTGCACTTACGACGACGAGTGGCGCGAGGCGGTGCTGCGCTCGCTGATCACCCTCAAGGCCCTGACCTACGCCCCGTCGGGTGGCCTTGTGGCGGCGCCGACGACCTCGCTGCCGGAGCAGATCGGCAGCGTGCGCAACTGGGACTACCGCTACTGCTGGGTACGTGACTCGACCTTCGCCCTGTACGCGCTGATGATGAACGGCTATCGCGAAGAGGCTCGCGCTTGGCGCGAGTGGCTGCTGCGAGCGGTCGCGGGCCGGGCCTCGCAGCTGAACATCATGTACGGCGTCACCGGCGAGCGGCGGTTGACGGAGTTGACCCTCGACTGGCTGCCCGGCTACGAGAATTCCACGCCGGTGCGGATCGGCAACGCGGCCTGGCAGCAGTGCCAGCTCGACATCTTCGGCGAGGTCATGGACTCGCTGCACGTGGCCCGCTCGGTCGGCTTACAGACCAGTTCCGATGGCTGGCGCGTCCAGCGCGAGATGATGGAGGAACTCGAAAAGCGGTGGGACCAGCCCGACGAGGGCATCTGGGAGGTGCGCGGGCCGCGGCGGCACTTCACACACTCGAAGATGATGGCCTGGGTCGCCCTGGACCGCTCCATCCGCGACGCCGAGAAGCACGGCCTGAAATGCCCGCTGGACACCTGGCGCCGCCTCCGCGACCGTATCCACGCCGAGGTCTGCGAGAAGGGCTTCAATCCCAAGGTGGGGGCCTTTACCCAGTATTACGGCAGCAAGGACCTCGATGCGAGCCTGCTGATGATGGCCCAGGTCGGCTTCCTGCCACCGGACGACCCGCGCGTCCGCGGCACCGTCGAGGCCATCGAGAAGCACCTCACCCACGACGGCTTCGTGCTGCGCTACTCGACCGAGACGGACGTCGATGGCCTGCCGCCCGGCGAGGGCGTCTTCTTCATGTGTACGTTCTGGCTGGCCGACAATTATGCCCTGATGGGCCGGCTTGACGACGCCCGCAAGCTGTTCGAGCGGCTGCTGGCGCTTCGCAACGAGGTGGGGCTGCTGTCCGAGGAGTACGATCCGACGGCCAAGCGGATGCTCGGCAACTTCCCGCAGGCGTTCTCGCACATCGGGCTGATCAACACGGCCCGCAACCTGGTCGACCACCAGGGACCGGCTCAGAAGCGCAAACGGGGTGGGACGGATTAGCCCGACGCGCCAGCAAGGTTTTTCTTTTCCTCGCTGGCGCGTCGGGCTAATTCGCCCCAACGGCATCCGGCTCACGAGTCGACCGGACAAGCGGGACGTCCGGACCACGAGCCTCGGGTGAGTTCCCTTCGGTCGGCTGGGTCGCCTTCATCCGCAGCCAGACCATGTAGCCCCCCAGGCCGACGATCCAGTTCAGGACGCGCTGCACCAGCGAGCCGAGGACTGCGATGCCGGCCGCGCAGCCGAACAGCGAGTAGAGCCCGCCGAAGCCCGCCTCGCCGATGCCGATGCCGCCCGGCGATCCCGGCATCGCCTGGATGACCAGGCCGATGGGCACGAGCAGGAAATGCTCGGCCACGCTCGGCATGGCGCCGACCTGCGGGTCCCACAACGTCCGCACGCTGAAATAGAACGTGAACACAAAGCCAACCTGTCCGACCCAGGACAGCAGCATGGCGGCGGCGACGCTGCGCTGCCGGCAGCGGTACATCCACACAGCCCGCCAGAACTCGGCGGCCGAATGACCTACTTTCGGGATCTTCGAGAGTCGGCCGGCAAACTTCTCCGCTCGCCGTTCGGGGAGCAGACCGAGCAGCACCCAGACGAGGACACTGGCGACGACGATGACACCCGCGACGATGACGATCCGGTGGGAAACCTCTGCTGCGGCGCCGTCGAGCATCCCCAGCCACCACAGGATTCCGCCGAACATCGCGACGAACCAGACCAGCGCCCACAGGGCGATGGCCCGGTCCATCAGCACCGTAGCGACGGCGGCGGTGCGGCGGCTCTGCTCGCGAGCGAGGCCAGCGGCTTTGACCAAGTCGCCACCCACAGAGCCCGCCGGCAAGATGCTGTTGAAGGCAAAGCCGATCAGGCCCAGCCGGAAGGCATCGTGCAGCCGGAACGGCAGGTTCTGCGCCCGCACCAGGACGTACCAGCGCACCAGAGTGATTGTCAGGCTGACGACACCAATCACGAATGCCAACACCAGCGCCGTCGTGTTGATCGGCTCGCCGCGGACGGCGTGCTTGTTCCAGACATACTGCAGCCCCTTCTCGCTGCCCGGCTTCCAGTTCCACCAGATCACGCCACCGAGTACGGCGAAGGCCAGCGCGTACTTCAAGAGGTTCAGAAGAAAGGTTCTTTTCACCATCGAATCCTTGCTTGCGCTCCTGCGGGAGGCAATAACGCTTGGGCAGGATCGGGCGCGCTCTGCACCGGACGTCCTGTCTCAAGTGTAGAACACGAAAGAAGGAAAGCGAAGGTCACACCTGGAGGACGCCCGTTCGGAAGGGCCGGCCATCGTCGTGGCGGGTGGCGACCGTCAGCGCTTCCAAGAGCGCCGTTCTAGTTTGCGCCGGCTCGATGATTTTGTCCACCCAGAGTCGCGCCGCCGCGTAGCGCACATCGGTCTGCTCGTCGTACGCCGCTTCGACCTTGCGCTTCAGCTCATCCAGCTCGTCGGCGTCGGGTTCGTGGCCGGCTCGACGCAGGGCGCTGATGTTAATGTCCAGCAGAACGCTCGCCGCCTGCTCCCCGCCCATGACGGCATAGCGCGCCGTCGGCCAGGCGAAGAGGAAACGCGGGTCGAACGCCTTGCCGCACAGGGCATAGTTGCCCGCTCCGTACGAGCCGCCAAGGATGACAGTAATCTTGGGCACGACGCTGTTGGCAATCACGTTGACGAGCTTCGCCCCGGCACGGATGATGCCCTCGTGCTCTGAATCGCGGCCGACCATGAACCCGTTGACGTCCTGGAAAAAGAGGATCGGCACGCGCGTCTGGTTGCAGTCCATGATGAAGCGGGCTGCCTTGTCGGCGCTGTCGACGTAGATCACGCCGCCATACTGGATGGGTCCCTCCGCGGGCCGACAGCGCTTTCTCTGGTTGGCGACGATACCGACCGGCACGCCGCCAAGCCGGCCGTAGCCACAGACGAGGGTCTGACCATACTCGGCCTTGTACTCGTCGAAGGGGCCTGTGTCGAGAATCCACGGCAGCAGATCGCGGATGTCGTACTCCTGCCGGGGCTGCGACGCGAACAGGCGCAGCACGTCGGCCGGCGGCTGGCCGGACGGAGCGGAGAACTCAACGCGCGCCGGAACGTGGGGCAGGTTGCCAACCTGCCTTTCGGTCGGCAGGTTGGCAACCTGCCCCACGTTCTGGTCAGGGGGCAACAAGCCGACGAGGCGACGCAAACGGTCGAGGCAGGCGGGGTCGTCGGGCTCGCGGAAGTCGATGGTGCCCGAGATGGCGGCGTGCATGCGGGCGCCGCCGAGGTCCTCGTGACTGACGGTCTGGCCGATCGCTGCCTTGACCAGCGCTGGCCCCGCCAGGTAGAGACCACTGCCCTCCGTCATCAGCAGCTTGTCGCACAGGACGGGGAGGTAGCCGCCACCGGCGACGCAGTTGCCGAGGATGGCCGAATACTGCGGGATGCCCGCCGCGGAGATAACGGCATTGTTGCGGAAGATGCGGCCAAAATCGTCCTCGTCGGGAAAGACCTCGTCCTGCAACGGCAGGAAGACGCCGGCGCTGTCGACGAGGTAAACGAGCGGCAGGTGATTCTCCAGGGCGATGCGCTGAGCCCGCAGCACTTTCTTGCAGGTCATCGGAAAGAAGGCGCCGGCCTTGACCGTGGCGTCGTTGGCGATGACCATCACGCGTCGCCCTTCGACGACGCCGATGCCGGTGACGACGCCCGCGGACGGAGCACCGCTCCAGTCGCGGTACATGTTCCAGGCGGCCCACAGGCCCAGCTCGAAGAAGGACGTGTTGGGGTCGATCAGATGTGCGATGCGTTCGCGGGCAGTGAGTCGGTTCTTGGCGTGCTGGCGCTTGATGGCCTCCGATCCACCACCCTGGCGGATGCGTTCTTCTTCGCGGCGGAGGTCGTCCAGAAGGGAGGCGGCCGGCGGAGATTCCTTTCGTTTCGAGTCGTTCACGCAACGTTCTCCGTCACCGCCCACCAACAGATTTAGCCCGACGCGCCAGCGAGGTTCGCTGCGTCCCTCGCTGGCGCGTCGGGCTAACACGATCGCGGCCCCCTTCATTCGTCCGTCTCGTCCTCGGCTTTCTCGTGGGCGCCGTCCTGCTCGTGGGCGGCGCCATCGTGCTCGTGGACAGGGCCGTCGTGACCGGCCCGCGATTCGGCGAGCGTCCAGTCCTTGCGCTGCCGCGACGACGGAATCCGCAGCATCTTGCGATACTTCGTCACCGTGCGGCGAGCGACGGGGTAGCCGGACTCCTGCAGCTTCGTCACTAGGTCCTCGTCGGACAGCGGGTTGATCTTGTCTTCGTTGCCGATGATCTCCAGCAGTTTCTGCTTGATCACCTCCCAGGCGACCTCCGGCCCCGTCTCGCTCGTCTTCTTGCCGCCACCGAAGAAACGCTTCAGCGGGAACACGCCGCGCGGCGTCTGCACCCACTTGTCGTCGACGGCGCGCGACACGGTCGTCACATGCACGCCCACCTGGTCGGCGATCTGCTGCATCTTCAGGGGCTGGATGTGCTCGGGGCCCTTCTCCAAAAACGGCGTCTGGTGCTCGATGATTGCTCGCGTCACCTTCTCCAGCGTGTTGCGGCGCTGCTCGATCGATTCCTTGAGCCACTGCGCATCCTGGATCTTGCGCTTGAGGAACTCGCGCGTGGCTGGGTCGGCGTTGCGGTCCTTGCACATCTCGATATAGCGGCGGCTGATGTAGACGTCCGGCACCCAGTCGTCCAGAAGGCGGATCTCGTAAGTCCCATCATCGCGCCGCTCGACCGCGACGTCGGGCATGACGTAACGGTTGGTGTCCGGGGCGAAGGCGGCGCCGGGCCGCGGGTTGAGATGACGCAGGACGTCGATGGCCTCGGTGATGCTGTTCAGGTCGTAGCCCGTCTTGCGCTGGATGATCGGCAGGCGATTGTGCTCGATGTCCTCCAGGTGGTTCTCGACCAGCACCCGGACCACCTCGTAATGCGGCGTCTCCTCGGTAATCTGCAAGAGTAGGCACTCGCGCAGGTCGCGCGCCCCGACGCCGGGCGGGTCGAGCTTGTGGACCAAGGCCAGCGCCTCCGCGACCGCGTCGAGTGTCACGTCCTCGTCGAAGCTGTCCGCGAGGGCCTCCAGGGTCACCGGCACGAAGATGTCCTTGTCCTTCTCGCGCTCCTTCTCCCGTTCCTTCTCGCGCTCCTTTTCCTTTTCCCCATCGAGTTCGATCTCGTGCGGTTCCTCGCGGACGACGATGCGCAAGCCAAGGTACCCTGTCTTGCCGACGTAATCGAGGACGTGATGCAGCACGCGCTCCTGATCGGGCGTTATGAACAGCAGGTTGCCCTGCTCCTCATCCCTCCGCACCAGGACGCGCACACCGAGGTAGCCCGTCTGGTCGACGTAACTGATGATGTGCTTGACAAGGCGCGCCTGCTCGGGCGTCATGTCGAGGAAGCCGGACTGCTCGTTAAGGTGATCCTGCAACGACTTGGGCCGCGACGCCATGTTCTGCATGGCATCGTGCTTCTTATCGCCCTCTTCGTCGACGCTGTTGCGCGACGGACGATGTTCCTCGTTGAGGTAGTCCTCATAATCGCGGCTGATGGCTTCGAGGCGGTCGAAGTCCAGTTCGCTGCTCTTGTCGTCAATGACCAGTTCGTCGCGATCGGGGTCGCTGGGCTTGTCCGGCGGCAGCGACTCGGTCCCGGTGAAGTCAGCGTCCGCGGCGGAACCGTCGTCGGAGCTCTGTTCCTTCAACTCCAGCACGGGGTTCTTCTCCAGTTCGAGCTGGATGCGCTCCATCAGCGACATGATCGGCAGCTGCAGGATCTCCATCGACTGGATCATCCGCGGCGCGAGAATCTGCACCAATTTCTGCTGCTGGTACTGGCCGATTTCCATCCGCATCGACATGGCCGTATCCCCTGAACCGTGTGGCGATCGTTCTTTAGGGCGCGTCCACAATCCAATTCCCTGGTTAGCCGCGACGCGCCAGCGGAGCGCTCCGCTCGCGCGTCGCGGCTAACCGAGCTTGGTTTCAGATGTGCCCTCAAAAGGCTCGCCTCCCCTCGAGGGCGTCCGCGAGCATCTGACTGTTGGCGAACTCCAGCACCGATCCCGATGGCAACCCTCTGGCCAGCCGCGTGATCCGCACGCCCGTGGGGGCGAGCAGGCTCGACAGGTACAGGGCCGTCCCGTCGCCCTCCAGCGTGGGGTTGGTTGCCATGATGACCTCCTTGACCGTCCCGCCCTGGACGCGGCGTGAGAGCTGGCTGGTGGTCAGCTGCTCGGGACCGACGTTCTCCAGCGGGGCAAGCCGGCCGTGCAGGACGTGGTAGAGGCCGCGGTACGAAGCCGACCGCTCCAGGGCGGCGAGATCGCGCGGCTGCTCCACCACGCAAATCACGGAGGCATCGCGACGCGGGTCAGCACAGAGCGAGCAGAGTTCGCCCTCCGTCAGGTTGCAGCACTGGTTGCAACGACGGATGTTTTCCTTGATGGCCCGCAGCGCATCGGCCAAAGCGAACACCTCGACGCGACTGGCGGCCAGCAGGTAATGCGTCAGTCGCTCCGCCGTTTTCGGGCCGATGCCGGGCAACTTGCCGAGTGCCTCGGTGAGCCGTCCAATCGCCCCGCCCGCCTCCGTCCCCACGATCACACCCCGCTGATTAGCCCGACGCGCAAGCGAGGAACACAGAAAAAACCTCGCTTGCGCGTCGGGCTAAGAAAGCTCACACCATGCCCGGCATTCCCATGCCGCCGAGGGCGCCGGCCGGAAGACCGAGGTTGGCGGCCATCTTGGCGCTCTCCTCCGCCACCTGCTGCTGGATCTTCTGCAGCGCTTGGTTGACCGCCGCCTTGATCAGGTCCTCGAGCAGTTCCTTGTCGCCACCCTTCATCGCCTCGTCGGTCAGCTGGCAGAGGACTACCTCGCGACGGCCGTTGACGCGCACCTTCACCATGCCGGCACCGGCGTCGCCCTCGGCGATGATCTGCCCGAGGGCCTGCTGAAACTTCTGCATTTCGTCCCGAATCTTGTCAGGATTGTTGAGCAGGCTGAAGAGCTGGCCGAGCTTGCCGAACATGTCTTACGCCTCCTCGCCGTCCCCGACCTCCTCCGGGGCGGGGATCGGCGGACGATTCGCAACCGGGGCCGGTGCCGGGGCCGTGTTGAACCCCTCGTCCACGCGGACGAGCTGCGCCCCCAGGACCTCGAGAGCCCGCTTGATCAGAGGCTCGTTCTCCGCCTCCTCGCGCTGCCGGCGGGCCCTGACCAGGCTGTTCTCCGCTTCGCGGGGCGGCACGACCGAGGCTGTCGGGGCCGCGTTGGCCGCAGAGCCGCCCGCTTCGACGCGCACCGTCCAGGGCCGTCCGGTGGTCTTCTGCAAGGCTTCCTCGACCTTTTTCAGGCGGTCGGGGGCCTGGCAGAACTCCCGCTCTTTATCATAGCCCGCGGCGAAGCGAATTACCAGAGTGTTTGGCCCAAAAATTGCAGGAACATTACATTTATCGAGCTGAGATGCGAAAAGTGGGCCGACGGAGATGAGGACGCGCTGCCAGACCTCAGGTAGCGAGTCGGAGGTCAGCGCCAGGGGTTGGGCGTGGGTGCCGTTCTCACCCGGCGCGGTCAACTTTTTTTTTAGGCCCTCCGGCGGGGCAACCATGCGCGCCGCCGACGGAGCGGGGACCGTGCCCGCCGAGATGCCCTGCGCCAGCGATTGCACCAGCTGGCTGACTGGGATCAAGTCCTCCAGCCGGGCCAGCCGCACCAGGGCCATCTCCACCAGCAGCCGGCCGTGGTTGGAGTTGCGCAACCTCGCCCGGGCGCCATTGAGGATGTCGAGCCCCGCCAGGATCGTTTCCAGTCCCAGGGCGTTCGCCTGTTTCAGCAGTGACTCGCGGTGGCGCGACGGCACACTCAGGTCCGGCGCCTCGGCGCCCGTACAGCGCACCACCATCAGGTCGCGCCAGTATGCCATCAGCTGGTCGAGCAGTTCGCCCAGCTGCAGACTGCGACCAGCCAGCGCGGCGAGCAGGTCGAGGGCACGCTTGGCATCATGCTCCAGGACGGCAGTCGCCAACTCCACGACGCGGTCGTCGCCGGCGGTGCCGAGCAGTGCGTGGACCTGGTCCGCCGTCAGCCGATCGGAGCCGAACGCCAGCAGCTGATCGAGCAGCGACTGGGCGTCGCGCATCGAGCCGCCCGCCCGCCGCGCGATCATGTCGAGGGCCTCGTCGTCGGCCTGCATCCCCTCGTTCTGGACGATCTCACGGAGGCGGTCCTTGATCGGGGCAGTGCCAATGCCGGCGAAGTCGAACCGCTGGCAGCGCGACAGGATGGTGATCGGGATCTTCTGCACCTCGGTGGTGGCGAAGATGAACTTGACGTGCGGCGGCGGTTCCTCCAGCGTCTTCAACAGGGCGTTGAACGCCGCCACCGTGAGCATGTGGACTTCGTCGATGATGTAGATCTTGTAACGAGCACGGCTGGGGCGATACTGGACGTTGGCGCGGAGTTCGCGGACGCGTTCGACGCCGTTGTTGCTGGCGCCGTCGATCTCGAGCACGTCGACGTCCTCGCCGGAGGCGATGCTCTTGCAGATGGCGCACTCGTCGCAGGGCTGCGTGGTTGGGCCGTGCTCGCAGTTGAGGGCCTTGGCGAGGATGCGAGCAGTTGATGTCTTGCCGACGCCGCGAGCGCCGGTGAACAGGTAAGCGTGGGCAACGCGGTTGCTCTTCAGCGCGTTCTCCAGGGCGCGCGCGACGTGCTCCTGACCGACCAGTTCCGCGAAGTGCTGCGGCCGGTAGCGGCGGGCGAGAACAGTGTACCCCTCGGGGGCTGGGGTTTCAGCGGGGACAGCGAGTGGCGCTTTCTGCTTGGCCATGATCCTTGGCATTTCCCTGGTTAGCCGCGACGCGCTAGCGGAGCGCTCCGCTGGCGCGTCGCGGCTAACCGAACGTGGTTGCCAACGCGCCCAGAGAGGACGGGCTCCGCAAAGAAAGGAGCCCGCGGCAAGGAGCGGGAGAGGATGGTCCACTGCACAAGAGAGCGTAGCTTAAGGCTGCACCTTCCGGCCTGACCTGGTTCGCAGGCTCCCTTTGCGTGGGTCCCCTCCCGCTTCTCACCGCGGGCAGTATGTCTGGCGCGGGTCAACCGCGCCGCTCGTGAATCGTCACCTTGCGGATGATCACCGGCTTCTCGGGGCGGTGGCTGCCGCCATCCTCTTCCTCGATGATCGTCGGCCTCATAAATATTGTACGCGCTACCGCAAGGCCGCGGGTCACTTTCCCGATGACGGTGTAGTTGCCGTCGAGGTACGGCGCCTTGCAGAGGGTAATATAGAACTTGCAGGCGGCCGTGTCCCGCTCTCTTCCGTGGCAGAAGCCGACCGTCCCCTCCTCGTGGTGCGCCTGCGGATCGAACTCCGGGTTCAGCCAGTAACCAATGCTGTTCTTCAGCGGGTCGCCCTCTCCTAATGGACAGCCGGCCTGAAGCCCCTCGTAGCGAATTGTCTTCCCGTCTTCCGTCTCGGCCTCGTCCTCGTCGATGCGGTCGAAGACCAGGCCGTCGTAGTAGCCGACCTTCGCCAGGGCGATGAAGTTGCGCACATGATTGGGAGCGAGGTCCGCGTCGAGAGCGATGTCGATGTCGCCCAAATCTGTTTCGAGCGTGGCCGTGTAGGCGATGCGCGTGCCGTCGGCGGCGGTGAAGCGGATGCTGTCCCACAGCCGCACCACCTCGCCGTAGAGCTTGCCGATCGACTTGCCGGTCAGGGTGCGGTCGGGCGGGCGCTGGTCGGGCGGTGGTAGCTTGCGCGTCGCCTCGAGGAAGGAGCGGTGCAGCCGGTCGCGCGCAGCCGGCTTCTTGATGATCGTCTCCTCGGCCTGCTTCGTGGTCGAGGCCGGCTGTTCGTCTTTCCTCGTGCCGTCGGCCTCGGTACGGGCGGGCGGTTCGTCGGAAGATTTCCCGCAGCCTGCCCCGTCGAGGCCGAACAGGCTGGCGACAACGAGCCAGACCAGGCCCGTCGGGACAGGCCTTCCTCGACGCACTGCCATTGCCCTTCTCCTTCCCGACGATGGGACCTCGTTCCCTCTCTGGGGCCGCGTTTGTAGTCTAGCACCGCTTCGACGTCAACCGCGACTGCCGCCAGCGTCCTTCCGCCTCGGGCGGTTCAATCTTCCGGGGCTTTGCGTTGTCTGGATAGGTATACTCAACGCGGGGAGAGTTGACCCAAGCCCGACGCGCCAGCGCGGGGCTTGGCAGGAGCGTTCTGGCCGGGGTAGAAGGTTTCCCCCGCAACGCAAACGAAATCTGTCGGCGCGATCGCTTTTGGCCTGGCCCTATGTCGCTTTGTTCAGTAGAATCGCTGATGAGAATTGCGTTGCATTGCATTCGCGCCACCGACACGTTCTCATTTTTTCGCGTCCGGGGTGCGCGCTTTTCTCTCGTGCCGTACCGTGTCCAGCGCATCGGACGGCGACGGCTGCAAAGCCTGCTGCCCTGTTATTTCGCACTTTCTTTTTTCTTCGGCTCCTTCGTGGGCTCCGTTTTGGGCTGCGATTCTCTCCACTTCTTCATCGCGGCGGTGCGACCGGCGTCGTCCTGGAAGCCGTAATAGTACGGCGGCAGCTGGAAGTTGCCGCGCAAGTTGCGGTACTGCTGCAAAAAGGGGAAGGGATAGTCGAAGAGGTTCTGGCCGCTCATCTGGATCATCGCCGCCAGGGCGACGTCGCGCAGCTGAGCGTTGATCGTCGCCGTGCCGGTGCGGATCGCGCCCATCTGCGTCGTGTCCTCTAGCAGCGGTTCCAGGTCCTTGATGTGCTCCTTGCCGCCGACCTGCCCGATGAACAGCACCGCCGTGCCGCGCGTGTAGGACTGGGTCGTCTTCGTCTTGACCGTCTTCAGCGCCAGCGGCAACGCCTCCTTGAGCTGCAACTGGCGGGCGATGTAGAATGCCTGCGAGACGGTCGACGGGTTGGTGCGCGACTCGAGGAAGGCCACCAGGAGCTTGCGGCTGCCGGCGTTGTCCTTGAAGCCCTGCTGGACGCTCGGCTGATAGAACAGGCTGTTCAGGGCGTAGAAGACCTGCAGGTTGTCCGCCAGGCGCGAATCGCTCGCCATGAACACGAGCGCCAGCACCTTGGGGTGGCTGATCGAGTTGGCGACGCCCCAGGGTGTGTACAGGTTGCGCTGAATGGTCTGGACGTGCTCCTGAAACTTCGTGGCGAAGTCCTCCGGGCTGCGATCGAGCTGGGCGAGCATCGTCCCTTCATTGCAGTACATGTCGACGAATAAGCGCTTGGCCGCGTCGTCGGCCCCGACGGATTTGCTGAACCGCCCCCACGAGGGCAGCTTGAGCAGGCCCGTCGAGTCCTTCTTGATCATGAAGTCTTCCAGCGCGATCTCCGTGTCGGTGCGCGAGGCCAGGCGGAGCAGCAGGCCGCAGCGCCGGCGGACCTCGGCGTCGGAATCCTTGACGCCCTCTTCGAGGATTGACCGGGCCGCGGGGCCAAGCCGCAGCAGTTCCGCGGTCGCCTGCTCGCGAGCCTTGAAGTTGCGGTCGGCCAGGCGGCGCAGCTGCGCGCGAGCCTTCTCCTTCTCCGCGGGCGCCAGTTCCCTGGCGGCCGCGACGGCCGACGACCGACCGGCCGCGGCCAACAGCAGGCAGCAACCCAGCAGGGTCATCCGTCGCATGGTGCGAGTCTCCTGCCCAACGCCTTTCGGCATCACTGAATTCGGCACAACCCAGGAGGGCCATCCGTCGGATGGTGCGAGTCTCCTGCTCAACGCCTTTCGGCATCTCTGACTTCAACACGAGGTATTCTACTATCGAGGCCCTGTCTCGGGTAGCAAGTCCCAACGGAAAAAAGTCCACCCGGCGAGTATGAACCCCCCGGTACTCCGACGCACCAGGGGTTCAGTGGCCCCGGCGGCAGTTCCTTTCTTACAATGACACTCGTGCCCGTGAGGCGAATCTGTTCTTCGGGGCCCTTTTTCCAGGAGGGAACCATAGTGACCGGACGAGACGCTATCCAGTCGGCCCTGGGCTCGACGAAGTTCCTGCTGACGAAGTATCTCGAGGACCTGTCCGACGCCGACCTGTTGACGCGGCCGGTCCCTGGTGCCAACCACATCGCCTGGCAGCTCGGGCATCTCATCTTTGCCGAGCCTCATCTCGTCAAGCAGGGAATCCCGGACGCCCCCTACCCCGATCTGCCGGCCAGCTTCGCTGAGACATACGGTGCCAAGGGCGCGGGCAAGGACGGCCCCGACGGCTTCCTCACCAAGGCGGAGTACCTGTCGCTGTTCGACAAGGTCCGCTCGGCGACCGTGGCTGCCGTCGGCAAGCTGAGCGACGCCGACCTCGACCGTCCGACCACCGGCAGCATGGCGCCGTTCGCCCCGACGCTGGGAGACCTACTGCTGCTGGTGTGCAATCACACGCTGATGCACGGCGGGCAGTTCACGGTCGTCCGTCGCAAGCTCGGCAAGCCGGTCCTCTTCTGAGCTGTTTCTCGGGGAGGGACCATGCAGGAGCTTGATGCACCTGAGCAACGGGGCGGCCCTCGGTGGTGGGTTCGGCTCGTCCTGTATGGCTTCACCTGGTTGCCCGCTTTCGTCGTCATCGTTGTCCATGCCCCCCGTTTCGCTCCGATTTTCGCCAAGCTACAGGCAAGGGGAGAACTGCCGGCGCTGACAAGCTGGTTCATGGTGTTCGTGCGGTTCAATGCATCGTGCCTCTCCCTGCCCACGTTGCTCATCGTCCTGGCGTTACTGACCGTGGATGAGTTGGCGGTGAGTGTGCTTCGGAGGCAGCGTCGAGGGAAGCTCTGGTCGTGGCTCTGGGTAACGGGCTTCGCTCTGGCGGGGATTGGGGCTCAGATGTTGGTAGCGTATGCTCTCGTGCTGCCAGTTTTCGAGATGGATTCGGTGATCCGCTGACGGGTAGCGCAGAATCCAGCAGCATTCCGCGCTCCTGCGCTTACTCTTTCCCAACACCGAGGTAAACGACCACGATGATTCTCCGCACTTCGCTCACAATCGCTCTAGCCCTGGCCGTCCTTGCGATCCTCTCGCTCGGTCATGCGGCCGACAAGGAGAAGCTGTTCGTGGCCTCTCCGCTGACGAAGGAGAAGGCATTCACGCCGGGCATCGAGGGACCGAACTGCGACGCGGAGGGCAACATCTACGCCGTCAACTATGGCCGCGACGGGACCATCGGCCGCGTGACGCCCGACGGCAAGGGCGACATCTTCGTCCAGCTGCCCGGCAAGAGCGTCGGCAACGGCATCGTCTTCGACAAGAAAGGGATGATGTATGTCGCCGATTATGTCGGGCACAATGTCCTCCGCATCGACCTCAAGACGAAGAAGGTCAGCGTCCACGCTCACGAGGACCGGATGAATCAGCCGAACGATCTGGCCATCGCTCCTGACGGCACGCTCTACGCCAGCGACCCTGACTGGGGCAAGAGCACCGGCCAGGTCTGGCGCATCGACACGAAGGGAAAGACACACCGTGCGGCCCGCGGCATGGGCACGGCCAATGGCATCGAGGTCAGCCCCGACGGCAAGACGCTGTACGTCAATGAGAGCGTGCAGCGCAACGTGTGGGCGTTCACGATCGGCGCCGACGGCGAGCTGTCGGACAAGCGGCTCCTGAAGAAGTTCGACGACCACGGCTTCGACGGCATGCGCTGCGATGTCGACGGCAACCTGTACATCACGCGCTACGGTAAAGGGACGGTGGTGGTGCTGTCGCCGGCGGGCAAGGTGTTGCACGAGGTCGACGTGCTCGGCGAGTCACCGAGCAACCTCTGCTTCGGCGGTCCGGACGGCCGCACTGTCTACGTGACGGAGGTGAAAAAGCAGCGATTGGTTCAGTTCCGCGTCGACCGGCCGGGACTGGCGTGGAAGCGCTGGCAGGAGGCGAAGTAAGGGGGGCGTGAGCCCCCTGATTACCTAATCAGGGGGCTCACGCCCCCCGCTCGCCTGCTCAGCCGGCGCGGGCAGTGAGATGGTCGGTGAGGAAGGGCAAGCGGAGGACGAAGCGAGTGGGCTGGCCGGCTTGACTGGCGAGGAAGACATCGCCGCCCTGCTGGCGCGCCAGCGACCATGCAGTCGGCAGTCCCAGGCCGGTGCCACGGCCAGCGGGGCGACCGCTGTAGAAGGGGTCGAAGAGGTGCTCGCGAAGGGCCGGCGGCAACTCGGGACCGGAGTCCTCGACCAGCACCTCCGCCAGGCCCGCCTGCGCCTCGAGCCGGATGCTCGCCCAGCCGTCGGCCGGGGCCGCCTCGATCGCGTTGCGGAGCAGACACGTCAGGGCCGTGCGCAGCTGCGTCGCATCGGCGTGGACCAGGAGCGGAGCCTCCGACTTTGGCGGGGCGAGCGCGGGCAGCAGATGTGGCGCCGCCGTCTCCTCACCGCGGTCGCGGACACGCAGCCGCACCTTACGACCCTGGGCGTACTCTGCCAGGGCAACAGCCACCTCGTCGACCAGGCGGAGCAGGTCGACCGGCTGCAAGCTCGGCGCTGGCGGACGGGCGAACTGCATTACGTCGCGCAGAAGCTGGTGGATGCGCTGGGCCTGTCCAATGATCGTCTCCAGCGCTGATCTCGTCCTCGCGGCCGCGCTGCTCCTGGAGCGCCCGGTGCAGGACGTCCAGTTCCTCTTCCAGTCGAGTACCTCCCCGTGCCGCCAGCAGCCGCCGGTTCTCCGCCGCCAGCTGCAGCAGGTCGACGAGCGAGTGCGGCTCGCTGGCCGACCTTTGCGGATCGGGTTCCTCGTCTTTCCCGTCCACAACGTCGAGGGCCCGTGTCGAGGTCAGGCCGAGCGCCAAGAGCAGATCGGTGACGGTGGCGCCGACGGCAAGGCCCAGTCCCTTGCCCTGCTGCTGCACCAGGGCGATGGCGAGTTGGGTGAGGGGGAACAGGACCGGGTCGGCCCCCAGGGAACGTGCGACATCGAGCGGCAGGGCGAGGTAGCCGGTCACGGCCGACAGCCACGCCGGCAGCGCCCAGCGCCGGGCCAGCCGGCGCGCCGCCTCGGCGTGGTCAATCCCCCAGCGGCTCCGCTGCACCGCGCCGGGGTCGCGCGCGAAGGCTGCCTCCCCGACGCAATCGGCCACTTCACGGGGAGAGCAAATCGCCAGGCCGATCCAGCCCAAGGGCGCCAGCAGTCCTGCTGCCCACGCCTTCTCGGGGTCGCAGCGGCGGACTCGCTCCGCGAGGCGGCGGCCCTGGCGCGCATACAGCAGGCAGGCCTCGAGGACGGCACAGCGGCCAGGGAGGGACCAGTCGGGCAGGCGGCCCTCGCCCTCGGCACGGAGGTGGCGCACAGCCGATTCGAGCACTTCGGGGGAGCGGGCCAGTTCGGGCAGGGTGAAGTGATCGGGAGCAAGGCGGGAGACGGTCCGCGTGCGAAGGAGCAGGAGGACGCTGCCGGGGTCGCGGCGAAGGACTGACCAGGTGGCGGGCGTGAACGGGCGGGCCAGCGCCAGCAACGACGCCGCCGTCGGCGGCACCCAGGTCAACTGCGTTACGGCCTCGGCGAGGGCCCCGGGTCTCACGGCGATCGCTCCTTCGATCGGCTGTCGGCTATCGGCTTCCGGCTTCCCTTAGCCCGACGCGCCAGCGAGGTTCGCTAGGTTCCTCGCTGGCGCGTCGGGCTAAGGGAGAACCGCTCAGGCCATCGCCGAGGCGGGCTCGATCTCCAGCAGGGTACACATCCGCTCGATCAGGGCGTCCAGCTCGAACGGCTTGGGCATGAAGTCGTCAGCCCCGGACAGGCGCAGCTCGTGGACCTTGTCCTCCTCGATCAGGCCGCTGATGCAGAGAATGCGCACGTCCTCCAGGCTGGAGTCGGCGCGGACGCGATGGCAGACTTCCTTGCCGTTGATGTCAGGCAGCATCACGTCGAGGATGATGATGTCGGGCCGATATTCCTTGACCATCATGCCGGCATCGAAGCCGTTGCCCGCCACGCGCACCTCGAAGCGGCCGTCCTCCTCGAGGACCTTGGTCATCAGGTCGACCAGGTCGGCATCGTCGTCGACCAGCAGCACCTTGCGCTTGCCGCTCTCGAGGGCATCGGTCGGAATGCCGTTGTCCTTCATGAACTTGTACAGGGCCTCGCGCGGGATGCGGCGGAACCGCGACCCCGGCACGCGGAACCCTTTGAGCTGTCCATTGTCGAAGCAGCGAATGATCGTCTGCTGCGACACCTTGCAGATCTTGGCAGCTTCACCGGTCGTGAAAACGGTTTTCATGCGTTCATCCATCCCTTAACTGGCCGGGGGTCTGTCACCCGTGGGCCCGGCACAGCCGGACCTGCAGGGTTTGAAACCAGCGCAGCGCACGAGGAGAGGGCCGGTCTCTTGTCCGCTCAAGAGGCCGCTCACCCCCAAAGTCCTCCTTGACTGGATCTTCACCCGTCCCGCTTTTGTCTTGCCCGTCCTCGATCTGGCTGTCAGGACAATAGGTGTGCTTCGATCACTCCTCGAGCAGCGGCAGGAAGACAACTCGGAGGGGTTTACCAAGCTTACCACTAACCGCGATTATACCCGGCCCGTCCAACGTGTCAACGCGAATCGAACCGGGTCGATCGCTCTAAGTCCTTTACCCTGCTGTACTTCCTCCAATTTACCGGCAGACCTTCCCCATTCACCCTGCCTTCGCAGGCTTCCGGGTTTTCGCCTCCGCCGTGGCTCGCCTTGTCCATGCCGGGCGCGATTGTGGGCGCAGGCTGCCTTATCTGATCGGAGCGCCGGCGTTCGCCGGTTGGGTCGTTTTGCCCAGGGTGCCGTTCTCGTCTGCTGGTCGAAGTATTTACCATGAAACGCCTCAACGCCGATAGACCAACAATACGGCCCCATCGGCTTGCTCCGGTCCGGCCCGCCATCGCAGCGCAATTGGCCGGGGCCGAATTCACTCCAGGTAGATCAGCAGTACCGCCAGGTCCGCCGGGCTGATGCCGCTGATGCGGCTGGCCTGTCCCAGGCTGGTCGGCCGGACGCGGGTCAATTTCTCCTTTGCCTCGGCCCGCAACTGCGGCACGGCGGCATAGTCGAAGTGCAGCGGGATCGGCCGTGACTCCATCCGCTGAAAGCGCTCCACCTGTGCCGCCTGCCGGGCAATGTAACCCGAATACTTCGTCTCCAGGACCACCTGCTCGACCGCCTCGGCCGGCACGCTCGCCGCCCGCTCCGCAAGTCCCGGGGCCATCGCACAGGCCTGCCCCCAGTCGACCTCGGGCCGGCGCAACCACTGCTCCAGCGTCTGCTGCTCGTGGCGATGGTTGCGCAAGAACTCCGTCAACTCGGCAATGGCCTGCTCCTTGCGCTGGAGACGCTGCCAGCGGGTAGCGTCAACCAGGCCGGCCCGATGCCCCAGGGGAGTTAACCGTCGATCGGCATTGTCGTGACGCAGCAGCAGGCGATACTCGGCCCGCGACGTGAACATGCGATAGGGCTCGTCGACGCCCTTGGTCACCAGGTCGTCGATGAGCACACCGAGGTAGGCCTGGCTGCGGTCGAGGACAAGCGGCGGCTCGCCCTTGATTTTCAGTGCCGCATTGATGCCGGCCATCAGCCCCTGGGCCGCCGCCCCCTCGTAGCCGGTCGTGCCGTTGATCTGCCCCGCGAAGTACAGGCCCTCGACGTACTTGGTCTCCAAGGTCGGCTGAAGTTGCGTGGGCGGAGCATAGTCGTACTCGACGGCGTAGCCCCAGCGCATGACCTCCGCGTTCTCCAGGCCGGGAATCAATCGCAGCATTGCCTGCTGCACGTCGCGCGGCAGGCTGGTGGAGATGCCGTTGCAGTAATACTCAAGCGTGTTCCTCCCCTCCGGCTCGAGGAAGATCTGGTGCCGCTCCTTGTCGGCGAAGCGCACCACCTTGTCCTCGATCGACGGGCAGTAGCGTGGACCGCGGCCCTGGATCTGCCCACTGTACATGGGGGCCCGGTCGAGATTGGCACGAATGAGATCGTGGACGGCCTCATTGGTGTAGGTGATATGACATTGCAGCTGCGGCTGCGGGACGGCGTCGTTGAGGAAACTGAACGGCCTGGGGTCGGCATCGCCGGGCTGCGGCTCCGTCTTGCTGAAGTCGATGGTACGGCCGTTGAGGCGGCAGGGCGTGCCGGTCTTGAAACGAGCGAGCTGGAAGCCGCACGCCGTCAGGCTATCGCTGAGCGCTTCCGCCGATGGGTCGCCGGCCCGCCCACCGCGTGCCTTCGCCTCGCCGGTGTGCATCAGCCCCTTGAGGAACGTCCCGGTCGTCAGCACAACGGCCCGCGCCCGGTAGAGCGTGCCGCCCTGTGCAATGATGCCTGCGACGCGTTGGGCGAACGGCCGGCGTGAGCCGGCCGGTACTTCACCAGCCAGTTGACAGGGCGACGTACCAGCCGGCTCACGCCGGCCGTTCGCCTCCAGGAGCAGTCCCTCGATCACCTCCTGGCGCAGCGTCAGGCCGGGCTGGGCCTCGACGCGATGCTTCATCGTGAACTGATAGAGTTTCTTGTCCGCCTGGGCTCGTGGGCTGTGCATCGCTGGCCCCTTCGCCCGGTTGAGCATGCGGAACTGGAGGGCGCTGGCGTCGATGACCTCGCCCATTGCTCCGCCGAGGGCGTCGATCTCGCGGACGATCTGCCCCTTGGCGACACCGCCGATGGCCGGGTTGCAGCTCATCTGCGCGACGGTGTCGGCGTTCATCGTCAACAGGGCGGTGCGCAGTCCCAGGCGCGCCGACGCCAGGGCTGCCTCAACACCGGCATGACCGGCGCCGACCACGAGAACATCGAAGTCGTAAGCGAGCGGAACAGCGGACATGGTTGCGATCCTGGTTGCGGAGAGTTCAACCCCTCACCCCTATCCCTCTCCTCCAAGGGGCGAGGGGGCAGAAGCGGCGATGCGGAGTTTCTCCTTGATCTTGGCGGACAGAGTTCGGACGATGCAAGAGAGGTTTATCACCCGCATCGAGAGGAAGACCTGCGATGAAGTCCTGGACGAACTGTGCAGCGGTCTGGAGCGCGGGCCTGCTGGCCGCGCTGGGCGTGGCGGTCGCCGACGACAAGGAGGCGCCAGCGGGCGGCCTGGTTATCGTCGACGCCAAGGGCAAGGAGCAAAAACTCAAAACCTGGGAGTTCACCGAGGGGACAAGACGCTTGAGCTGGCTTGTCCCCGCCAAGGACAAGGAACCCGACAAGAAGGACGGCAAGGACAAACCCGACGACCGCAAGCGACGTCCGCCCGCCAGGCCCAGGGCCGAGGGGCCCGAGGCGGTGGTCTTCCGCGACGAGAACTCCACCGTCTGGCAAAAGGGCGTCCTGACGCTGATCCCGCTCGACCGCCTCCGCAGCATCGACTACGACAACGAGAAACAGACGGCGACCGTCAAAGTTGCTGCGGGAGAGAAGCCGGAAAACGATCTCGAACTGACCGGTACGACGCGCTTCCGTGGGACGAACCATCTGACCATCGAGGCGGAGGTGGACAAGGGCGAACTGGGCGTGGCCGCTGTGAAGTACTTCGGCGGAACGCCGACCGGCATCCGTGGCCTCCGTTTCCCCAGCCCGAAGGCAGGCCCCGCGACTGCCGGCCGCCCCGCCCAGGTGATCGTCAACCTCGACGAGAAGAAGAAGGCGACCGAGAAGGTGACCGATTTGCAGGTCCTCTACCGCACGGCTGGCGGCGAGAAGCTGTCGCCAATCCTGCTCTTCAAGAAGACGGTGAAGCTCGACGTGGCGAAGTTGCAGAAGCTGGTGGCGGTCGAGTCCAACGGGACGGAGTGGCAGCTGACGTTGAAGAAGGGCGACGAAGAGACACTGACGCTGCTGGACGCCGGCGAGATCGACGGGCAGAAGGTGGAATTGGAGGGCTTCCTCGCCCGGGTGCCGGCCGGCTACAAGCTGTTTCCACCGGCGGTCGTCGCGGAGATCCAGTTCGACGAGGTCAAGAGCGAGGATAAGGGCGACAAGCCTGGGAAACCCGACAAGCCCTGACGCCGTATGAAAAAATGGGCGAGCGGGGGGGTGTGAACCCCCCGCTCGCCCATTTGAATCAACGCGCGGTTACTTCTTCGTCGTGTTCACACGCTGGTAGAGCGGCAGATGACGGTAGTAGACCTCGAGCGTCAAGAGCGACAGCGAGGTTACCATGATTCGGCCACCCGAGGTGCCGTGCGCGTCGTTCGCGGGGTTCCAGCTGCCGTCGGTGTCCTGCCTCTTGATGAGGATGTCGCGCATGCCATCCTTGTTCTTCTTTGGCCCCTCGTTCCAGAAGTCCCAGTACTCGCCGCCCATGTGGTGCATCACCTGTGTGGCGTAGTAGTCATAGTACAGGCCGTAGGCCGAACCGGGCGGGTTGCGCTTCAGCTTGTCACAGCCAATGCGCAGCCCAGGGTTGCGGCGCGGCGTGCCGAGGTACTGCCGGCACAACAGGCCGACTGCCGACATCGTCGGGCTGTCGGCTGGGTTGACGTAGCCGTAACTGCCTTTGTCGGATGTCTCGCAGGCATCCAGCCATTTCTCCGCCCCCCTCAGCGTAATGTTCGGGACGTTCAGACCGGACATCTGACCGCTCTTGAGGGCCATCACCTGCCAGCCGACAACGGAGGTGTCGCTGCCCTGGCGCGGCTGGTAGCGCCAGCCGCCCGAGTCCGGGTCCTGGGCGTCGACGATGAACTTGATCGCCCGCTGGGCGCTCGCCTTGAGGTTCGGGTCGGAGGTCAGACCGTACGCCTCACAGATCGCAATGGTCGCCAGGCCGTGCGAGTACATGTTGCCGCCGAAGTCGCCATCGCGGCCCTGCTTGTTCATCAGGTAGCGGAGGGCACGGTCGACTGTCTTGACGTAGCGATCATCGAGTTCGGCTTTCTTGCCGCTGCCCGGCTTGTGGGTGATGCCGGCGGCGAGGAACGGCAACACCCCGAAGGCCGCCCCGGCCGTGTCGCCGATGGCCCCGGACAGACCGCGCCCGGTGGCGCGCGGGTCCACCATGGGCTTCTGAGCTTTCAGGCCGGGACGGTAGTGCAGATGAAACTGCGACAGCGACCATCCGCCATTGTCGGCCTGGTGCTCGGCGAGCCAGAGCAGGCCCTTGCCGACCGCAGCCTCAGAGGCGGGACTGCCGCCGTACTCGTGGGCTATCCGCTTGCGCGTCGCGCCACTGCGGCCGGCGAAACCGCCGGGGACCAGACGGACGCCGGAGAAGTAGCCGCCCGCGATCTCACGTGTGGTGAAGCCGCTGCCAAACAGGTCCATCTCCCGGGCGCCGCCCTGCCCGGTGCCCGAGCCGGGGGGGGCCGGCACCGTCACCGGCGGGCCTTCCTTCTCGCCGGCAATGCCCTCGGCCGCCGACGGATCGGCCGGGCCGGGCACGCTGACATCGTGCTCGCTGATACGGGCCTCGTCGTAGTTTGTCTGCACCGTCGGGGCGAGGCCCTCCTCGACGTTTGTCAAAGGAATGTCCGCGGGGTTGTTCTCTTCGACCTTGGTGTTGAAGGTTTCCTGCTGGCGCGGCGGCGGCGTTGCCTGCAACGAGGCCTGGTCTTGCAGCACCAGGTAGAACAGGAACAGCAGCAGCCCGTGAATGCCGGCGCTGATGATCCACGCGGGCATCGTGCGGAGCAGTTCCCAGCCCGCCCCGTTCCGTCCTTCCAGGGGCGAGACACGGATGACCGCCGGCCGTGATAGGTTTTGCACAGGTGCTGTGGCCATGAACGACTGCTCCCTTTGTTGTGCGACGTGCTCGAGATTGCCGGGCGTGGGGCAGGCTTCCAGCCTGCCGTTGTCCGGCAGGCTGGAAGCCTGCCCCACGTTGTTGAATCAGGTACTCATTCCTCCGGCGGACGGTGGAACTGTTCCGCCGCCGCATCCAACCGCGACCGCACGCGCTGGTCTGCCCGACGGAACGCCCAGCCCAGCCCAACCACCAGCCCCAGCGAGACGATGATGATCCCGAAGAAGATCGGCAGCAGCCCCCCCGTCCAGGCCGTCTGCGTCATCGGTTTCGGCCGGCCCTCCGGGACGATGTGTCCGATCAAGAGCGGAGCGAGCCGGAACTCGTTGGGCTTCTTCGTGTCGAGGGCCTTGTAACGGTACAGCTTGAGGAAGTAGCCGGCGAATGTGACCCGGACGTCTCCCTTGACCGTCTCCGCCACCTTGATGCCGGGCGGCAGCTTGGTGCAGATCACGCATGCCGGGTTGCCCTCGCCGTACTCGTCATTGTACAGCCAGCACTCGTAGAGATTTGTCAAGTCCTTGCTCTTGACCATCGCCATCGGCTCGAAGCGACGGACGCGGCGGAGGTGGCCCTTGATCGCCACGATCTCACCGCGGTAGCGACTCGGCTCCTGAAACACATGGGCGAAGGTCACGTCCGGCCGGGCGTCCTTGACGAACAAGTCCGGAGACGTCTCGTTCGCCTTGCGGACGGCGTCGTAGTAGGCAAAGGCCTCTTGCATTTGCTCGTCAGAGTCCTCAACCTCGGTGGGCAGCGGCCTGCGGTCGCGGACGGTGTGGAAATACGTATGATCAAGAGGCGGGACGTGCGACGGGTCGCGGAGGGCCCAGCAACCGGCCCGCTCGCCGGCAGCGAGCAGGGCGCCCTGCTGGATGGGCCCGGCACCAATGGGGAACCCGGCCAGCGTCACCGCGGTCGCGGCCACGCTCTGCCGGACCGAGTGCGGAATGAGGGGGACCGCGTATCCAACGACCAGCGGGGCGGTGGGATCGCCGTAGCCCGCCAGTCCTTCCGATCCCTTGAAGCGAAACTGCTTGAAGAAGTAGCCGACGGCCGCGACGGGCGGGTCCTTCCCCGGTTTGTCCGCGACCTCGAGTCCGCGCAGCGGGACCGCACTGAGCAGGCAACACACGTGCGGCACCCCCTCGGCGTGGTTGACAAACCACGTTTGATAGAGATGCTTGATCCCGTAAGACTTTAACTGTTTCGGCGCATCCAGGACGCGGACGCGGCGTGCCCGCCCCTCGAGGTGGAGAACCTTGCCGCGGAAGCGTCCGGGCGCCTTTTCCAGTTCCCCGATCGACACGTCGGTCCGGGCTGCGCGCTGGAGAACCCGGACGGGCGTCCGAAGGGACTTGAGCAGGGCGTCGTTCAGGGCCAGCGCTTCGTGAATCGCGTCGACGTCCTGTGCCGGTGTCAGAGGCAGGGGCGTGCCATCGCGGACGGCGGCGAGGTGCCAGGAGAGGGAACGCACGTCCTCGTTGAAGGGCAGCGACCAGGCGCCGACCTGTTCCCCGGCCTTCAAGAAAGTGACGGATCCCAACGGTGCGGTAGCCGTGCTCCCGCTCAGGAGCACCAGGGCCGCGCCGGCCGGAGCAAGGTCTTCGCCTTGCAGCGACGGAGGGGCCTCATCCCAGAGGCGGAGGTGCGTGCCGGCCGCCAACAGAGTGGTCTGGCGCAGCGGGCCCGCGTCGCCGAACCCAGCCGCCAGACATGTCGCCACGCCGCGCTGTTTGCCGAACTCGTCCCCGAACAGCGGAGGCTCCGCGACAGGGGCCGGTTGGGGGAATTCGTCCGCAAAGGAATCCGGCAGGCCCGCCGCAAGCACAACAAGAGCGACGAGGGCCACCAGGCCCCCGAGCCCACGTGATCGCGTTGTCGACCGGCGACCAATGCGCGGCATCATTGATCTCTCCCCCCCGGTTTGACGGGGCCCAGCGGAGGACGGTTCCCGATTTCCACGTCCCGCGGGCCGCCCTGTCGGGGTTCCCCGTTACTGCCCGGCGCCTTTGGGGAGGGGCTTCGAGAAACTGACCTGAAACCCCTCCTCATAGCAGATGTCCATGATCTTGACCACCTCGGACCAACGGATATTGGTCTCGGCCTCCACGCGTGCGTTGGGGGGCCGTTTCTTTGCGTCATCTTCCTTAGGGCGGGAGGCCTTCAGTTGCTTGAGCTGCTTGCGCAGTTCCGCCTTGCGTTCTTCCTTGTCGGCTCCCTTGAGGATCTCGGGGGGCCTGTTCGTCGTGATCGTGATGGAACTGACCTCGCCTGCGAACTTGGGGACCTGTATACCGCGCAGGGAGATCGTGACGTCCGTCGGGATGTCGATGTCCGTCTTGTGCGACTCGGCCCTGGGGCTGATCTTGTTCGGGTCCGGAGCCGCCGCATCGCTCTTGGCCGGCAGGCTGAGGTCCATCTGTCCCTCACTCGCCGCCACCGGGTTGAAGGTGGCGATGAAGAAGAACAGGATCTGGAAGGCCATGTCAAGCATGGGGGTGATCGGGAGCGTCACTTCGGTCGGCTTGTCTTCCGTGCGATGCTTGTTCGGCATGGGCTTGTCCCTTTCTGTGTGGGGCAAGTTGCCAACTTGCCCGCCTCGTCCGGGCAAGTTTCCAACTTGCCCCACGGCGGACGGGAACTCACTGAATGACCCGGGCTCGAACCTTGAGCGTGCGGAAGCCGGCCTCCGAACACGCTCCCAGCAGCCGGAACACCTCGGCGTATTCGGCATCCTTGTCCGCCCGGATGATGATCGAGTTGGTCACTTCGCCGTTCTTGTTGTCGCGCTTGAGGTCGAGGAACTTGCCCTGCAGCCAGATCTTCGCATTGTCCTGCGACATGAAGCGGGCCGCCTCACGCTGCTGGGGCGTCATGCCCTTGCTGGTGTCGACGGAGGGAACCTCGACGACGTACTCCGGCTTGCCTCCCTCCACGGGCCGCAGCTGGAGGTTGAGGAAGATCGGGTCGCGGTCCTTCGCCTTCGACAGCGGCCGGGCCGTCTCCGAGTCGGGTAGTTTAACATTGGCGCTGACCTGCTGCTGATCCTGGGCGAAGTTGACGGTCACCATGAAGAACATCAGGATCTGAAGGACGAGGTCAAGCAGGGGCGTCAGGTTAGGTTCGCAGGTGGTGTCAGAACGCGAACTGTGGCTCATGGCCTCTCTCAAAGTCTGGGCGAGCGGGGGGTGTCAACCCCCCGGTAGGTCGATTGTACCGGGGGGTTGACACCCCCCGCTCGCCGCGGTTACTTCGGCTTGACGGCCTGCGGGGCGACCGCGCGGTTATCGGGAACGACTTCCGGGATGGCGGCGCGTTCGACGGGAAGGCCCGGCGCGGGCTTCTTCGAGTTGTGATACATCTGCGTCAGCAGGTCGTCGGCGACGTTGCCGGTGTCCATGCTGAGGCGGATCAGCCGGTTGCGGAAGAAGGTATGAAAGAAGATCGCCGGCACCGACAAGCCCACGCCGACCAACGTCACGACGAGGGCGTGCGAGATGTCGCCGGCCAGGCCCTTGGCCACGGTCGTGTCGATGTGGGTGGCGTTGCCCAGGCGACGGAATGCCAGGATCATGCCGAACACCGTACCGACCAGGCCAAGCAGCGGTCCCAGGGTGCCGATGGTCGCCAGGTACGCGATCAGCTGCTCCTTGCTGGCCTTGATGCTGTCGACCATGTTGAAGGAGGCCTCGCGGGCATCCTCGATGCCGTACTGCAACCGGCTCATGCCGGTGGTCATGACGCGGCCCAGGAACGAGCCGTCGTTGCGTGCCAGGTCGTAGGCTGCCTTGAACTGGCGTTTGTTGACGACGTCGGTGAAGTCCTCGACGAATCCGGGAGGGACCGCCGCCCCCATGCGCAGGTCCATCGCCAGCAGCACGATGATGGCGATTAACGTCACGGAGACAAAGATCAGCACCGGGCCGAACACCCAGCCGACCGACTTGATCATGTGGGTGATGAGCAGTTCCTGGTCGTCGTCGCCGGCGGTCGTGGCGGTGCCCTTGGCGCCGTCGTCTTTCTTGTCGCCGGCATTGTCGGCGGGCTTGGCGTCTTCCTGGGCCGAGGCCTTCGACGTCCACGGACTGGCGAACCCCAGCAGCAAAGCGAACAGGGCGCAGAGAATGCCGGTCGTCAACCGCGTGCGGGTGAGGCCTGCGGAAAGTTTCATGGTTCGTTCCCTGGCGGACATGCAATAATCTCGCCCGAACTCCCTGGTCGGGCGTTCCCCTGCAGAACAGGTAGCGGGCCAGCGCGTTCGGGGACGATGACGGTGAGACGCAAGTCCCGTCCTTTTTGTTCCCGTCGGACGCTCCGACCCATGAAGGTTTCCACCCGCCGGCAGCGCGGGCAAAATGCCGGTTCCGGGCAAGTGGTGGAAGATCGTGAATAGGGCAAGGAAACCCGCCGACGCAAGAGAGGAGACCGAAGTTCCCGATCAACCTTCCTCTCTTCTATGTGAGCGATTGGACGGGCACCTGTCAAGCGTTTTCCGCTGCCCCGCTTGCTCTTTCGGTAAACTCTCGCTGGTAAGAGCGGGCGCACGTCGTAGGGGCGGGCGGCTCGCCTATCCCCTTTGTCCCGCGCCGGGGTGACAGCAGGGCAGGCGAGCCGCCCGCCCCTACGGCAGGACATCACAAGGAGATCGTTCGATGGTCGACAACGGTCTGGTGCAGCCTCTGTTCGAGGGCTCTGTTGACGTGATCGGCGACATTCACGGTGAGATCGACGCCCTGCGGGCGCTGCTTCGACACCTCGGTTACGACAACGACGGCGTCCATCCCGAGGGGAGGCGGCTGATCTTCCTCGGGGATCTGACCGACCGCGGCCCGAACAGCCCGGCCGTTGTCCGGTTGATCGGCCGGCTGCTGGACGACGGGTTGGCGCAGGGGGTGATGGGCAACCATGACCTCAACCTGCTGCTCGGAGAGAAGAAACATGGCAACGCCTGGTTCTTCGGCCGGCGCGAGGCCCTCGACGCTTCTGGTCGACTGGTGCCACAGGCCCTCGCCGACGACGAGACGCGGACGCTGACCCTCCGGCTATTCCGCCGCCTACCCCTCGTCCTGGAGCGCGACGACCTGCGCATCGTTCATGCCTGCTGGCACGGTCCCAGCATCGAAGCAGTGCGGCAGGGGCCGGAGGAGAACGCCGTCGAGCTGTTCCGACGACACCAGACGCGAATCAACGATGAACTGGAGCGACTTTCTCGGGGAGAGGTCGGCGTGGAGGAGTTCCTGGTGTCCGTCGGCATGAGCAGCGACGAGGCGGCAGCGCTCTTCGTCTGCCGAGGAACCGACGCGGGAGCGGGAGTTCTCCGCGACGCGATGCTTGACAAGGTTGGTCGCGGCCTCGTGCATCAGAATGCGAACCCGGTGAAGCGGCTGCTGTCGGGACCGGAGCGGCGCGTGGCCGTGCCGTTCTGGTCGGCGGGCAAGCACCGTCACGAGGAGCGCGTGCCGTGGTGGGATCGCTACGGCGACAAGGCCTGGAGCGTCTTCGGTCACTACAGCCGCGTGGACCTGCCCGGCGAGGAGGAACGGCCCTTCGACCAGGCCCGGCCGTACGCGGGGCTGGGCAACGGTCGGGCGTTATGCATCGACTACTCGGTCACGCGCCGCTGGCAGGAGCGGTTCGCGGGCGGTCCGTACCGGACGGCCCTGGCGGCGCTGCGCTGGCCGGAGCGGTGGCTGTATTTCGACAGCGGCCGTCCCGTCCCTCTGCCCGGCGAGCGGGGGGTGTGAGCCCCCCGGTACTTCAACGCACCGGGGGGTTCACACCCCCCGCTCGCCGGGGGTCAGGGAACGTCGCCGGTAGTCTGCGGGGCGGCGTAGAGGCGGGCGTCGATGCGCTGCGCCTTCGACAGGTCGAGGGTCTCGCGGGCCAGGTCGAACTCCAGGCGCGGCTCGGCGGCCAGCCGCAGCGGCAGTCGCACCATGAACGTGCTGCCGCGGCCTAATTCGCTGTGCAGGGTCACCTCGCCGCCGAGCAATCGCGCCAGCTCGCGCGTAATCGACAGTCCCAGGCCGGTTCCCGTGTGCTCGCGCGTCAGGGGGTTGGCCCCCTGGCGAAACTTCTCGAAGACCAGTTCCTGCTCCTCCGGCGTGATGCCGACGCCGGTATCGCTGACGACCAACAAGATGTCGGCCGGTGCCACCGGCTCCTCGGTGCCGGGCAGGCCGAGCAGGTCGCGCCCCGGCAGGACCGCCCGGCCGGGCGACGGTGGCCCCAGCGACACCTTGAGCAAGACCCGGCCTCCCTCCGGCGTGAACTTCACCGCATTGGACAGCAAGTTCGCCAGGATGAACTCGCCGACGCGCACCTGCATCTTGCCGGCCTCGATTTTCGCCAGGTCGAGGATGTCGTTGATCAATGCCAGCAGTCGTTCCCCCGACGACTTGATGTTGCTCACCCAGCGCTGCTGCTTGTCGTTCAGCTGGTCGCCCGACAAGAGGACATCGCTGAAGCCGAGAATGGAGTTGAGCGGGGTGCGCAACTCGTGGCTCATGGTGGCAAGGAAGTCGCTCTTGAGCTGGTTCGTCTCGTAGAGGGCAAGGTTGGCCTGGGCCAACTCGTCGACCTTGCGGTCGAGGTCGCCGTTGACCTTGCGCAAGCGATCCTGCATGGCGACGAGGTTGCGGAGCATGCGGTTGAAGGCGTGACTGAGGTCCTCGAACTCGTCCCCGGTCTGGATTTCGCTGCGGACGTTCAGTTCGCCGGCGGAGATGGCATCGGAGACTTCCTTGAGGTGCTTGACCGGCTTGACGATGACATAGCGGACGATGAGGTAGCTGACGCCCATGATGAACAGGGCCGTGACCAGGGCGGTGCTAAGCAGGATAGCGCGGTTGAAGTGAACGGGGTCCTCGATGAACTCAGTGGGCACGCTGATGCGGACAGCAGCAATCAGGCCCCCCTCCTTGAGGTCGGGGTTCTTCTGGCCGTGGCAGCCCAGGCAGGAGTGCGTCGCCCGGATGGCGCCGTAGTAGTGGAACGTCTTGTCTGTCCGCTGGCTGTCCTCGTTCTTGGTAGGGTCAGCGAGGAACTCCTTGAGCCGTTCCTGGGCATACTCGCTGTCGGGCCGCTTGTCCCGGCCGGTCGGGGAGAGGAAGACGAAGTTGTAGTCCCGGAGCGTCTTGGGCCAGGGTTTCTCCCAGTTGTTGTGGAACTCTTCTTCAGCGTCCTCCGCCAGAGGGTTGCCCTGGCCGGGCTGACGGCAGACGGTGGCGATCTGGTGGGCGACGATGTGGTTGACGAGCAGCCGGCAGGTAGTCGGCAGCTGATCGTAGGCGAGGTCTTCGGTCTGGCGGGCGTACCACCAGAAACTGCCAGTGATGAGCAGCAGGATGAACCCGCCGAAGAGGAAGCGGCACTTCCTCTCCAGACTCGTCTCGCCCAGCAGCCGTTTGAAGGCGCGATAGGACATAGTTCACCAAGGATGAAGGATGAAGGATGAAGGATGAACACGACAGGTTCATCCTTCATCCTTCATCCTTCATCCTTTCTTCGTTGACACTTCGGGCAGTAGTGCGTCGAGCGGCCGGCCAAGCGGGTCCGCGCCAGCGCGGTGCGGCAGCGCACGCAGGGTTTGCCGGTGCGACCGTAGACGCGGAACTCTTCCTGGTATCCACCGCGCAGCCCCTCGCCGCCGACGTAGTCGCGGATGGTCGAGCCACGCTTTGCGATCGCTCGTTCCAGGACAGTCACGACGCCCTGGCGCAACCGCCGCGCTGCCACCGGAGCCAGCGACGAGCCGCTCCGTCCTGGGTGCAGTTTCGCCTCGAACAGCGCCTCGTCGGCGTAGATGTTGCCGACGCCCGCGACGACCGTCTGGTCGAGGAGGATCGCCTTCAGGCAGCGCTTGCTCCGCCGCACCCGTTTCTGCCAGTAGCGCGCCCACCAGGGCTCGGCCAGGTCGAACGGCTCGGGCCCCAAGCCCGACGCCACGAAGAACCGCTGCAACGCCGCCGTCGTGGGGAACAACGTCGCGCTCCCGAAGCGGCGGATGTCACGGAAGCGGAGCTGTCGCGCTGATCGACCTCTTTTCGGCTCCGCAAGGTCGAAGACCAGGTGTGTATGGTCGCGCAGGGGCTCCGCGGCATCGGCGACCGTTAGCTGTCCCGTCATGCCCAGGTGGAAGACGAGGTGCGCCTCGCCGACGAGGTCGAGGACGATCCACTTGCCACGCCGCCGTACCTGTTCGATGACCCGGCCGCGCAGGGGCTGCTCCCACTCGCGACGCCACGGCCGGCGCAGCGCTTTGTCCCCGACACGGGCGACGCTCAGGCGTCGCCCGGTCAGGTGCGGGCGCAGGTCGCGCACCACCGTCTCGACCTCGGGCAACTCGGGCACATTCCCTCCGCAGCAATTCGGGCGACGAATCGCCGCCATTATAAGGGGATAACCACGGCTGGTTCTATGCCGATCCCCTTCCGAAGCCGCAGTATCCATCTGTTTGTATACTAGCCCTCGTGCTTAGCCCGACGCGCAAGCGAGGGACTCTTCACCCTCGCTGGCCCGTCGGGCTAAGGTGGCAGCACCGCACCGGACGGAACGTATGGAAGCGACCGAGGCCCTTCTGGAAATCGCCCCGCCCTGCAACTCCGACGAGAAAGCGCTGTCCGCTTTGCCGACCCCGGTGCGGGCGTGGTTTGCGCAGCGCTTCGGCAGGCCGACGGCGGCTCAGCGCGCCGCCTGGCCCGTCCTCGCTGCCGGTCGCAACCTTCTGCTTAACGCCCCGACCGGCACGGGCAAGACCCTCGCCGCCTTCGCTCCCCTGCTCGGCGAGTTGCTGACTCGGCCGCCGACCGCATCGGTCCGCTGTCTCTATCTCGCCCCGCTCAAGGCCCTTGGCAACGACGTTCGCAAGAACCTGCGCTCCTGCCTGGCGGGACTGCTTCCCTTCCTCCCCGAGCCGCGACCGCTGCCGCGCGTGGTCCTGCGGACCGGCGACACGCCCGCGGCCGCACGTCAGCGCCTTTGGGCCGACCCGCCGGACATCCTGCTAACGACGCCGGAAACCCTCGCCCTCCTGCTGACGCACCCCGGCGCCGGGGACCTCTTCGGCGGGCTCCGCTGGGTCCTCGTCGACGAGATCCACGCCGTCGCCGCCAGCAAGCGCGGCGCCGACCTCATGCTGAGCCTGGAACGACTCGAAGAAAGGATGAAGGATGAAGGCGGAAGGATGAACCAGAACCGTTCCGATTCATCCTTCATCCTTCATCCTTCATCTTTCCAGAGGATTGGCCTGTCGGCGACGTCGACGCCGTTGACGGAGGCGGGGCGCTTCCTTGTCGGCGCGGGGCGTTCTTGCGTGCTGGCCTCGGTCGGCGACGCCTCGCCCCTGGAGCTGACGCTGCGTCCGCTGCCGCCGGGCAAGGGGTTCGTGCGGACGCTGGCCGACGAGGTATCGCCCGAACTGGCGACACACAGCAGTACCCTGATCTTCACCAACACGCGCGGCCTGGCGGAACGCCTCGCCTGGGCGCTGCGGCGGCGGATGCCGGCCTGGGACGGACAGATCGTCGCGCACCATTCGTCCCTGGCTCCCGGTCGTCGTCGCCGCATCGAGCGCCAGTTCAAGCGCGGGCGGCTCCGCGCCGTGGTCAGCAGCACGAGCCTTGAGCTGGGCATCGACGTCGGCGTCGTCGATCTCGTCGTCCTGGTCCACCCGCCCGGCGACGTGGTACGTCTGCTGCAGCGCGTCGGCCGCGCCGGCCACGGTCCAGGCCGGCCGCGGCGCGGCCTGGTGCTGACAGCGACGACGGCCGAGTTGCTCGAGGCGGCCGTCACCGGCGCGTCGGGACGCCTGCGCGAGTGCGAGCCGCTGCGCGTCCCGGCCCATCCCCTCGACGTCCTCTGCCAGCAGCTGCTCGGCATGGCTGCGACCCACGCCTGGACCGCCGACGAGGCGTTCCACCTCGTCCGCCGCGCCTGGCCCTACCGCGACCTGTCCCGCGCCGACTTCGACGCCTGCCTCGATTATCTCTCCGGTCGATCCGCAAGCGAGGCAGACTGGCTGCCCTCACGCCTGCACTGGGAGAGCGATCGCTTCACTCTGCTCGATGAGCGCACCGCCCGGCTGCTGCGACGCAACCTGGGCACGATCCTTGCCGAGGAGCCGTGCCCCGTGATCCTCGAAGTTCCTCCGCCAGCCGTCGCAGATCCCTTGACCACTTCCCACTCATCAACCACTCTTCCGATCGGCCATGTCGACGAGGTCTTCGCGGAGCGACTCCAGCCGGGCGACCGCTTCCTGCTTGACGGCCGCTGCCTGGAGTATCGGCGCCTGGAACGACGGGGCCCCTGCGCCAGCTCGGGGCCCTCCCGCGACAGCGGGTCGCGACGGAGCGGGGGGCCGGAGCTGATGGTAGTCGAGGTGACGGGCCGGCCGCGCACTCCCGTCTGGGGTGGCGACGGCTGGCCGCTGTCGGCGGAGCTGGCCCGTCGCCTGTACGTCTTCCGCGGTCGAGCCGGGGAGGCGCTGCGCGACGACCCCCCGGCTCTCGCGCAACTGCTGCGGACCGAGTACGCCCTGGACGGTCCGGCGGTCGACGACCTCGTCGCCTATTTCCTGCGCCAGGAAGCTCTCAGCGAGGTCCCCGATCCGTCGACCTGCCTGGTCGAGGCGATCCGCACCAGTGGCGGGGCGAACTACCATGTCCACACGCCGCTCAACCGCAAGGCCAACGACGTCCTCGCCCGCGTCGCCTCGGCGCGGCTGATGCGACGCGGGAAATGCTCGCGTCCGGTCATTTCCGTCGTCGCCGATCTTGGCTTCGCCCTTTGGGTTCACACGCCCGACGACCTCACCCCGCAGGACTTCCGTACTCTCCTGTCGATCAAGGAGTTCGAGGAGGACCTGCGTCGCTGCCTGGCGGACAGCCTGGTGCTGCGCGAGCGGTTCCGCCGCGTGGCGCTGGTCGGGCTGATGCTGCTCCGCCACCCGCTCGGACGGCGGCGCCGGGTCGGCGGTCCCGCCTGGGCCGAGCGGCGCCTGTTCGACCAGGTGCGTGCCTCCTGTCCGGACTTCGTCCTGCTGCGCCAGGCCGAGCGAGAGGTCCACACCGACGTGTGCGATGTCGCCGGGGCACGGGCGTACCTCGACGAACTGCCCCGGCTGGCGGTCCGCTGCCGCTGGCTGTCTCAGCCGAGCCCGTTCGTCGAGGCGTGGACACAGGCCACCACGGAGGTCGCCGACCCCGTGGAGAGCCCGGAAGAAGTCCTTCTGCGACTGCACGCCTCCCTGATGAACCCGTAGCCGCATTCTGGCGAATGCGGCTACAGAAACGTCCGCCATGCGATTGACCCCGGACGGGGAGCACGATTACAGTGTCGATAGGTACTCGCTCTCTCCCCGCTCTCGCAGGAGGTTTCTGGATGCGTTCGATCAACCGGCGTGATTTTCTCCGTGACTCCGCGCTGCTGGGCGCTGTCCTGGCCGGCACCGCTACCGGCGGCGAGGCCGAGGCCGCCCCGGTCGCCGCGCGCAAGGGCAATGCCGACACCCTGCGCGTCGCCGTCGTCGGCGTGCGCGGCCGTGGCCTGAGTCACGTAGGCGGCTTCGCCAATAGGCACGGCTGCGTCGTCACCACCCTCTGCGACGCCGACAGCGCCGTCATCGGCAATGCCATGCGCGCCGTCGCCAAGGCGCAAGGGCAGGAGCCGCGCTTTGTGCAGGATGTCCGCAAAGTCATCGAGGACAAGGACATCGACATCGTCTCGATCGCGACGCCGAACCACTGGCACTCGCTGATGGCAATCTGGGCCATCCAGAACGGCAAGGACGTCTACGTCGAGAAGCCGGTCAGCCACAACGTCAGCGAGGGCCGGCGCCTCGTCGAGTCAGCCCGCAAGTATGGCCGCATCTGCCAGGCCGGCACGCAGATTCGCAGCCACAAGGGCATTCGGGACGCCATCGCATTCCTCCACGCCGGCAAGCTGGGCAAGGTGCGCGTCGCCCGCGGCCTGTGCTACAAGCTGCGCGGTAGCATTGGCAAGGTGCAGGGCCCCCGGCCGATCCCGAAGACGGTCGACTACAACCTGTGGTGCGGACCGGCCCCGGACGGCCCGCTGATGCGCAAGAACCTGCACTACGACTGGCACTGGATCTGGGACTACGGCAACGGCGACCTGGGTAACCAGGGCATCCATCAGATGGACGTCGCCCGCTGGGGCCTGGGCAAGAACGAGTTGAGCGGCGGGGCCCTCAGTGTCGGCGGCCGCTTCGGCTACGTCGACGACGGGCAGACGGCCAACACGCAGATTTGCGTCTTCGACTACGGCGACAGCGAGTTGATCTTCGAGGTGCGCGGCCTGCTGACCAAGGACTACAAGGGCGCCAAGGTCGGCAACATCTTCCACTGCAGTGACGGCTACCTCGTCATCCACGATTACGAGAAGGCGACAGCCTTTTCGCCCAACGGCGAGGTCGTGGCACACTTCTCGGGCGGCGGCGACCACTTCGGCAACTTCGTCCAGGCGGTGCGCAGCCGCAAGCCGGAACTGCTCCACGGCGACATCCTCGAGGGGCACCTGTCCAGCGCCCTGTGCCATCTCGGCAACCTCAGCTACCGCCTGGGCTCGACGAAGCAGTTCGACAAGACCAAGGCCCTCTTCGAGGACGACAAGGCCGCGGCCGAGACGCTGGAGCGGACGCAGCAGCATCTGAAGGCGAACGGCTTGCCGATCGACAAGGTCCAGTACCAGATCGGCCGGCGGCTGCGCGTCGACCCGACCAAGGAAGTCTTCGTCGGCGACAAACAGGCCGACGCGCTGCTGACGCGCCCGTACCGGAAAGGCTTCGAGGTGCCCGCGTCGGTGTGAGTCCCTGATTAGCCCGACGCGCAAGCGAGGTTCGACGGTTTCCTCGCTTGCGCGTCGGGCTAATTTGGGCGCTCATTTTCCCAGGGCGGCGACCGCTTCCTCGCGCGTCTTGAAGACCTCGATGATCCGCTGCATGCGGACGAGGTCAAACAGCGCGCGGACGGGATTGGTGACACAGCAGATCTTCAAATCGCCACCGCTCGCCTTGAGCTTCTTCAGCACGGCGAGCACCGCCCCGCAGCCCCCACTGTCCATGAACTGGACGTACCGCAGGTCGAGGACGACCTTGCCGCCCTCGCCCAGCGCCTGGGGCAACTCGTCCTTGAACTCCCGGCTGGTGTTGGCGTCGAGGAATTCCGCCTTGGGCACCACGACGGTCACGTCACCCGCCTTTTCCACCAACAATTCCATAGCCATCGCCTCCTCTCCTGCGGACAACTCTCTCCGGTTGATTGGAAAGCGCGCGGGGGCCGGTTGTCAAACGAAAATGGTCCCGGCGTCTCTTTCTGTCCCCGCCCCTGCCACGCAGGGCGTACAGGACACGCGCAGCCTCTATCCCCGTCACAACCCCCGCCGCGGCAAGAATCGCGAAAGCGCGCGTCTCCCGCCATGCCGGACGGGTGGGGCGGGCAGGACAGGTAAGGGCCTCTCAGACGGACGCCCGGGAAATGTCGACAAAACGTGGGGCAGGCTTCCAGCCTGCCTCCGCTTCGGCAGGCTGGAAGCCTGCCCCACCGCAGCACCCCACGAGGCACGCCGATGAGTCCGCGTTCCCGCTGGCCCTTCCTCCTCGTCCTGCTGATCCTGCCGTGTTCGCGGGCCGGGGCCAACCCGATCCGCGACCGCCTCGCCCTGAACCGCGTCAACAATCGTCTCGCTGGCCAGGTCCTTGACTTTACGCACAACCACGGCGCGGACAACCGCCTCTGGTCGCCTGCCCTTGGCCAACGGCGCGACGTCTACGTCTACCTGCCGCCCGGCTTCGACCCCTGTCAGCGCTATCCGCTAGTGATCTGGCTGCACGGCTTCGCCCAGGACGAGCTCTCCTTCCTGCGCGACGTGGTGCCGCCCCTGGACCAGGCCATCGCCTGCGGCAAGCTCCCGCCGGTGATCATCGCCGCCCCCGACGGCAGCTTCAAGGGGAGGGCGTGCCTGTTCAGCGCCGGCAGCTTCTACCTCAACTCGACGGCGGGGGCGTTCGAGGACTACCTGATGGGCGACGTTTGGAATGTCCTGCACGTGTACTTCCCGATCCGCCCCGAGCGCGAGGCGCACGTGATGGCCGGTGTCTCGATGGGTGCCGGTGCCGCCTACAACAAGGGCATCAAATATCGCGATCGTATCGGCGTCGTCCTCGGCATCTTCCCGCCCTTGAACACGCGCTGGGTCGACTGCCGCAACCGCTACCTGGCCAACTTCGACCCCGACTGCTGGGGTTGGCGCACGGACTTCAGCCGCCGCCGCGAGGTGGTCGCCCGATTCTACGGCGTCCCCATACGCATGGGGCAGGTCATCCGGCCGCTGTACGGCAACGACCCCAACACGGTTGAATTGGTCGCTCACGAGAACCCGGTCGAGTTGCTCGACCTGTACGATCTGAAAGAGGGCGAACTGGAGCTGTTCGTCGCCTACGGCAAGAAGGACCAGTTCAACCTCGACGCGCAAATCGAGAGCTTTCTGTACGTTGCCCGCTGTCGTGGCCTGACGGTGACAACCCGTGTCGACCCCAAGGGCAAGCACAACCGCTCGACGGCGCTGGGCTTCTTCGATGATGCCGTCGACTGGCTCGCCCCGCGCCTGGCCCCGTACAGCCCGCCGCTGTCGGTGCCGCACGGCGAATGACGGCCCCGCGTTTAACCACCACTTCCTCGACCGGGGATAACCTTTCGGAGTTATCGCAGAACACCTTCGGGCAGCGGCGGGGTTTATTCCGCTGAATGGACCGGCGGCGCGCCCAAACTCGGAACGCCTTCTGCAGACTCCTTTGCAGGCGACGTTGTGCCCCGCTACCATGGATAGGGAATGATGGCCGAACCCTCCCCCCCGCTCTTTCGGCGGCAGAGGCCGCCAGGGGGCCCCGCCCCGCGTGACTGTTCGGGCCGCACGTCGCCCACGTGCAGGCCTCTCCGCAGCTTTGGGCCGGACGATGAGAGCGCACGCACAGCAAGGAATGGCCGCCGCGGCCGTGGTCCTGTGCCTCAGCCTTGCGGCGGGGCCCGCCGCGGCGAACAAGGACATGCCCGATGCGGCTGTCCTCGAATTCTTCGAGAAGAAGGTGCGGCCGGTCCTCGCTGAACATTGCTTCCAGTGCCACTCGACCCAGGCGAAGAAAGTACGCGGCGGGCTGCTGCTCGACAGCCGCGGCGGCCTCCTCACGGGCGGTGACAACGGGCCCGTCCTCGTGCCCGGACAGCCGGACAGAAGCCGGTTCATCGAGGCCGTCCGCTACGGCAACGTCGACCTACGCATGCCGCCCCGGGGCAGGTTGCCCGACGCCGTCGTCTTCGACCTCGTCGCCTGGGTCCGGATGGGTGCCCCGTGGCCGGCCGGCGACGCGCCAAGGTCGACCGGCAAGGAGCACTTCGACCTCCAAAAACGCAAGCGCGAACACTGGGCCTGGCAGCCGGTCCGGCCGCAGACGCCGCCGGCCGTCCGTGACAGCGCGTGGCCGCGCTCCCCCGCCGACCGCTTCCTGTTGGCGAAACTGGAGGAAAAAGGTCTGTCCCCGGCTCCCTCCGCCGACCGCCGCACGCTCCTCCGCCGCGCCTGGTTTGACCTGGTCGGGCTCCCTCCGCCGGCCGCGGAGGCCGAGGCGTTTGTCCGCGACAAGTCGCCCGACGCCGTTGAGAAGGTGATTGATCGACTGCTCGCCTCGCCGCACTTCGGGGAGCGCTGGGGCCGCCACTGGCTCGACCTGGTCCGCTACGGCGAGACGCGCGGGCACGAGTTCGACCCGAACATTCCCAACGCTCATCAATACCGCGACTACGTCCTCCGTGCCTTCAACGACGACGTGCCGTACAACCAGTTCGTTGTCGAGCACCTTGCCGGCGACCTGCTGGAGAAACCGCGGCTGCATGCAGTCCAGGGATTCAACGAGTCGATCCTCGGCACCGGCTTCTGGTTCCTCGGCGAGGAGGTCCATTCGCCCGTCGACATCCGCCAGGACCAGGCCGACCGCTTCGACAACCGTCTCGACGTGATGACCAAGACGTTCCTTGGTCTGACCGTCGCGTGTGCCCGCTGCCACGACCACAAGTTCGACGCCATCTCGACGAACGACTACTACGCCCTGTTCGGCTTCCTCGCCAGCAGCAGCTATCGGCTGGCCCGCTTCGACTCGATGGAGCACAACCGCCGGGTGGCGGCGGACCTGTGGCGGCTGCGCGAGCGGGCTCGCGGGCCTCTCCAGCGCGCTCTTGCCGACGCCCTCCGCCCTTCCGTGGAGCATCTCGCCGAGTATCTCCTGGCGGCCCGCGAGGCGATTCAGACCCGGCCCGCTGGTGTGCCTGGCAAGCTCGACGCCGACCTGCTGGGGCGATGGGTCGACCACCTGCTCGCCGCCGCGAAGGACGAAACCGACCCGCTGCACGCCTGGGCGAAGACCGCCGCGGTGAAGGAGCCGAAGCAGAGGACCGCGGCGCTGGTCGACAGCTGGTGGAAGCAGGAGGCCCAGGCCGCCACAGCGCTGAGAAGCGCCGAGGTGGTACTCGACTACGGCAAGGCTGGCGCCGACTGGATGCCGGATGGCGTGAGCTTCGGTCCCGGGCCCGTGCGTCCCGGCGACGTGCGACTCGGTGCCAAGACACAGAATCCGATCGCGCCAATCTGCGACCGTGGCGCCGCCGAGAAAGACCCGACCTGGGACGCGCTGAGGCCCGCTGCCGGCGCCGAGAACGACCCGGGCGCCCTGGGCGGGTTCATGGCTGCCGGCCGCACGCTCCGCACGCCAAGCTTCACTATCACGAGAGGGAAAGTCTTCTACCTGGTGCGCGGCCGCGGGCGCGCCTATGCCGCCGTCAGCCAGCATGTCATGATTAACGGCCCGCTGCACGGCCAACTCATCCTGCCGATCGAGGCGGGCGAGCGATTCCGCTGGGTCACCCATGACCTGGCTCGCTACAAGGGACTGCCGGCTCACGTCGAGTTCACGCCCGCCGACGGCGCTGACTTCGCCCTCGCGATGGTCGTACAGGCCGACAGCGTCCCCGGCTCGCTCGACCGTCCCAACGCCGCCCTGCTCCGTCTGCTCTCCGGTGACGCCGCCCGTTCTCCCGAAGCGCTCGCCGCAGGCTATCAGCGTCTTTTCCTCGACACGCTGGAACGGCTGGCGTCGGATCGTCTCGTCGGGGACGCCGACCACGCCCGGCTGGCGGGCTGGCTGCTAAAGCGGCGCGAGTTGTTCGGCCATGTCCGC
>JACOUH010000183.1 GCA_016177925.1 Planctomycetota bacterium | reverse complement strand
GGGGTTCACACCCCCCGCTCGCCAACAGTGGGAGGGGCAATGCGTCCTGCGTCAGAACTGGAGAATCGACTGGAAGAACGCGGCCAGCAGCGGGTCGACCGTGTCGTTTTTGTTGCTGTACAGCGCCTTGAAACCGCTGGCGGGGATCAGCATCGACATGCCCAGCGTGAACTGGATGTTGTTACTCGCCAGCGGGCGGTACTCGAAGCCCAGGCTCAGGTCGGTGCCGATGCGGTGAGCGATGTTGCCGTCAAACAGGAACGTCTCGAGCACCTTGGTCGACTCGAACCAGAGGAAGTTGGTATTGAAGATCGCGCTCAAGGTCGGCGAGATGTCGGCGTCGGCGCCGAGGTTGAACAGCAACAGGCCGGGGTTGACAAAGTTCGACTGCCCCTGGATCTTGCTCGATTTCAGATCGGGGAAGAAGCTTTCGCGGTTCTTCAGGTTGACGCCGAACAGGCCAATGCCCTGGCGCTGCCAGAAGCTGAAGCCACCGCCGGCAAAGTTAGGGTTCTCGAAGATGCCGTCGAAACCCGTGGCGTGCTTGTTGTTGACGTTGTGATCGCCCGACGACCAGAGGAACGACGTCCGGAACCGCGCCCAGTCACGGTCATACGACAGCTCGACCGCGGTAAAGGCGGCGCGGACGTCCTGGCCGGTGTTGGCGATCGGGTTGAGCGAGTCGCGGCCGAAGGCATAGTACGCCTGTGTCGTCAGGTTGTACCGTTCGATGTGGCCGTTGCTGGCCAGACCGAGGTAGCAGATGTCCAGGCCGTGCGGCTGGAAGATACCGGCGTTGTCGGGGCGGACGCGGCCGCTGTTGGTGTCGAACTTGCGCTGCGCCGGGTCGTTGTTGTAGTGGATGCTCGCCGACACCTCGTAGCCGGGCCAGATGAAGTCCTGGTGGTAGATGTTGGCGATCAAGATGTTCTGGCGGCGGTCATCGAGCGTGTTCAGGGCCGAGTTAGAGTCCTTCTCGGCCTGACGGAAGTAAACGAGGTTGTATTGCGTCTGGTTGGCGTTGGCGGTGCCGAACAGGCGGACAGCCCGGTTGGTGTCGCTGAACAGGAAGCCGCGGAAGTCGCTGTTGAAGAACTGCGAGCCGACGCGCACCGAGGCGAAGTCATAATGGGGGCTGGTGTCAGCCAGCTTGAGTTCACCGAAGTACTCCTGCAACGCCAGGAAGGAGCGATTGCGCTGGGTGCCCTTGAGCACGTTGGGGTTGACGAAGGCGAGTTCTTCCACGTTGATGCTGTTCACGTTGAACACCGGCGTCACGTGGATGCGCCAGTCGGTCGGCTTGAAGGCGGCATCGCCATGGTTGAGGTCGAAGGTGAAGCTGAAAAAGTGGGTGTAGAATAGCTGGTTAGGGCTGCCGAAGAACTCCTCCTGGAACGGGTTGGCGGTCGACTCGAAGGCGCCGGTGCCGACCGGCGTCTGGCGGCCGTCCAGCAGCAGCAGGCTCTGGGCGATGATCTCAAAGAAGGTGTTCTGGCCGGCGATGGGATAGTCGCCCTTGAGGACGTTCTGCTGGAACGGGTCGGTGATGCGGCCGCGCTCGCCGGGGTAGTCGTCCAGTGGATGATGGCCGCGATCGTAGCGGTCCCATTCGGGGAAGCCGATCCGCCAGCGATCCTCCATGGGGACAAAGTCGGGGGACGGGTCGGAGCGCGGCACGACACTGGAGCGCCCCGCGAAGCCCAGCGTGGGGTAGATCGGATAGAGGAAGTCGCCCGGGACATCCGCCGTGGCGACCTGCTCGGGAGGCGTCGACTCGAGCGGGCGGTCGAGCATCTTGCCGTAGTCGCTGCGCTGGTCGGCCTGCTGTTCGTCCTCGTCCCCGGCGGGGACGTCGGGGGTCGCCAGCACAGGGGCCGGCCGGGTGGCCGGGGCGACCGCTGCGTCGGGAGCCTTCTTCGCTCCGCCCATGCGGAACAGGCCGATCGGGCCGGCGTCGCCGGCGAAAGTGGGGCCGGCCAGGAACAGGCTCACGACCCCTGCCCAGACGGCGGCCCGCTGGCCTGCGCGGCGCGGCGCGGGCTCGAACGCGGCCCCCACGTTCCGGCAAGCGCCTGGTAAGTGTGTTCGCACCATCTCCAT
>JACOUH010000182.1 GCA_016177925.1 Planctomycetota bacterium | reverse complement strand
TCGTAGAAGGTGGGGTGGACGAACAGGTCGGAGGCGAAGTAGGCGTTGCGCATGTCCGAACAGTAGCCGATGAAGCGGACGCGGTCGGCGATTTCGAGCCGTCGCGCCAGGCGCTCGAACTTCTCGCTGCGCGGGCTGCCCGCCACAAGGAGACGGAAACGAGCGTCGCGCGGCAGCAGCCGCACCGCGTGCAGCAGCGGCTCCAGGCCCTTGAGACGGTAGTTCATGCCGGCGAACAGCGCGACCGTCTCGTCCGGGCGGAGGCCCCAGCGCTCGCGCGACTCGAGGCGGCGGCGCGGCCGGTCGCGCTCGTCGAAACGGCCCGGGTCGGTGGCGATCCGCACGACGCGGAGGTCTTCAGGCTTGATGCCGTAGTGGCGCTGGAAGTGGCCGCGCACCATGTTGCTGATGGCGATCACCAGACACCGTCCCGTCCCCAGGTATTGCTTCCGCTCCAGCAAGCTGTACGACCAGTGCGTCGGATCGAACAGCTTGAGTAGCTGCACCAGGTGCCGCGTGGCGGGGTGGCGGTGCTTGAGCAAGTTGTGCTCCGCCGACGCGCGGTAGAGGCCCCCTTGCGGATAGAGAATGTCCTGTCCCCAGGTCTTGTCAAAGCCGATGCTGGCCTGGTGGCCTGCGTGGCGGAGGGCGCGGGCGCAGGCAGCGCTGAAGCACCACGGCCGCAGGAACCGCGGCACCGGGGGAAGTTGGATCGGATGGTAGTGGAGGTGAGGAGGCAAGGCGTCGGCGTCCCAGCGGCAGGCGTACAGGTGGACCTCGTGTCCGTCGGCAACGAGGCGGCGGGCCAGGGCGGCGATGTAGGTCTCGCAGCCGCCCCGGGCAGGCAGGACGCTCTCGTAACAGAATGCGAGGTTCATGACGTCTCGTCCCGGCTCGGCGCCGGGCCGGCCTCCCCTGTTCTCGGGCTTGTCGCCGGCCCGCTCTGTTCCTGCGCGGGCTCGGGCCGGGCGGTATGCCCGATCACGAGGCAAAGATCAAGGCCGACCGTCCTTCCGGATGTTGGCGAGCGCCGTCGCTCGTTGTGCTGTCGATAGCGGCGCCAGCGCAGCAGGATGATGCGACGCAGCCAGCGTCCCCGCCACGTCCGCCGCTCCGCGCCCAGGTACAGCCGCCAGAAGCGAAGTCGGTCGCGCGCCGTCACGCCGTCCACCTCGGAAGAATAGAGGAGTTGGGCGAGGTCTTTCGTCTGCCAAAACCGCCACGTCCAGGGGTGGCAAGCGAGGCGGTGAAGGTCGATGAGGTGGACGCGGTTGCGCCAGGCGGGAAAAGTGGCGGTGTCCCCGCGGGCGACATAGAAGTGGCAGAGGTAGAGGTCCTTGTGAAACCAGCGCTGTCCGTGCAGAAGGCGCGTCAGCCGGACGATTTCCTGTAAAAGAGATCGCTTCCAGCGCTGGAACGTGGCCGGGTCGAGGCGTCGCGCTGCCAGCGGGATGGCCTCGTGCAGCGGCAGCATGTCGGCCAGTTCCTCGACGGCGAGGAAACTTTGCAGCCGGCCCCACGGGCCGATGCACTCGCCAGCGGCAACGACGGCGGGCACCGGGAAGCCCTGGGCGCGGGTTCGTTCGAGGTTGCGCGCCTCCTGGACGGCCGGCGACCAGCCCGCCTCCGGCCACACGGTCGCCAGCAGCCCGCGCCACCACGACAGCCGATGATGGCGCTTCAGATAGACCGCCAGCCGCCGGTCGTCCTGTTCGAGGATCAGGCGCCCTGTGGTGCGGCCCTGCTTGGCGTGGAGGCGGTCGGTGACGGGCCGTTCCATGATGCCCTCGGCCCAACCCGGCCCGAGCAGCTGGTTCCAGTCCGCGCGGCCCCAGACGCGCCGCACGCCGCGCCACAGTCGACGCCAGAAGGAGTCGCGCGTCATCAAGGCCCTCCCAGGCTGTGCCTCACGAAGTTCCCGGCACCCGCTTCGTACCCGCGGCGGAGGCGTCGCTCGTCTGTGCGGCTCCCCCCACAGAGGACAAGTTGCCGGCAAAGACCGGCCAGGTCGCGCCGCGCGTGCTGGCGACGGAAGTGACGGCGGATACACAGGCCCGCTGCATCGTCGACAACCAGCCGGGGCGGTTGCCCGACCAGCGTCTGGACGGCCAGCCCGCACGGCATGCCCCGGCAATAACAGCCGGCCGCGTGCAAGCGGGCCAGCAGCGCCCCCGCCTGGCGGAGCACGTCCCAGCGGAGCTGGCGCTCGCCCGGCATGAGCAGACGGGCTGTCTGCTCAACCAGCCAGTCGGACAGCGGCTGCGCGGCGGGCGGTTGCCGGGTCAACAGGAACGCATCGATTTCGGTGTCCCGGGCGGGCCGTTCGCCAACGGCCAGCACGTGCGGCGCCTCGATGCCGAAACGCTGCAACCGGAACAGGATGCTCATCCGGAGCCGCTCGGGCGAGGTCCACGTCCGTCGCCGTGCGCCCCGGCGGCAGTGCCACGGCAGGCGGTAGCGGCCCCACACCAGGAGCCCTTGGCCGCCATCAGGAAGCTCGACCTCCCTTTGGGGCAGAGTTCCTTCCGGCACCGTCGCGAGAAAGTCCGGCACCGAGGCCGGCCACAGGACGAGAAACGCGGCCGTGACGCACAGAGATTGTCCTTCCTCCAGGCAGACAAGACTCTGCTGTCCTGGGGCGAGCGGAAGCAGTTGCTTCGCCCGGATGTGACGTCGCCGTGACAGACCGGCCTCGATCCAGCGGACCGACGACACGGCCTCGCGGAACTGGGGACGCAGGCCCGCCCGCTCCAGGTAAGCCGACAGGCAGGCGAGACGATCACGCGCGGTGGCCAGGTCGCCCGGCAGCGTCGCAGCGAGCGTTGCCAGGTCGCGCCAGCGGCTGGAAAGAGACAGCTTCCCCTGACGAGAGGCGCGCTGCCAGTCCACTAAATCGATCGTTTCCGTCTCCGGATCGGTGAGGATGTGATTGGCGTAGAGATCGCCGTGGGCGAAACCGGACTCGTGAAGGGATGCCAGCAGGCGACCAAGCTTGCGGGCGAACCGGCGCCGCCATGCGATCGGGGTTACGCGCGACTGCAGAAGGCGGGGCAGGTCGAGGCGGCCGGGCAATTCGCGGACGAGCAGGAAGGCCTGCCCGCCCGGGAGTTCGCCCGCGGCGATCCAGTCGGGGCAGGCGGCGAAGTGGGGTCGGAGCGCCTCCAGCATCCGCGCCTCACGCAGCGACTTCGAGACCAGCCCGAATCCGTCCCGGGCGTTGAGCAGTCGTTCCTTCCACGGCACACAGTGTTCGCGCTTCAGGAAGGCAGTGAGCGCCTCCGGCCCGCTCCCCAGGAGAACGCGACTGACCTGGCGACCGGGGTGGCCGCTGACGATCGTTTCCGGCAACCGCAGGAAGTCCTCGGGCCGGACCAGTCCCGCGCGGTACAGGACGGCGGCGTAAACGGGGTTGACGAGCAGGGACGGAGCGGCGCGCGGCCCCAGGAGCCGGGTCAGGGGAAAGGCGAGGGACGCAAGACTCATGCAATGGATCTTCCTACTGTGCTGCCACGGGCAGGGCCGTCCAGCAGTTGACAGGCGGCGGCGAAGACCTCGGCGGGCAGCAGCTCGCGCATGCAGCGGTGGTGGCCCTCCGGACAGACGCGCTGCTGGCAGGGGCCGCACGGGACCGGTTGTTGCAGGTGGATGGCGTCCCGGTGATAAGTCTCCGTCCAGGCGATGTGCGTCGGGCCGAACAGCGTGACGACCGGCCGGCCGAAGGCCGCGGCGAAGTGGCGCGGCCCGCTGTCGGTTGTGACCAGCACGTCGGCGCGACGGATGCACGCCTTGGTCAGGCCGAGCGAGAGCGGGAAGTCGGCCAGCCCGCGGACGGCCGGGTGCCCTGCCCAGTAGACGATGCTGCGACAGAGGTCGCGTTCCGAAGGACCGCACAGCACCAGCACGCCGCAGCCGCGCGCGCCGGCGAGAGTGCGGGCGAGGTTCGCGAAGTGTTCGTTAGGCCAGTATTTCGCCGCTCCGAAGGCGGCGCCGGGGTTGAGACAGACCACCTCGCGGAACCGGGCCAGCCCGGTCCGCTGCCAGACTTCTTCGGCGCGAGCCTCGTCGGCGGGGGTCGTGAATAGCTCCATGCGGTATCCCGGACGTGGGCAACCGACGCGCTCCGCAAGGAGGTTGTAGGCGTCGATCACCGGGCTCGGCTTCCGCCGGCCGGCCGCGTCGCGTAGCGGCGGCAGGGCGTGTGTCAAGAGCGGCGAGCGGCCGGAGCGGGCGTAGCCGACACGTCGACGGCAACCGCCGAGCCAGGCAGTCAGGGCCGAGCGGAACGAATTGGGGAAGAGCACGGCGAGGTCGATACGCTTCCGGCGCAGGCGCCAGGCGACCGCCGGCACGCCCTGCGACCACGGCCCGCCGTTGGCGAAGACGACGTCGTCGAACCAGTCGCCGCCCTCGAGCACACCAGCGACGTAGGGCTTGAGCACGCCGACGAGCCGCGCGGCGCGGAAGTGTTGGCGCAGCGCTCGCAGTGCCGGCGTGGCCATGACCGCGTCGCCAATCCAGTTCGGCAGAAAAACAGCGAGGTTCATGCGCTCGCGACCTCCAGAAACCAGCCCGACGCGCCAGCGAGGGATGACTTCAATCCTCGCTGGCGCGTCGGGCTAATTGAGGTGCCGTCATGCGGCGCCGAGACGCTGCAGGAGGCGCGTCGTCGAGTAGCCCTCGCGCAGCGACGCCAGGTGGACGCGGCCGCCATACGATTCGACCAAGTCCGCTCCGATCACTTCGTCGCGGTGGTAGTCGGCTCCCTTGACCAGCACGTCGGGACGCACGTCGCGGATCAAATCCAGAGGTGTCCGCTCGTCGAAGATGGTGACATAATCGACCGCGGCCAGCGCGTTCAGGACCGCCGCCCGCGCCTGAACGTCGTTGACGGGACGGTCACCGCCCTTCAGGGCGTGGACGCTCGGGTCGCTGTTGAGGCCGACGACGAGCAGATCGGCCTGGGCGCGGGCCTCGCGCAGGTACTGGACATGCCCGACGTGCAGAACATCGAAGCAACCGTTGGTGAACGCGACGCGCTGGCCCAGCCGCCGACGGCAGTCCAGTTCGTACCGCAGCGTGGGCCGGTCGAAGAGCTTCTCCAGGGCGGGGCCGTGTCCGCCGCACACAGGGCCGGCGCCGAGCAGGTCGCGCAGGATCTCGTCGCGCGTGACCGTGGCGACGCCGACCTTCTCGACCTCCAGCCCGCCGGCGATGTTGGCCAGGCGGATGGCCGCGCCGTAGTCAGCGCCCGCCGCCAGGGCCATGCCGAGCACTGCCAGCACCATGTCGCCGGCGCCGGTGATGTCGTAGACCTGACGCGGCCGCGTCGGAAAGTGCTCGCAGCGCCCCTCCGGCCCGCACAGCGCCATGCCCTCCTTGTCGAGGGTGACGATCGCCGCCTCGAGGTCGAGTTGCTCGCGCAGCCGGGCGGCGGCGGCGAGGGCCTCGTTGACGCTGGTCAGCACGCACCCGGTCGCGAGGCCGGCTTCCAGGCGATTGGGCGTCAGGGCGGTAGAGCCGTGATACTTGCGGTAGTCGCTACCGCGGATCGGGTCGGCGAGCACGCGCAGGCCCCAGCGTTTGGCAGCGATGATCAGGTTTGTCAGCAGGGCCGGCGTGCAGACGCCCTTGTCGTAGTCGCTAACCAGGACGATGTCCGCCCGTCGCAGTTGCTGCCCCAGCACGTGGCCCATCTCCTCCTCCAGAACAGCGGAGAGCGGGGCACGCGTCTCGTAATCGACGCGGAGAATTTGCTGCGGATGGCGAGCCTGGGCCCGGCCGATGTACCTCTCCTTGACCGTGCTCGGCCGATCGCCGTCCACCAGCACGCCCTCGTGGTCGACACCGAGGTCGGTGAGCATCTGGCAGATGCGTTTGCCATCGTGGTCGGCGCCGAGGACTCCTGCGAGCATGACCTTGGCGCCGAGGGCACGCAGCAGCGTCGCGACACTGCTGGCCCCGCCGAGCCGCTCCTCGCGACGATCAGCTTGCAGCAGCAGGACGGGCGCCTCCTGGCTGATCCGCGCCGCATCGCCCCAGACGTATCGGTCGAGCATGACATCGCCGACGACCAGCACGCGTGGCTGTCCCAGGTTCTGCACCAGTTCGATCAGGTCGCCACTCATCGAGCAATCCCCCTCGGAGCCCGGCGAGCGGGGGGTGTGAATCCCCCGGTACTCCGACGCACCGGGGGATTCACCCCCCCCGCTCGCCGGAAAATCGACTCACGCCGCCTTCGGTTCGGGCGCGATCTCGGGCGCGGCGGGCACCAGAGCGGCGGCGACCGCGGCGTGCAGCAACGGCAGGAGGATCTCATGATGGCCGGTCAACTGGATGCCCTCCGACGCGGGGCGGTCGAGCACGTTGGCAGCGCTGCGGTACTGCAACAGCTTGTCGACGTTGACCGTTACCAGTCCGTCCAGCGAGTGGCCGAAATTGCGGGCCACACTCACCGCTTTCAGCAGCACTTCAGGCAGCAGCACGGCGGACCCCAGGTTGAGCCACAGACCGTGCTGGAGAGTCGATACGACGGTGCAGACCTTGCGGAAGTCGATCAGCGACGCCTCGCCCAGCGCCGCCCCGGAGACGTGCGGATGCATGTGGACGATGTCGGCGCCCAGCGCAACGTGGACGGTGCAGGGGATGCCGGCGCGGTACGCGGCCAGCAGCAGGCTGGCGTCGGGATACGGACAGCTGACGTGGTCGAGGTGACGGCCCAGCGCCCAGCCCAGGCCGGCCTCGTTCTCGGCCCCGACGCGCGCTGCCAGGGCGAAAGCATCCGCCGTGTCACGGGCCATGCCGAACTGCCCCAGCGGCAGACTGGCGGCGACGTCCTCGCTGGTCTTGCCGGCCAGCGCCAGCTCCAGGTCGTGGATCGCCGCGGCGCCGTTCATCGCGACGGCCTTGAGCAGCCCGCGCTCGACCCAGTCGATCAGGTACGGCCCGCAGCCGGTCTTGATGACGTGGCCACCCAGGGCCGCCACCACGGTCCGTTTCTCCTGGTGGCAGCGCACCAAGTGGTCGCGAACGCGGCGGATGTCCTCGGCGGCCAGCTGCCGCGGCAGGGAGCGTATCCAGTCGGCTAGGCGGACCTCCGCTGCGACAGGCCGGCCGAGGTCCTCGACGAAGACCTTCGACGGCCGCGCCTGCAGGTCGTAGGTCTTCAGGCCGTGAAGGTTGAAGGGCTTGCTCTCTGTCTGGCTCATCCTTGAGTCCTCGATCAGTTGCGATCCCTCGCTCACGCTTCGAGCTTGTCAATTAAACGAGACGGAGTTGCCGGCAGCACCCAGGCAGCCGTGCAGTTGCTCGTCGAATGGTCCCAGGTCCTCTTCAGCCAGCCCTTGAAGGCGGATGCGAAGGGCCCACAGCGGACGCCCCGCGAGATCGGACAGGCGAAGCTTGACCAGGTCCTTCTGGGTCGTCACGACAACGCAATCCGCCGGCTGCTGCTGCGCCCAGCGGCGCAGCTCCTCGACATCTCCCCTCGAGTAAGGGTGATGATCCGGAAAGGTCCGGAAGGCACACACGGCGGCCCCCTGGTCCGTCAGGGTGCGGCGAAAGGCCTCGGGGTTGCCGATACCGCAAAATGCCGCCACCGGCCGCGTGCCGAGCAGGGCCAGCGACTCGGTCCGCTGCTCGCTGTTCGCCAGCTCGACGGGGCCGTGCCTTGTCTCGACCAGCGGCGCCTGCGGGGCGAGGCGCGACACCTGCTGTCGAAGCCCGGCCCGCTGCTCCTGGGATACCTGGTCGCAGCGCGTCAGCACCACAACGCCGGCCCGCTGCAGGCCGCGCGGCGATTCGCGCAGAAGGCCGCGCGGGAACAGGTAGCCGAAGCCCCAGGGGTCGGTGGCATCGACGAGCACGACGTCGAGGTCGCGGGCCAGCCGGCGATGCTGGAAGCCATCGTCGAGCACCAGCACCTCACTCTCGAGTTCCTCAATGGCGGTCCGTGCCAGGGCGACGCGGTCGGCCCCTTGCAGGTGCGGCACGTCGGGCAGGTTCTCCTCCAGCACCAGGGCCTCGTCGTTGCGACCGTGCTCGGCTCCGTAGCCGCGGCTGAGGATCGCCACCCGCAGATCGAGGTCGCGATAGAAGCGGCAGACGTACTCGACACAGGGCGTCTTGCCCGTGCCGCCGAGGGTCAGGTTGCCGACGCTGATCACGGGCACCGCGACCCGCTCGCTTCGCTTCCAGCCCCGGTCGAAGAGCCGGTTCCGCAGTCCGGCGGCCCATCCGTAGGGCACGCTGGCAAGACGCAGCAGGCCGCGCAGGAGGGAGGCTCCCACGCCCCTTTTTTGGCCGCTTACCAGAGTGTAAAAATACTCTTCCACGGGTGCCGGCAGGCTTCCTTCGACCGCGGAGAGGCCGGGCAGTTCCTCGAGAGGACGTGTTATAGTCCGAGCGCCGATTCGGTGTCAATCGCGATCCCGGAGGCTGCACCGACGTTGCTGCCGAAACGAAACCGCGGCCGTCCAGCGCGACGAGCGCCCTGAACGGCCGCGGTCCCTTCTGCTTTGTCTGGCCGCTCAGCTGCAGCCGGAGCTGGCCCCACAGGTATCACACTTGCAGCAGGCACCGCTTCGGACCAGTGTCAGCTGCCCGCACTCGTTGCAGGGGTCGCCTTCGTAGCCCTTCATGCGGGCGATGCGGATCTTCTCCTCCGCCGAGTTCGTCAGCGTCGCCGTGTGCGGGGAGTTGCTATGGCCCTTGGCCCCATTGCCGTTCTCCGTGAGCGATCGGATTGGTCCGCCGCGCGGCGGATTAAACGCGTTGTTGACCGGCTTCGCCTCGACGATGCGCTCCTCGGCGAGTTTCTCCGACTCGAACTCCGGCTCCTCCTCGTCCTTCTCGCGGTGCATGGCGTCGGCGCGCAGGTCCTCCGGCTCGACATGCGCGAGGTCATGGCGATCGAGGTAGTTGATCGCCAGGTCGCGGAAGATGTAGTCGATGATCGACGTCGTCATCTTGATGTGGTCGTTGCCCTGGACGACGCCGTTGGGCTCGAAGCGCGTGAACAGGAACGCGTCGACGTACTCCTCCAGCGGCACACCATGCTGCAGGCCCAGCGACACCGCGATCGCGAAACAGTTCGTCATGCTCCGAAAGGCCGCCCCGTCCTTGTGCATGTCGATGAAGATCTCGCCGAGCGTGCCGTCCTTGTACTGGCCGGTGCGCAGGTAGATCTTGTGGTTACCGATGCGGGCCTTCTGTGTATAGCCGAGGCGCTTGTCGGGCAACCGGCGCCGCTTGGCAAGGTAGCGGTAGATGATCTTCTCCGCGATCTTCACCGGCTCCGCCTTCATCTCGGCCCGGACCTCCTCTTCCGCATCGAGGTCGGGACCGTCGGCGATCGTGTTGAGCGGTTGGCTCAGTTTCGAGCCATCGCGGTACAACGCGTTGGCCTTGAGCATCAGCTGCCACGACAGCAGATAGGCCTGCTTGACGTCCTCGACGGCGGCGTCATGCGGCATATTTATTGTCTTTGATATGGCACCAGAGATAAACGGCTGGGCCGCCGCCATCATGCGGATGTGCGACTCGGCCGACAGGAACCGCTTGCCGGTCTTGCCGCACTTGTTGGCGCAGTCGAAGACGGGGTAGTGTTCCGGCTTGAGGTGCGGCGCCCCCTCGATGGTCATCGTGCCGCAGACGTAACGATTGGCCTCGGTGATTTGCTCGCGCGTGAACTTGAGCGCCACCAGCAGGTCGAAACTGGGCGCGTCGAGTTGTTCCCGGCTGATGCCGAGCTTGTCCGTGAGGAAATCGTCACCGAGGGTCCAGCGGTTGAACACGAATGGCAACTCGAACGCGCCAGGCAGCTGCGCCTCGAGGCGTTTCAGCGCCTCGTCGGTGAATCCCTTCCCCTTGAGGCTGGCGGCATTGATGTGCGGACAACCCGTGAGAGTGCCCGCACCGCGGCAGTAGCGGACGATGTCTTCGATCTGTTTTGGCGAATAGCCGAGGCGAGCCAGCGCCGGCGGGATGGAAGCGTTGATGATCTTGAAGTAACCACCACCGGCGAGCTTTTTGAACTTGACCAGCGCAAAATCCGGCTCGACACCTGTCGTATCGCAATCCATTACCAGCCCTATAGTTCCGGTAGGAGCCAAAACGCTGACCTGTGCATTACGGTATCCGTGCTTGTCACCGAGTCCCAGCATGCGATCGCACTCGCGGCGAGCGGCCTGGAGCAGGTAGTCGGGGCAGTGACGCGGATCGATGCCGGGGGGCGTGATGGTCAGTCCCTCGTACTCCTGCTTCGGCGCCGCGTAGGCAGCGCGGCGGTGATTGCGGATGACGCGCAGCATCGGCTCGCGATTGGCCTCGTAGCGCGGGAACGGCCCCTGCTCGGCGGCGATCTCGGCGGAGGTGGCGTAGGAGGCAGCGTGCATCAGGGCGGTGACCGCCCCGCACCAGGCCCGTCCTTCCGGCGAGTCATAGGGCAGTCCCTGCACCATCAGCAGCGTGCCCATGTTGGCGTAGCCCAGGCCGAGCGTGCGATAGTCATAGGACTTCTGCGCCACCGGAACGCTGGGGAACTGCGCCATGTAGACGGAGATCTCCAGGATCAGCGTCCACAGCCGGCAGGCGTGCCGGAACGAGTCGACATCGAACCGCCCCGTCTTCGCATCGTAGAACTTCAGCAGGTTCAGCGACGCCAAGTTACACGCCGTGTCATCGATGAACATGTATTCGCTATTGTGGATGAAACAGCCGGAGTAATCGAACGCACCCCGGGCAGCGGAGGGCGTCTGGCTGGTAAGGATGGCGAAGTTGTGGTGTCCGTCCACTGTGCCGTCGTAGACGTCCTCGACCCCAGAGAACTCGACGGAAACCACCTTGTGGTTGTAGCGAGTTGCCTGCTCGCGCAGGTCGGCGTCGGACTTGAAGAATCGCTCCAGACTCTCGCGGGAAGGGACATGTGCCGCACCGAGGGAGCGCGCGATCTCGCGCAGCGAGTCCCACTTCTCCATGCTGACCTCGTACCCCGCCTCCATCAAGAGTTTCGCAGCCTTCAGGCAGCGGGCGCGCAGGCTCGCCGTGGCGGCACGGCGCTTGTCTTCGGGCTTTGCCGCCGCGACGGACGTTTCGCGCAACCTGGCCCGGTGCTCGGCCGTGAGGGGCCGCCCTCTCTGCGCGGCTCCCCCCTTGGCCCCGATCATGGACAAGCCGAGCGGACTGTAGCGGCACTCGTTGGAACAGAAGATTTGTTGCTCGCGTGCCGTGACGAAGTTCTGGCGACAGGCAGGGCAGCAGCGCTCGAAGCGCGGCCCCGGCTTTCGGCCAACACGTCTTCCCTGCTCTTTTGCCTGGGCCATCCACGCCCGCGCGCGGTCCGAAGCGCAGAGGCGTTCCTTGGTCTCATCCCAGCGCAGGTGCGAGGCCTCCCGCATCTTGGCCCGACTCGCGGTCGTGTGGGGTTTGCCGTAGTGAGGATTTTTCTCACCGCGAACCGCCTCTGAGATGTGCTCCCGCCAGGCATCGGTCATGCAGCGCCGTGCCGGGTTGTTGTCTCCGAGCATGCTCTCGCGGTGGAGCGCCTCGTGTTCTTCTGCGGGCATCAGCACCAGGTTGTCCAGAGAGTCGTTCAGGCTATTGAAGTCCTGATGGTGAATGTGGAAGCCATCGGGGGCCGGGCCGTGTGCTGCCTCCCAGATGGACCGATACTGGACGTGCCAGCCTTTCCCCGTCCAGAAGTATCGCCGCTGCGTCCGAGTCTTTGCCAGCTTCCGGACCTTGGAATGGAAGGGGTTGAGTGAGTCGCCCGGACGCAGATCCTTCACCTGGCGATAGGTTCCGTCCCGCAGCATGATGAGGTGGTCGTCGGTGGCCCGGAAAGAGGAGCCGTCGTCGAGTGTTACCCGATAGACACGCTGCGCGCGCCGCTTGACCCCGATGTTGTGCATCCGAGCAATGACCGTCTTGCTCGCGCGGTGGTCCCAGGCGTAGACATCGACCTCTTGCCCGACGAGTTCCCGGATGGGGACCGCGTTACGTCCGTCGGCAACGGCGATCAATGTGTCGCCCGTAACGCAGCACGGGTTCGACGCGTTGATCCTGTCGTCATTGGGGCACGTGTGCCACTCGTTGATGGTGGTGTCGAACTGGAGGCCGGGATCGGCGCACGCCCAGGCGGCATAGGCGATCTGTTCCCAGAGGTCGCGGGCGGGGAGCGTTTTGCGCGGCTTCGCAGCGCGGTTCTCGGCGCGAGCCTTCTCCTTCTCGGTGCGCCAGTAGAGGTGCCACGGGCCATCCTTCTGGACTGCCTCCATGAACGCGTTGCTGACGCGGACCGAGTTGTTGCTGTTCTGCCCGGAGACGGTGTAGTAGGCCTTCGAGTTCCAGTCGGTGTCGTACTCTTCGACATGCAGCGACGTGAACCCCTGGCGAGCCAGCTGCAGCGCCCGCTCGACGTAATTGGCCGCCACCAGCACCTTGCGGGCCTCGGCGATGGCCTTCTTGAGGTCGGTGTTGCGGGTGCGATCGAAGCGCTCCTCTGCCTTGGGCCAGGCGTGGCAGGCTTCAAGGATCGCGTTGAGATGCCGGTTGAGCAACTTCGAGCCGGACACCAGGGCCGCAACCTTCTGCTCCTCGACGACCTTCCAGTTGATGAACTCCTCGATATCCGGATGATCGAGATCCAGTACAACCATTTTTGCGGCGCGCCTTGTCGTCCCGCCGCTCTTAATCGCTCCCGCGGCGCGGTCGCCGATCTTGAGGAAGCTCATCAGACCGCTCGACTTGCCGCCGCCCGACAACGGCTCGCCCTCCCCGCGAATTGAGGAGAATGAAGACCCGGTGCCGCTCCCATATTTGAAGATCCTCGCCTCGCGGACCCACAGGTCCATGATGCCGCCGTCGTTGACCAAATCATCCTTTACGGATTGGATAAAGCACGCATGCGGCGAAGGCCACTCGTAGGCGGAGGTCGAGCGGACGACTTCTCCTGTCGCGGGGTCGACGCGGTAGTGGCCCTGGGGAGGGCCGTCGATGCCGTACGCCCAGTGCAGGCCGGTGTTGAACCACTGCGGACTGTTGGGCGCCGCCATCTGCGCCGCCAGCATGTGGCAGACCTCGTCGTGGAAGGCACGCGCGTCGCCCTCCGACGAGACACCTGGCGGGCGTCGGTTTCGTAGCCGGTGCGCGGGTCGCCGTCGACGGGCCAGCTGCGCTGCAGCCATTCCGGCACCCCTTCTTCCGGGACACGCTCGCTCGTGGCGGGCACTCCCGCTTTGCGGAAGTACTTCTGCGCGAGGATGTCGACGGCGACCTGCGAGAAGCCCTCCGGGGCCAGCAGGTCCTTCATCTCGAAGACCACCGACCCGTCCGGGTTGGCGATCCGGGAAGTACGCGGCACAAACGTGAAGGCGGCGAAGGGATCCTGCCCCGCGACGGTGTAGCGACGGGTTACCTGCATGATCGATAGTCTCAACAAGGGCCGGGCGGCTGATATGGGATACGCCCGGTGCCATTTCTGGTGGCTCAGTTCGCACCCTAACTGTATCCTAAAGACGTCTCGGGCAGGATGGCGGCTCTCCAAATCGCGGCCTCTCCGCCAGCGCCGCGGCCGGCGCCGGCAGACTTCCCGTCAGGTCAGGCAGGACCGGCGGGACCGGCGCCTCTTGCCTCGTTCTTCTCTTCGTCGTGACTCGACCGGATACGGATCGGTGTGCGGCTGAGCCTCTTGGCTGGGTCGACTCTATATGAACAGACGTACCGAACGGCTGTCAAGAGGAATGCCGATCGGGAGGGTTGCAAGGTCTTGCCTGGGGGGATGAACTCCGAGCCGCCGGGTGGGGCAGTGTCGACGAAAAGGAAAGGAGGTTTGCGACCCGCCAGAACGAGAGGCGGATCGCAAACCTCCGCGTGAGCCGGCCAGGCGGTCACTTCTTCACGAGGTAGTCGGGGTCCTTCTTGACCTCCTCGAAGATGCCTCCCATCCCCTTGCCGACCTGGAAGACATCCTTCTTGTTGCTGAGCTTGTTGCTCGTGGCGAAGTAGCTGCCGCCCTCCTCCTTGCCGAGCATCAGCGTCAGCTTGTCCTTGTCGAGGGTCAGCTCGATCTCGACCGCTCCCTTCTCATAGTCCAGGCCCTGCTCCGCCTTCGGGCCGGTCCCAAAGGCGACGATCTTCTCGGCGGTCAGGTCGCGCAGGGCGTCGAGCACCTTGTCGACGCGGGCGCTGTTCACCTCCAGTTTCGACTTGTTCTTCGCGACCCAGCTGCCGGCGGACTTGCGCTCGATCTCCAGGACGTACGGCTCGCCGCCGCGCGGCCAACCCGTCAGCTTGACCGCCTTGACGTCGCTCGGCGTGAACTCGAAGACCTTCAGGTCAAGCAGCGGCTGTTTCAACCGATCAACCTCCGCGGCACTGATCAGGAAGATCGAGTCGAGGTCGCTGCGCTTGGCATAGTATTCCTTCTTGTCGGTCTGCTTGCCGAGCAGCAGGTAGACGTCTTTGTCCTTGCCGTCGGCCTTGACGGTCAGCGTGAGCTTGCCGGTGGCGGGCGCGTCGGCCTTGAGGCCCCAGCGCGCCAGGTCGTCGGGCGACGGCTTGAGCGACATCCAGCGCTGCACCTGCGGCCCGTTCACCGTGGACAGCACCTGAATGTTGACGCTGCCGGAGTCGGCCTTGCGTCCCTTGAGGTCAGCGGGCTTGCTGAAGACCCAGCCCTTCTTGTCGTCCTTGGGGTCGGCAGGGATCAACTCGGTCAGCTTGCTGTCGACGTCAATGACGATCTTCGTTAGCTTCTTCTCCTCGTCGACGGTCAGCAGCGGCGACACGGTGCGCTCGAGGTAGCGCAGCGGGTCCTCCTTCGCCACCTCGAGGACCGAGGCGGGCACCTTGACGACGAGTACCTCCTTGAGGTCCTTGGCTGTCTTGCGCCGTACCGCCACCAACTTGTTCGAGTCGACGCGGCCGAACTCCAGCACCACGTCGGGCGTCTCACTTTTCAGCTGCGGCCGATCGCCTTCCTTCTTGTCTTCCTTCTTTTTGTCATCTTTTTTCTCTTCCTTCTTTTTCTCTTCCTTCTTGTCTTCCTTTTTGTCCTCCGGCTTGACGCCGTTGGCCCAGAGTGAGACGACGACGTCGGGGTCCTTCAGGCCCAGTTCGGTGTCCGACTTGCCGGTGGGGAACTCCTCGACGAGTCGTTTCTTTTTCAGGGCGGTGATCAGGTTGTTGACCGCGGTGAAGTCGGTCTTCAGGCCCTTCTTGTCCTTGTCGCGGTAGAGCATCCAGGTGTCGCCGCCAGCGGGGAAGGCTCCGTGCGGTCCGCGCTCCTTGCTCTCGCTCTTGACCAGGTCGACCGGCTCGCCGGAGGCATACTTGATGCGCACCACGTCAGGTCCCTCGGACATCCGCACCAGGTCGCGGTCACGCACCTTCTCGGGGTAATCGAGGAACTTCTTCAGCGTGTCGATCGGTTTGGCCGGCAAGGTGACGACGCTCTTGTCGCCCTCCACCATCGCGTAATAGAGATCGCCCTTGTCGTCGGCCTTGTTGCCGACCAGCAGCGTCTGGCCCGACTTCTTGGCCAGGTCGGTCTTGACCTCGACGACCAGTCCGGCGCTGCTCGCGCCCTCCAGCCCATACTTCTTCAGGTCGTCGGCGCTGGGGCGATCGTTGACGAAACCAGTGTTGCGTTTCTTCTCCTTCGTCTTGTCCTTTTTCTCGTCCTCGGGCCTGTCCTCGACGCGCAGGTCGGTGACGGCGGTCAGCAGGCTGCGGACACCGGTCGGCCCCTTGTCGTCGTCGCCACCCTCGGCATCGGCGGCCCCGTAGTCAGGCTTGACGAACTTCCACTGACCGTCGTGCGACTCGAGGACGACCGGTCCTTTCTTCGGTTCCTGCACGCGGAGGTACTTGATGTCCGACGTGCTCCCCGCGAACAGTTCGCGGCTGCGGAAGTCATTGACGCTGTTGAAGATCGTGTCAACGTTCGACTTGACCAGCGCCATCGGTGTCTTGGGCTGATCGGAAGAGGTGACGTAGAGGCGGTCTCCACTCGTATTGCCAAGGTACATGGTCAACTCGCGGCCGCCTTCGGTCTTGAGCACAACGCGACCCTTGGGGTCCTTGAGGCCCCACTGCCCGAGGTCGTCGGTCAGGTCGGCCGCTTCAACCTTCTGCGCCCCAAGCACCTGGCTGATCAGCGTGTGGACTAGCGAGTCGTTGACGCGATAGCCGCTGGGTTCCTCCATGCGGAACGGGCCCTTCTTCTCGCCCCCCTCGCGGACGAAAACGAGGGTCTGGTCGGGATGGTGGATCTCCACGCGCACGATGTCACCGGACTCGACCTTAGTGGTTGGGTCCTGGACACTGGGGAACACGTAGCGGGTATCGGGCGGGGTGAGGGGGGCCCGCCACAGGGCGACCGCAAAGATGACGGCTACCACCCCCAGGATGCCAAAAAGGATGTAAGTCGTTTTGAAGCTCATGGCGGGTTCCTTGTCCCGACGGGGCGGCCGGTCAGCGGCGGCGGGCGACCCAGATGCCGCCCCCCAGGCCAACGATGCTGATGAAGATCAGCCCCAGCGGCAACCATGCCAGGCGGCTGGCCTCGCTCGACGTGACCCGGTTGCGGAGTGAGAATTGCTTACGTTCCTTGTCCTCGGCCAGGCTGGGACCCAGGTCCGCTTTGCCGCGCAGCCAGGAGATGCAGCTGGCGAATAGGTCGGCGCTGCTGCTTCCCTCGCGAGTGATCGACTCATTGGTCAGCCATGAGCCGTCGCCAAAGACCACCAGACGGGGCACGCCGCTCTGGACGGGAACGTGGCCGGGCGGCAGCCCCTGTTGCGGCGCGGTTTCCGAAACCGCGACGGCTACGGGCACCGTGTCGGTCGGCTTGCGGCCCTCCGGAAAGCCGGAGCGCCGGTAACGCGCGAACAGGTCGCGTGCCGATTCCGTCAAGTTCGGCTCCTCCCAGACCGGGATGTCGGACACGGTCAGCAGCAGGTCGTCGACCTTGTGCCCGCCTGCGCCCGCCTTTGTCGCCTCGGCTTTGCGAGCGTTCTGGAAGTAGAGCAGGAGGCCCCCAAACGCGCGAGCGACCGGGTTCTCGCTCTGGCGGTTGGGTACCACGACCACGATGTCGGGCCTGTTCGTCTGGCTCAGCAGTCGCTTGTCGCTGACCTCGACGTCGAACTCGCGGAGCAGCGGCTCCAGGTTCGTCTGGAGCATCTTGCCGCCGCGGACCTGTGTGTCGAGTAGAATGATGAGCTTGCCCTTACGGCTGGTCCCGACCGGCTTGATGTAGTTGCGCAGCGCCTCGACGGCCTTGGGCGGGAACGGCTCCGTTGGCCGCGCTACGACAACGACATCGGCGTCGAGGGCCTTACCGCCCTCAATGCCCTCGATGCCGAGCTTGACCTCCTTGAAGTCGTAATTGCCGCGTGCGTCGAGCATCCGCTTTAACTCCGACGCACTCGCGCCGAGGCGCTCGCCGCGGCCGAAGGACGGCCCACTCAGACTCAACTCGCCGTGGCCGGTGGTGAAGATGATCTTCGCCGGCTCCTTGTCGACCAGCTTCACCAACGCCCGCATCAACTGGTTTTCACCCTTGAAGATGATGCGCGGCTTTTTGTCCTTGTCCTCCGTTTCGCCGCGCTGCCCGCTCTCCACCTCGAACAGGTCACGCCAGTTCATAAATTGCGCATCCTCCTTGCCCTCGCGCCGGTAGACGACGATCACGCCGACTCGACCATCCCGAATGTCGGCCAGGCCGGTCTTGTTCGGGTCAATTAAGTTGGCGTAGCGCTGGAGCGTTCGGATGAAGTCCTGCGGCGTGGCGTCAGGCGAGTAGAGGGTGGTCGTGATTCGCTTGTTGTACTGCCTGACATTCTGCACCAGGCGGAGGAACTCGTCGGTGATCGGGTAATTGAACGGCATCATCACGATCAACTCGACGTCGCCGTCGACCTCCTTTTGCAGGATCTCGATCGAGCGCGGACTTAGCGTGTAGATCTGCGACGGCGTCCAGTCGACCTGGGCCGCGAACAGGGTGAAGGGCCAGAGATAGACGTAGGACAGGACGTTGAGCAGCCCGAGGATGGCCAGGAGCAGCAGGCCAGTCAGGCCGGCATTGTAGCCGTACAGCAGGCGGCGCATGCCGGCGCTGACGCGCTCGACGCTACGGGCCAGTTGCAGGCTGACGAGCATGATCGCCAGCCCACCGACGACCGACAGCCCGCAGACGGCGATCCGCCACCAGTTCTCGCGCCAGACCTTCAGCAGGGGCACCGCCGCGACCCCTGTCTCAGTCTCGCCCGGTACAATGAAAGCCGCCCACGGCCCCAGCGGCAGCCAGACGCCCAGCAGGAAGGTCACCAGGCCGGCCAGCCCACCCAGGAGGAGCACCAGCAGGCGATACCGGCCCTCCTGCCCCGGTTGGGCTCCGGTCTGTTGCTCGAAAGTCAGGTACAGCCCCCCGCCCAGGCAGAGGAGTGTCATCGCCCCCGCCCACGCGCCGACAGGAAGGTTGCCCCCTTCGTCGCGGCGGGACAAGATCAGCTGCACGACAACCAGGGCTGCAAACAGCGCGGACAATCCCAGCAGCAGCAACGACAAGAGGTGCTGGCGTCCCGCGATCCACCGCTCCAGGTCGGCCCCGGACGACTGCGGGGCGGCCGGGGTCTGTTGGTTCGCCATCTTTCGTCTCCGAAGATCAACCGAGTGGGCGGCTCAGGCCCAGCGCCTGGCCTCGAGCACCTTGACCGTCAGGAACAGCCACACTACTGCCATCGACCCGTGGAACAGCAGCTGACGCGGGATCAGGATGCCTCTGGTCGCCTGCCGCCACATTTCGACGTAATCCGTGTGGATGAGGACCGTCAGCCAGGGGCTGTTCGGCGAGGTCTCACCCAGCCGGAGACGCAAGAGGTAAACGCCCAACAGCAGCATCATCACCGCAAAGGTGAGCACCGCGCTGGCGACCTGGTTCCGCGTCAGGCTCGAGAAGAACAGTCCCAGAGCGACGAAACCGGCCCCGGTCACACTCATGGCAACGACGAAACTGAACAGTGTGCGGTAATCGAACTCCTGCCCGCCGCCAACACGCAGGGCAACCAGAAAGAGCCACCAGGGCGACCACAGGAAGAGGTAGAGCAGGAACGCCGCGAAAAACTTGCCCAAAACGACCGTGCTCTCCTTGACCGGAGCGGTCAGCAAGACTTCCAAAGATCCTGTGCGTTTCTCCTCGCTGAGCAAACGCATGGTCAACACCGGGATGAAGAACGTTACCGTCAGGACCGGGAAGAGCCCCCACAGGTAGACACTGGTTATCGGTTCGGGAATGTACGTCTCCAGGACAGCATCGAGCAGTTGGAAGCGGTACGAGAACCAGGCGACTGCGGTCATGCCGACCAGGACGAGGTACATCAGGGGCGAGAGGAAGTAGGCGGCGAGGTCGCGGCGCGTCAGGACAACAAACGGGTGGTCCGAGCACAGGCCGACGGCGACGAGCAGGTAGAGGATACCCAGCCCGATGTAGAGCACCCCGCCGGGGACGAGGAAGGCCGGCATGAACAGGGTGCGGATCAGCCCCAGGGCAATAGCCGCCAGGCCGAGAGCACCGATACCGAGGCCGGCCCGGTAGCCAAGGTCGTCGCCAATGCCTCGCAGGCTAACAAAGGCTGCCAGATAGATCAGGGCGGCCAGGATGAGCAGAGCACCGTACGGGACCAAGAACTCCTTGCCGGCGAAGTTGTTGCCCAACACGAAGCCCAGCGCAGCGCCCAGGGCCCCCGCCGCGCCGATCACCTTGATGGTAGTCTGCCGGATGGTGAAGTCCGGCTCGTGATGCAGCACCGCGAGCAGGAAGAACAGGGCGACATAGAAGCAGGGATAGCCCAGGGGGAACAACGCCCCGACACCGCTCTTCACAGGGAGAATACAGAGGATGCTGCCCAGGCCCAGCAGGGCCAGGCCGGCGCCCCAGTAGAGGCGGCGCACCTGAAGGTCGCGATCGAACGCCGCGTGCGCCAGCAGCCCGACCACCCCCAGCGCCAGGCACAGGCTTGCCCAGCCGATGCCGACGCGGGCATCCTGGCGAACCGCGTTGATGAATAGCGCCACCGCGCCGAAGATCACAAACGAGGCGCCGACCAGGCCGATGGTTCGGGCGACCCTCGGCTCGTCCTCGCGCACCAGCGAGGGAGCGATCTCGGCGCCGGGCTGCCACCCTTGCGGCGGTTTGTCCTCTGTTTTTTCCGTGATGGCCTTCGACATGGCTGCTTCCTCACAGGAGACTCTTCGTGGGGCAGGTTTCCAACCTGCCTTCAGCTTCCTGGCAGGTTGGAAACCTGCCCCACGAAGAGAGCGTCAGCTGGCGGCGACTGGGCTGGCGCCGGGACGAATGGCGGTCGAGGACGGCTCGCTGCGCGGCGACTCGTCGCGCTCGCGCATCAGGTCCATGAAGTAGTCGTGCAGGTTCTGCCGCCGCTCCAGGCGCCGCAGTCCGAAGCCGTTGTTGATCAGCCGCTGCCCGATCACCTCACGCAGGTCCTTGGCTCCCTGGGCGCGGACCTCGTACTGCATGACGCCGTCCTCGATCGGCTTGCTGCTGACGCGAGCGACACCGTCGGTGGTCTTGAGCAGGTTGGTCACCTGCTCGACCGGCCCGCGCACGTCGACGATGAGTGGGGCGTCGCGCTCGAGGTCCTTGAGCTTGCGATGCAGGCGAATGCGGCCGCGGAAGATGATGATCACCTGCTGGCAGTTCTCCTCGATCTCCGTCAGGCGATGCGTCGAAAAGAGAATGGTGCGATCGCGCCCCAGTTCGCGGATCAACGACAGCGTCTGGTCCTGCTGCTCGGGGTCAAGACCGGCGGTCGGCTCGTCGAGGATCAGGATGGCGGGATCGTGGATCATGGCGTCGGCGAGACCGACGCGCTGGCGATAGCCCTTGGACAGCGTGCCGCACAGGCGGCGGCGCACCTCGCGGATGCGGCAGCGGTCCAGGGACTCCTCCAGCCGGCCGTGCCGCTTCTTGCGATCGACGCCCTTGAGCTTGGCGCGGTAGTCGAGGTACTCCTCAACGCGCATCTCCGCGTAGAGTGGGACGTTGTCGGGCAGGTAGCCGATGTTCTTGCGCACGTCCATCGACTGCGACATGACGTCGAAGCCGGCGACGCGAGCAACGCCGCTGGTCGCCGGCAGGTAAGTGGTGAGGATGCGCATCGTCGTCGTCTTGCCGGCGCCGTTGAGACCGAGAAAGCCGACAACCTGTCCCTTGTCGACCTCGAAGCTGACCTCATCGAGGGCCAGGACGGGGCCGAAGAACTTGGTGATGCGGTCACACTGGATCATCATGGCGTGCGTCCCGTGCTCGCAGGGGCAGAAGTGGCGCTGGGGAAGTCCGGGAAGGCGCCGCCCCATACTATACTAATACGCAGGTCCCGCCGCCGTCGTTCTCTCCGGCGCAAGCGGTTACGGCGACTTTTTTCTAGGGCGCCGCGCCCGCGCTGACCAGTCCGAGGCGTGAGGACGCCCCTCGCGCTTCCTCGTGAACTCAGTCCACGAACACGAACTCATTCATCAGCAATAGGGCCTGCGCGTAACGCTCCCAGTTTACCGCGGGCGCCGCCGTTCCACCAAGGAACTCCTGCGCCAACTTCACCTCCTCGAGGGAGGGCGGTCTCCCGCAGAGCAGACGATGAACACGGTCAATTTTACCCTTGATGTCCTTGATAGCGGCGATCTCGGGGCGCTGCAGCAGCCTGCGGGCGCAGTCCAGCGCGAACGCGCTGTTCATCAGGAACAGCGCCTGCTGCGGCACGGTCGTGTCGACGCGCTGCGGGCTCGTCGCGTCGGGGCTGGGGAAGTCAAAGGTGCGATACAGCCCCGGCACGTTCAGGCGGTCGAGGTGGCCGTACAACGTGCGGCGGTTCGCGTTCGCCGACAGCAGATCGCGCACCGATGGTCCCCCAATGGTCCGGTCGAGGCGGCCCGACACCGCCAGCAGCGCGTCGCGCAGCGCCTCGAAGTCGAGACGGCGCCGGTTCATCCTCCATAGGAGAGCGTTTTCCGGGTCGAGGGCCCGGCACTCGGAACGGTCGAGGCTCTGCTGCTGGTACGTCGCCGACAGGAGGATCAGGCGGTGCAGCCTCTTGACCGACCAACCCCCCCTCACCCCACCCTCTCCCCCGGGGGGAGAGGGCTGGGGTGAGGGGGCCGA
>JACOUH010000181.1 GCA_016177925.1 Planctomycetota bacterium | reverse complement strand
AGAGCGGTTCGCGGCCGGGTCGCACACTAACCCGAAGCGTCAGCGAGGGACCGGCCCTCGCTGACGCTTCGGGTTAGTGTGCAACGCAAGTGTGAACCGCTCTATCTCCGACAAACCGCGTCGCCCCGATTGAGTCGCCCTCCGGGAGAGTAATGCCATGCGACGGAGCCTGCGGGCCCTGCTCGAGGGGGTGATCGACTACGCCGGACTGTTCCCGCCCGCGAAACTGCCGCTGGATCAGGCCCTCCGCAACTACGCCCGCTACCGTCGCGAACCGGAGGGCTGGATGCTCGGCCGCTTCGTCTGCCCCGCGAGCCGGCTGGCGGAACTGGTCCTCTTCCACGATGAACTCTTCGCCGCCGGCCCGCCGTTCGTCTTCTCCGTCCTGGGCCGTGGCGGCGCGACTGCCGACGAGTTGCTGAGCGGGCTGCGCGACGACCTGCGCGACATCGCCGCCTTCCGCGCCCGGCACGGCACCGCGGTCGAGGTCGACGTCTTCGAGGTCCGACTGCCGGACGAGGTCCTCGGCGCCGACCGCTACGACGACGCCCTGTCACTGCTCGGACAGAGCGCTCGGGCCATCGAGGAACTGGGGCCGCCGGTGCTGAAGCCGTTCTACGAGGCCCCGCTGCGCGAAGGCTGGCAGATCGAGGTCGAGGAGATCATGGAGGTACTCGACGAGGACGCCGCCGCGGCGGACGTGTCGCCGCGGCAACGCTGCCGGCAGGCGGGCTTCAAGCTGCGCTGCGGCGGCCTGGAGGCAGCGGCCTTCCCGACGGCGGAACAGGTCGCCTGGGCGCTGGTCAACGCCCAGGACCGTGAGGTGCCGATGAAGTTCACCGCCGGCCTGCACCATCCCCTGCGCCGCTTCGACGCCAGCGTGCAGGCACCCCTGCACGGTTTTCTCAACGTATTGCTGGCGGGCGTCTTCGCTGGCGTCGAGACGGTCGACGAGGACGACCTGGTGCCAGTCCTGCTGGAAGAGGAGCCAGCCCACTTCGACTTCGACGACGCTGGCGTGCGCTGGGAAGAGCTGGCCGTCGGCCTCGCCGACATCCAGCGGGCGCGGCGTGAGTTCGTGTTGTCGTTCGGCAGCTGCAGCTTCGACGAACCGCGCGACGATCTCCGCGCCCTGGGATTACTCGACTGACGTATTAGCCCGACGCGCCAGCGAGGTTCGCTGGTCGCCTCGCTGGCGCGTCGGGCTAATACGGCGGAGCAGTCGGTGAGTGCGCCATGAACCTGACGAATGATCCGTCGCTGCGCTCGTGGGTGGCAGTGCCGCCCGACTCTGATTGTCCGATCCAGAATCTCCCCTTCGGCGTCTTTCGCCGCCGAGCCGGCGGCGAACCGGGCGTCGGCGTCGCCATCGGCGAGCACGTCCTCGACCTGGCCGTCCTCGAAGCCGTTGGCCGGTTCGACGGTCCTGTGCTGCGACCGGTCAAGGTCTTTGGCACGCGCACGCTCAACGCGTTCCTGGCCCTGGGACGCGGCGCCTGGAGTGAGGCTCGCGCCACGATCAGCCGCCTGCTGCGCCATGACGAGCCGGCGCTGCGAGATAACGCAACGCTTCGCGAACGTGCTCTCGTCCCGATGCAGGACGTCGAGATGCTGCTGCCGGCGGAGATCGGCGATTACACGGACTTCTACTCGTCGCGCGAGCACGCCACCAATGTCGGCAGCATGTTCCGCGGGCCGGACAAGGCGCTGATGCCCAACTGGCTGCATCTACCGGTCGCCTACCACGGACGGGCCAGTTCCCTTGTCGTCAGCGGCACCGACTTGCACCGTCCGCACGGACAGTCAAAGCCCGAGAGCGTCGAAGCACCGGTCTTCGGGCCGAGCCGCTCACTCGACTTCGAGTTGGAGGTCGGCTATCTCGTCGGACCGGGCAACGCACTGGGCACGCCCATCCCGGCCGCCGATGCCCTCGATCACCTCTTCGGCATGGTGCTGGTCAACGACTGGAGCGCCCGCGACATCCAGGCCTGGGAGTACGTCCCGCTCGGGCCGTTCCTGGGCAAGAACTTCGGCACCTCACTCTCGCCGTGGGTGGTGACGATGGAGGCGCTGGAGCCCTTCCGCACCGACGGCCCGGCCCAGGACCCGCCACCGCTGCCGTACCTCGGCACCAGTGGGCCAATGTCCTACGACATCAACCTGGAGGTGCATCTGCAGAGCGGACGGATGGACGAGCCAGTGCGCATCTGTCGATCGAACTTCAAGTACCTGTACTGGAACATCGCTCAGCAGGTGGCGCACCACACGGTCAACGGCTGCAACCTGCGGCCGGGCGACCTGCTGGCGTCGGGCACGGTCAGCGGCCCGACGCCCGACTCGTTCGGTAGTCTGCTGGAATTGACCTGGCGCGGCACGCGACCGATCACGCTGGGAAACGGCGAGGAACGTCGCTTCCTCGAGGACGGCGATCGCGTGACGTTCCGCGGCTGGTGCCAGGGAAACGGCTACCGCGTCGGCTTCGGCGAAGTGACCGGCCGCATCCTGCCCGCCTCGTAGGATGAGTGGTCCGCGCAGGGCGGCGCGGCCGTCCTCAGCGACGTTTCTCTTTGGACGCGGCGGCTGCGCCGGCACAGCGGACGGAGTGGGGATGAGGGTGAGGCTCGCGGTCATGGCATCCTCCCGGTGATCGAGGGTACATTGAACCTCTTTGAACGTTAGTACACGCTCCCGGGGCGCCGAGTCAAGCAAAAAATGCACCTGCTTCCGCTGGGCTCTTGACAGCGGGTCGAGCGGCGGGTCCAATGCTAGACGATTAGCGGTCCGTGTCGAGGTGTGCCGCCCGCAGGCAATAGATTGCCGAGACCGTGATAGACAGACCGGGCGAACCGGAATAAAGCAATCGGCGCCGGGCTAGACGGACCGGTATTCCGAAATAACGCGACCGGCGCTCGTGATAAACAGACCGGCGCCGGTCGATCTACTCACCAGTTCGGGTGCGACACGAAGTCGTCGGTGTTACTGTAATGCACTCTACGGAGTGACATTACCTGCGATGCTGCTCGCAGTATCCTACCGAGACGTGCGTCACGGGCGACCGTGGGGTGCGGAGCTCTCGGAACAAGGTAGCCTCCCTCCATGGAGGGCGACCGCGGCCGCGAGGCCAAGGCCGTGACTCCCAGCATCCAAGGGGTTGGGAACCAGGATCGTGCGGTATGGTCAACAGACGTGAAGCGCTGTTAAACGCCGTAAGTGATGCCAAGCGTAAGATGCTGACACGCTTGGACCAAAAGGTACGTGGTCAAGTCCGGAGGCTCCGAACTCCTCCGGCGCAGCCGATGCACCACCGGCGGAGAGGCGCGACCTAACCTGCACCGTGACACCGGCGGAACGTGGTAAGGCCGTAGCCTCCCCGCGAGGAAAGCGAGTCGTAAGACGAGCCCACGGGGCTGCGGGTAAAGGAGGAGGGAGGAAGCAAAGGCCGGTCTGTAATGGGCCGGATAGGGGTTGGGACATCACCCCACGCGAAAGCGGGCAGACTTCCCTCTGGTGTCGGCGGGCGTGAGGCGTCAGCCAACCGGCGTAGCAAGCAGAGCAGAACTGTCGGCGAGGTCGCAACGACCTTTGCTGGTGCGGCTTGCACCACCGAAGTCCTCTCGGGAGCCGGCTCTGCCGTGGTAACGCTCAGGTTGTCCCCAAGGCCATTGGGGCAACCGCGCTCCGTAAGGGGTGTCGTCGGCCGGCGGAGCCGCGCCGGTTCGTACTTCGCAAGGGCGTTGCCCGATGCTTGAGCCGTATGCGTTGAAAGGTGCCTGTACGGTTCTTAGGGGAGGGGGTGGGGGTGACCTCACCTCCTTACCCGACCTATGGAGGTCCACATGCGGAATCGCATCTTCGGGGGAATCGGTGTTGTCTGGGGAGGGGCCGTGTTGATCTACTCGCTGATGAAAGGCGGGCCTCAAGGCGGAGGTGCCTACGCGGCGGGTCAAACAGGCGGCATGATCTTCGGGGGCCTCTTGTTTATCGTCGGCCTGTACTACCTAATCAAGGGTGGCGGATCGCGCAAGAAAGAGTAGACCGGCGAGGGCGAGTAAAGCCGAACCAGCCGTTGCACCTGACCGCGGCGGCATGAGGTTTTTCAGAGTTCATCGTCTCACCAGCCGCCGCGGCAGGTGAACGCAGTCGATCGGACGCGACGCAAAATCGCTGGGAGTATTACCGGGCAGCACGGGTGCCTTGGGTAACGGGTGGTTTTCCGATGCGATAGCCGAGAGAAATTGTCATGGATAACGTAATACCAGAAGCTTCAGACAGCGTCAATAAGCTAGGGCAATATCAGATCGCCTTTGGCTCTAATCCGCGAAAGATAATACTTGCGATCATAGTGTTCAGTGTATTCCTGGCATTACTCGGTTTTGGAACTGTTGCGATGGTTGTTTCTGCTATTAACACTAACGAGTTTACCATCTTGTTTTTGTTGATTCTATTCTTGCCCTTCGATGTTTTGTGTCTTGCCGGTATTATTACGGCAACTCGGAGGATAACCTGGCAAACAATCATCTATTCCAACGGGCTCTTGTTGCATCGGAATAAGAAGACGGAAAATATTTGTTGGGAAGACGTGAAAAGTTATACCGAAACGGTAAATTATACACACGGAATTCGATACGATCATCAAATTGTCATTCACTTATATTCTGGAAAGAGAATTGAATTTGATTCGACGATAAAGGGAGTTGATATAGTTGGGCAAAAGCTCAGAGAAAAATGTAATCCACTCATTTTATCCAGAGCAGTTCAAAGCTTGAACAATAATGAGCCAATAGAGTTCGGCGATTTGGTGGTCAGGCCAGATGGGCTTGAAGTAACGGTCCGTGAAAATGCCTGGAAGAGATCCAAAAAGAGCATTTCCTGGATCGAGGTAGAAGACATAGAGATAGAAGGGAATCAATGTATGGGACCTGTAACATACAATTATGTGATTCGTCAAAAGGGGAAGAAGGAGCCTTGGGATTGCCGATCTGTTCCATTAGTACCAAATACCGAGGTTTTCTTTTTCATTGTGAAGAGGATATTGGGCAAGAGTTGATGCGATGCATTCTCATGTTTAAGCACCTGGAAAAAGCCCTCTACACTGCGGTGCCTCCAAAAAGCCAGCGTGGCCTTCTATTGTGGCTTGAGTTGTGAGCGGCCTGGGTGGAAGAAATCCATGCAGCAGACAGGGCCGGCATACGGGCTTGGCGCGGGGTCAGGTCAGTGGTGGCAGGCAAGGTGGGCGGCACTGCGTCGGTCAAATTGGAGTGTATTTGAGGCCGAACCATGCGCTGCAGCTGACCGGGGCCGCATACTGATTTCTCGGGGTACACTGTCACTCCAGCGGCCCCGGCAGGTGAGCTTTGGCGTTCGGCTATCCGAGTTCCAGCCTCCTCCGTCACTCCGAGGTCACTCAAGACGGATTTGCCTCACGGGAGGGACGCCGGGCTTGCCCAGCCGCTCCAGCTCTTTTCGTAGTTCGTCGATCTTGAAAGTGCGATCACCGAGTTGCAGCCCGTCCTTGCCCACCTTGCCCTCGAGGTGCTTCCAGACCCGTTCCTCCCGGGCGCGGTCGCCGATGCGCCGGAACGCGAGCGCCGCCTCGAAGAGAGCAAGCGCCGAGAACTTCTCCGGCCCGGAGCGTTGCAGGAGCTTCTCGAAGCAGGCGGCGGCCAGGACGGAGTGGCCGCAGTCGAGGTGGTGCGTCGCCAGGCGCTCGGCCGCCTCGGCTCCGGCCTCGGTGTGGAGGTAGCGCCGCATCACCTCGGCCAGCATCTCGGACTTCTCGAAGAAGCGGGCCTGCCTGAGCAGCTCGGCAGCGTTCGGCCCGTACTCCTTCTGGTAGAAGTCGCGTCCCGCCGCAGGCAGCGCTCCCACCATCCTGCTCGCCTCCGCCTGGAGGCTGGTCAGGGACTTCGTCTCCTTGCCGCCCGGCCCCTTGGGCGTCAGTCGCACCAGCGCGTCCTCGGGCAGGTCGAGGACCTTCTGCAGCAGCGTGGTCGCGATGGGCCAGTCCTTGTCGTCGATGGCACGCCGGGCCGCGTCGAGGTGGCTGACGAAGGGACTTTTCTGGGGGACGAGGGTGATGCCGCCGAGGTCCCCCGGATCGGTGCCGGACGGTGGCGGCTGAACGGGCGGTCGTGGCCGTCGTTGCGCTTCCACGGGTCGGCACAGGACAGCGAGGAGCAGCGCGAGCAGAAGCACGGACAGTCGAAGAGAATGCGGCATGAGTAGCTCCTTCCGGCGGCTCGGAAGTCGGTCCCTGGCAGGAGAAGTGAGGCCAACTTCCCGTCAGTCTAACCGAGTCCCCCCCGGCCAGATAGACGATTCCCCTCGCCGCGTCGCAACAGCCGGTAGAATTATGCCGGGCGGTGCGCCGGGGATGCCGCCGGTCTTCAACGAGGGAAGAAACATGACACGGGGGGGCGTGCTGTTGCTGCTGGCGTTTGTCGGACCGCTGGCGGCGGAACAACCGCGGGTGCGCGTCGTCACGCTGGGCGACTCGATCACGCGCGGTGTCCGCCCCGGCGTCAAGACCGATGAGACATTTTCCGCCTTGCTCCAGGAGGGACTGCGCAAGCGGAAGATTGAGGCAGACGTGACCAACGTCGGCATCGGCGGCGAGCGGACCGACCAGGCCCTCAATCGTCTCGCCAAGAGCGTGCTGTCACTGAAGCCGCAGGTCGTGGTCGTCATGTACGGGACCAACGACAGCTTCGTCGATCGCGGCCAGAAGGACAGCCGGCTCAGCGCCGAACAGTACGGCGACAACCTCCGCAAGCTGATTGCCGAGCTTCGCAAGGCGGGCGTCCGGCCGATACTGATGACGCCGCCGTGCTGGGGCAAGAAGGCCAGCCCCGTTGGGACAGGCGAGCATCCGACTGTGCGGCTGGAGAAGTACGTCCGCGTCTGCCGCGCGGTCGCGCGCGAGACGAAGACTCCGCTGGTGGATCATTATGAGCGCTGGTCACGGCGCCTCGCCGAGGGCGCCGACCCGGGAGACTGGACGACGGACCAGTGTCATCCCAATCCACGTGGCCACCGCGAGATCACCGACGCCCTGCTGCCGGTGGTCGTGGGAGTGCTGGGAAAGGAGAAGGGCGAGCGCTAATGGAACTTTCTCCCGCCGAAGCGACCGCGTTTCACGAGGCCGGTCATGCCGTGATGGCGCTGGTGCTGGGGCGGCCGGTGGCGTGCGTCTCGGTGCTGCCAACGCGGCAGTTCCTCGGCACCTGCGAGTTCGGCAAGGCAGTGTTCCGCCCGTCGGAGGACTGGCTGGAGCGCGAGATGCTGATCGCACTGGCCGGCCTCGCCGCCGAGGCACGCCACAGCGGCGACTACGCCTGGGACGGTGCCGTCCGCGACCGTGACTACGCCGAGGGTCTGGCGCTGCAGCGTGCCGGCAACGTCCGCAAGGCATCGCGGCTGTTGCGGCGGATGCTGTCCAAGGCGGAGCACCTGCTCGGTCAAGACGTGAACTGGCGGGCGGTCGAGCGGATGGCGGCGGAGTTGCTTCGTGTCGGCGAGATCAGCGGCCGCGCCGCCCGCCACATTTACGAGGAGTGTTGTCGGAACCCTTAGCCCGACGCGCTACCAGCCCGAAGCGCTAGCGAGGGGTTGACATCGTCCCTCGCTGGCGCTTCGGGCTGGTAGCGCGTCGGACTCATCAAGCGAGCACTTCGCCAACGACGCTGGCGCCGGGGACCAGCGGCAGCGGGCGGCCGGTGCGATCGCTCACCATCGTCTCCGGGTCGATCCCGAGCAGATGATAGATCGTGGCCAGGATGTCCTTTGGTGAGACGGGCCGCTCCGCCACGCTGCCGGCGATCTTGTCCGACTTGCCGACAACCCGGCCGCGCGCCACGCCGCCACCCGCCAGCAAGCAACTATAGACCTGCGACCAGTGATCGCGGCCGCCGCCGTTGCCGTGGCTCAGCTTCGGTGTGCGCCCATGTTCGCTCAGGCATACGACCAGCGTCTCGTCGAGCTGGCCGCGCGCATCGAGATCGGTGAGCAGACCGT
>JACOUH010000033.1 GCA_016177925.1 Planctomycetota bacterium | reverse complement strand
TCAGCCCGCCGGTGCTTCGACGGACCGGCGGGCTGACGCCCCGCCGCTCGGCGAAGGGCGCAAAAAAGCATCCGAGAGCGGGGCTGTCCCAGGGGGGCTCGGGACAACACACCGCTCCCGGAAGGTTCGGTCCACAACGACCCGCCCGCGAAAGGGGGGACCACGCGGAAGGATCGGTTCGACCCCAGGTCAGAGGTTCTCTCCTCGGCAGGAGCCGGGGAGGGGTAGGTGCGGGCAGAACGGTTTCGCGTTGATTGTTCCTCCCGCCTAGACGTTCAGGGAGGCCCGGTTCAATCAGCAGAAACCGATGCGGATAGGAAAAGACGTCCTCGTGACGTCCCACCGCTCAAGCACTTCGTCCTGGTACGATGTCGATCCAGGTGCGAAAGGAATCCCCAAAAAGACGGGATGTGGCAGTTCGTCCCTGACCACAGGGGTATATTACGAACTCAGCAAGGACGGTGTCAAGCGCGAAACCCGCCGTTTTTTGGGAAGAATTTGCGTGGAGCCCGCCCGCCGCCGGAATCTGCTTGTTCGTCCCGCCCCCGATGTCTACGCTGAAGAGGAGTCGCGCCCCGCCCGCACGCCCATCTTATTACCTCGGCATGGAAGTTCCGCACACTAACCCGAAGCGTTAGCGAGGTCGATCCTCGCTAACGCTTCGGGTTAGTGTGAGCAGCTTACCTGCCGAGGTAATAATCCTCACAGCCGGCCGCCAACGCACTCCGGCCGGCGACGTTTTTTCAGTAGCGGCAATCTCTCGTTGCGGCACGATCGTCGTGTAGGTGACGGTATGAGTAAACCTTCCGCGAGTGCGTTGGCCTCGCCGGTAACGGAGACGCCCTCTGAACTTCTCCCCGGGAAGTTGCTGCGCGCGTTCAACGACCTTCGCGACGAGCTGGTCAGCACACTTTGGTTCATGCTCGGCAACCAGGAGGACGCCCAGGACGTGGCTCAGGAAGCCTTTCTGCGTTGCTGGCGCAACCAGGAAGGTCTGTCTGAGGTTCAGAACCTGCGCGCCTGGATCTTTCGCGTTGGCCTGAATGCCGCCAAGGACCTTCAGCGCAGCGCCTGGCGCCGGCGGGTCAAGCCCCTGCTCGGAGGCGATGTCATGCCGACCGTCGACGCCGCCGCGCCGACCCAAACGCTCGAGGAGCAGGAATCGCTGCAACAGTTGCGCGACGCCCTGATGCACCTGAGGCCCGAGGAAAAGGAGGTGTTCCTTCTTCGGCAGAACGGTGAGCTGACCTACGAGCAGATTGCCGAACTGCACAGCCGTCCTGTAGGGACGGTCAAGACACAGATGCGCAGCGCCCTGCAAAAACTGCGCAAGGTGCTCAACCCTGAGATGCAACCCTGATGAGTCACCCGCCCACCCGCCGTAAGCGGCGGGCTCCTCCGGTCTGCGGGCCGGAGGCGGCTTGAAACGAGTGGATCATGGACCGCTGTACGCACTACCAGACCCAGATGCTCGACTACGTCTACGACCTGCTGGACGAAGACGTGGTCCGCGCTCTCGCCCTGCATCTGGAGCACTGCGCCGACTGCCAGGCCGCCTTGCGTGAGGCACGCGGACAACAGCAGTTGCTGGCGGCGGCGGCACGCCTGGAGTTTCCCTCCGTCTGCTTCCGCGTTCCCCAGGAAGCCGCCCCGGTCCCCTTATCTGTTCCCGCGCAGGACGAGCCCGCGCCCCTCCTCATCCCGGCGCGGCCGAAGCTCCCCCTCCCCCTCCCCTCTCCTCCGGGGGGAGAGGGGAGGGTGAGGGGGGCGCGGTCTCGGCGATTCGCGTGGCGGGCCTGGCTCAGCGCCGCCGCTGTGCTCCTGGCCCTGAGCGTGCCCGGCTGGTTCAGCTGGGACTACCTCAGTGCCCGCCACGACCTCGATCGCTCCGAATCCGCCGACATCCTCGCTCGCCGCGACCGGGACACCCTCACGGAGCGGCTGGCCCAACTCGACCACGAGGAGAGCGCGAAGGCCCAGGATCTCGAGAAAAAGGTGCGGCAGCAGGAGCGCAGCGTTATCGTCATCGGGCCGCGCACGCTCCAGTCCGGCACGCCCAACGACTACCGGATCGAGACACGCACCGGCGAGAACAAGGAGGTTCCGGCGCGTCTCACCGCCCGCGTCTACGACAAGGCCAGCGGCGAACTCCTTTATGAGGAGACGGACAAGGAAAGCGACGGCAGCTATCGCCTCACGCTCCCGGCCAACCTGCGCGTCGGCCCGAACGCCCGCGTGATGCTGGAGGTTGAGGCCAAGGACGCAGACGGTGCCAGGAGCCGTTTGCGCGAGGAGTTCCAGCTGACGCCCCCGCTCTATCTGACGCACCTGGCGACCGACAAGCCGATCTACCAGCCCGGCGAAACGGTCCGCTTCCGCTCGCTGACCCTGGAGCGATTCAGCCTGGCGCCGGTCCAGGAGAAACTCGCCCTGCACTTCTCCCTGTCCACGCCGGAGGCTCTCATCGAGATCCCTCAAGCCGAACTGCGCAATTCGGCCGACGTCTTTGCTTTCAAGACCGGCCTGCCGTTCCGCTTTGGCTGGAGCACGTTCGGCACTCCCCTCACCCTAGCCTCTCCCCGCGTAACGACAGAGGGCTCGCCTGTCGCGAAACAGGCGACCGGCGAGCCGCCTGTCGCTACGCGGGAAGAGAGTCAAAAGAGGGGGACGCCGGGTGAGGCACTGCGCGGCCTCGCGGGAGGTGAGTGGGAGATCCCGACCGGCTGCCCGCCGGGCGAGTACACCCTGACGGTCAGCGAAGAACAAAACCGCTTCACGCCGCAGCGTCGCAAGTTCCTCGTCCATTACTTCCAGAAGCCGCGCCTCCTCGAGGAGCTGGACTTCACCCGCAGCAGCTACGGCCCCGGCGAGGAGGTCGTCGCCATCTCCCGCGCCACGCGCGCCGACGGCAGCCCCTTCGCCCACCGGCCGGTGACGGCCACCGTCAAGGTCGATGGCAAGACGTTCGACGCGGACGGTTGGCGCGGCGGCCCGCTGCGCCTGGGCACCGATGAGAACGGTAAGGTCCACGTTCGCTTCAAGCTGCCGGACGAGATCGACACGGGCCGAGCCAGCCTGGAGGTGGCTTTCCACGACGGCAACCGGTCCGAGTCGATTTTCCGGCCTGTGCCCGTCGTGCTGAAGAAGCTGGCGGTGGAGTTCTACCCCGAGGGGGGCTCGCTTGTTCCGGATGGTCCCAACCGCGTCTACTTCCACGTCCACACTCCGCAGGGCCGGCCGGCGGAACTGAAGGGGCGGCTGTTCGACGACACCGGCGACGAGGTCGCGCGGGTCGAGACGTTCCACGACGCCAGCGCCCCGGGCACCGGCCAGGGTGCTGGCATGTTCACGCTCACCCCGCACCGGGGCCACGTCTATCGGCTGAAGGTTGACAGCCCGGCCGGTGTCGAGGTGGCGGACACGCTCGAGGCGAAGGAACTGGGCAAAGTCGCGCTGAGTGTGCCGTCGCCGGTGACCACGGCGCACGAGCCGATCGAGGTTCGCGTCCGCAGTGCCGGGGCGGACCGCAAGTTGCTGGTGGCCGCTTATTGCCGTGGCCGGCTGTTCGATCACAAGCGGGTCGAGGCGAAGGCGGAGCAGGAGGAGACGGTCCGGTTAAAGCCGGCGGACGGGGTTGGCGGTGTCTACCGAGTTACCGTCTTCGAGGAGGTCGAGGCAGGCGGGACGCGCGTCCATCTGGAGCCGCGCGCCGAGCGCCTCGTCTTCCGCCGGCACCGTGATCGGCTGAACCTCGACGTGACCGCCGACAAGCCTTTCTACGTCCCGGGGCAGCATGCCACGCTGACACTGACCTCGCGCGGCGAGGACCAGGAGTTGATTTCGTCGGTCGGGATGGTGTCGGTGGTCGACCGGGCCGCCCTGGCGCTGGCCGGCGAGCAGACGGCACGGTCAATGCCGACGCACTTCTACCTGACGAGCGAAGTGCAGGGCGCCGAGGACCTGGAGAACGCCGACTTCCTGCTGACTGCAAACCGGTCGGCCGAGCGTGTACTCGACCTGCTGCTGGGGACGCAGGGCTGGCGGCGCTTTGTCGAGCGCGCGCCGGGTGAGTCTCGGCAAGGGCGCGACGAGCCCGTGCTGGCGCTGGCCCCCGTCGAAGTGCCGCGCGTCGACCGCGACAAGGACCCGCTCGCCGAGCAGGCGGGCCTGGGCAAGAAGGTCGAGTTGGGCCGGCAGGAGTTGCACGAGCGCTTCCGGTCCGAGCGCGAGCAACTGCTCGCGCGCCAGGCCGAACGGGAAGAGATGCAGCGCAAGGCCCGGACGGCGCCCGACTTCCTGGCGCTGAGGGCGCGGGTGGCGTCGTATGAGGGACTCGTCACAGCGGTCCGCGCCCTCTTCCCGCTGGTGGGGCTGTTCCTGGTCATCGCAGCTGCCGTGTTGCTGGGACGCGGATTGGGGCGCCCGCCCGGTCGGGCGGCCCCGCACTTCTCTGCCGCGGCAGTCTGTGCCGGTCTGCTGATCATCCTGGGGACGGTTGCGTTCTCCAGCCAGCCGGCGCGAGAAGGGGAAGTCGAGGGCCCTGTGGCGTTGGCTCCGCAGCAGAAGGCCGAAAAGGCGGAACCCAGGAAGAAGGAGGGCGAGAAGCAGGCGCCCTCCGCGCCCGAAGTCAAGGAGGAACGGGTCGCCGAAGGCGTCGAGCGCGAAGCGAGTGACGGGGCGCTGCGGACCACACAAGACAGCTTCCAGAAAAAGGACGAAAACGAGGCAAAGAAAAACGTCGACGAGTTGCCTCGTCCGTCGCAGGACGTGCCTCCCCCCACGGTGCCGCCGCCGCCAGGTGGGGTGCAGCCTCCCGTTCCGGAGATGGTCCCCCCTCCGTCTCCGCGCAAGCCGGCCCATGCCAGTTTGAGACGCCCCGACGACAAGAAACCGTCCTCGACCGAGTCAGTCCCGCCACAGGGCGGTTTCGGTGGCTCCGGGATAGGGGGCGGCTTCAGCGGTCAGACCGTTCCCCAGGCCATGAGCCGCCAGAATTCGGCAGCGGGGGCCCAGGGACAGGCAGACAAGCCCGCCAGCGCCGGGCAGGGTGGCGTCCGGACATATGCTGGCGAGGCAGAAAAGGATGCCGGCGAGGAGCTGAAACGCATCGATTCGCTGGTTGGCAAGGAGGGCCGGAGCGGCAGACCGCTCCTTGAACTTGGCAAGGGCAATGGTCCAATGGGCCAGCCTCTTGGCGATGGAGCCGCTCGCTTCGCGCGGGAGTATCGGCACCTCCGCCAGGAGGAGGAAACCGCTCCTTCGCCGGACTTCACCGACACCGTCTGCTGGCAGCCGGCCCTCGTGTTGCCGGGCGGCCGGGTCGAGTTGGGCTTCAACCTGAACGACGCCGTGACGACGTATCAGGTAACGATGTTCGGCCACACGCTCGATGGCCGGCTCGCCGCCGCCACGCGGACACTCGAGGTGCGCAAGCCGCTGTCGGTCCAGCCGCTCGCTCCCGACGAACTGACAGCCGGCGATCGTGCCGACGTGCGGGTGAACGTCGTCAATCGCACCGGCAAGGCGCAGGACGTCGACGTCGATTTCTTCCACGACCCAGGCAAGAAGACGTCGCCCACCCCGAAGGAGCCGGCCGCAGACGACATGGCGAAGACCACGAGCCGGCTCAAGTTGCAGGCCGGCGAGACGAGTGGTATCTTGTATCCCTTTACTCCGGATACGCACCGGGGGGACGCGACGCTGCGGGTCCAGGGCCGGTGGCAGAACCTGCCCGTCGAGGTGGTGCGGCGCAACATCCGTGTGGTGCCGGAGGGCTTCCCCATCGCGCAGTCACGCAGCGACCTGTTGGAGGGCAGGGCCGAGCACACGGTCGTCCTGCCGCGCGAGTGGGTCAAGGGGACACTCGATTTCCGTGTCGAGGTCTTCCCCTCGGCACTGGCTGACGTGCAGAAGGGCCTTGACGCTCTGCTGCGCCAGCCAGCCGGCAACTTCGAGCAAGTCGTGACGGCGAGCCACTCCAACGTGCTGCTGCTCGACCAGCTCAAAGAAGCAAAAGAACTGCGGCCCGAGCTGGAAAAGGAGAGCCGCGAACTCCTCGCCGGCAGCTACCGGGCGATGACCTCGTTCGAGTGTATCGACCCGGCGCGGCAGGGGAAGGGTGGCTTCGAGTGGTTCGGCGGCACCACTGCGCCGCACGAGGAGTTGACCGCCTATGGCCTGATGCAGTTCCGCAACCTGGCCCGCTTCCAGGAAGTCGACCGCGCCCTGCTCGAACGGACGCGCACCTTCCTGCTGTCGCGCCGCGATCGGGGCACCTACGCCAGCTCGGTGCCCTCCCGCGACAGAGGGGCGGGCGGGTTCGTGCGCGACGCGAAGGGGCTGGACAGTCCCGACGGCCCGCCGGCTCACGTCGGCGACGCATACATCGTCTGGGCGCTGACGGAAAGTGGCGGAGACAACGTCACCCGCGAGTTGGATGCCCTCGCTGTGCGAGCCAAGACCTCGAAGGACCCGTATTTCCTCGCCCTGGTCGCCAACAGTCTGAGGAGCCGGCACCGGATGGCCGAGGCGGTATTGCTGCTACAAAAGATCGTCGCGGTCCAGAAGGAGGACGGGCACCTCGACGCTGAGCAGACGAGTGTGACGGGCTCGCGCGGTCGCGACCTGCAGATCGAGACGACGGCCCTGGCGGTACTCGGCTGGCAGCGGGCCGACGCCGTGCGGTTCCGCGCCCCGGTCGAGCGGGCGGTGCGCTGGCTCGACCGGCAGCGCGACGGTTTCGGCGCCTTTGGCTCGACGCAGGCGACCGTCCTGGCCCTCAAGGCGCTGGCGTCCCACTCGCGGGGGGTGTCGCGGGTGACGGAAGATGGCGAGTTGTTGCTCTCGGTGGAGGGTCAACGAGTGGCGCGATTGGCGTTCAAAGCCGGCGCCACGGGGCCGCTGGTGCTGACACTGCCCGAGCCGGAGAAGGTCCTGAAGCCGGGCGCCAACCGCGTCCGCATCGACATCACCGGCAAGAATCGCCTGCCGGCGACGCTGTCGTGGGCGTATCGGTCGCTCGAGCCGGTCCACGACGAGGCCTGTCCGGTGCGCCTGAGCACGTCGCTGGACCGCACGCAGGCGGTGGAGGGACAGCGCGTGCGGCTAACGGTGCGGCTGGAAAACACCGCCGCCAGCGGGCAGAGCGTGGCGGTCGCGGTGGTCGGTCTGCCGGCGGGCCTGAGTCTGCCCGACAAGCGCCTGTCGAAAGACACTGGCCGTGCGCAGGTCGGGTCGTTGGAGGTGCGCGGCCGCGAGTTGGTGCTGTCCTGGCGCGGGCTGGCTCCGCGTCAGAAGGTCGAAGTGCCGGTCGATCTGCTCTGCCGCGTGCCGGGCGACTATCGCGGGCCGGCGAGCCAGGCATACCTGCAGTACAACGCCGACCACAAGGCGTGGGCGGCTCCGCTGCACGTTCGCATCAGTCCGAAGAAGTGAATCCTACGGAGCCCGCCGCATCGGGGTAGGCGGGGCACTCTTGCCCCGCTGTTTGGAAGAGCGGGGCAAGAGTGCCCCGCCTACCCCGACGCGGCGGGCTCTGAGCGCGACCTTTCACCGTCTGAACGTCCCGTGGCTGAGCCTCGTCCGGTCGTGCCGGTTGGCGAGCGAACCCTTCCTCTTCAACCAGACGAACTACTACGAGGCGACGATGGGGACGGACCTGCGCAAGCAGTTCCTCGCCTTCGAGCGCCTCGTCACGCCCGACTGTCTGCCCGACATCAAGCTCCGCACCAACGCCCTCGAGAAGGACCTTGCCGCGACGCGCGCCTTCCCCGACGAGCGGCCCCTCAACCTCGACCCCGGACTGCTGGCGCTGGGCAAGTTCCTCCTCGCGACGACCAAGGATCAGGCGCACCGCGTCTATCTGCGCGACGGCATCTTCGCCGAGGTGACGCTGCGCTATCACGGCGGCGTCTGGGAACCGTGGCCGTGGACCTATGCCGACTATCGCCTGCCCGAGGTCCACGCCTTCTTGCAACAGGCGCGCGATTGCTATCGCAGCCGCCTGCGCGACGCTTGCCCGTAGTGGTGCCGCATCTTTCTCCCCTCTCCCCTGGGGGGAGAGGGGTTGGGGGTGAGGGGATGGCTTCTTACTCTATCAGAGAGCAACTCCCAATCGCCGACCGCTGGAAAGGGATCGCTTGTGTCCAGAAAGAAGCGCAGACAGGAGAACACGGCAGCGACCCCCGTCCCGGGGCCCGCACCGGCCGCCGGACCGGAGCTGCTGCGGCGCTATCTGCTCGGACTGCTGACGGCGCTGATCGTCGCCCGCCCGTTTGTGCTCGGCGAGGACCCCGGCATCCTGGCACCGCTGACGGATACCTCCAACCTCGTCCTTACGCTTCTCTGGATGGTCGCCGCGGTTGGCTGGGCGGCCTGGCGAGCGTGGTCGCGGCGGGGGGCGTGGTACGGCGGGTTCGTCGAGGCAGGGCTCCTCGCTGCCGTCGTCCTGGTCTTTGTCGGCGCCGCCTCGGTCGCGCGCTACAAGCACCCCGCCCAGTTGATCGCCTGGGAGTGGCTGGTCCTGTTCCTGGCCCTGTTCCTGATGCGCCAGCTGGCGGTGACCGACCAGGATCGGCGCGGCTTGCTGTCCGCGTTCCTCGCCACTGCGGTTATCCTGTCAGCCTACGCTCTCTACCAGTCCGCCGTGGAACTGCCGGCCAAGCGCGACCAGTTGCGCGCCGAGCTGGAGCGCCCCGCCGACCAACAGCATCTCGCGCTCCTTGCCGTGGGCCCTGCCGGCGTGCTTCTTCGCGAGCAGCGCCGCGCCGACCGGGAGGCGGAGGACCTCGTCCGCGCCGATGAGGTCGCCCGCCGGCTGGAAATCAACGAGCGTTCCACCAGTACCTTCGCCGATGCCAGGAGTTTCGCGGGCTATCTCGTTCTGCTGCTGCCAGCCTTGGCCGTCGCCGCGTGGCTGTGCTGGCGCCGGCAGGGGGCCGGCCCCGCGTCGCTGCTGACCGCGGGGTGCGTCCTTCTCGTTGGCGCCGCCCTGTGGACGACGCATGCCCTCGGAGCGACGGCAAACCTCCGCGACACCTGGTCCGCCACCCGGGCGATGATCGACGACCACCCCTGGCTCGGCGTCGGCGCGGGTAACTTCGGCCGCCTCTTCCCGCAGTACGCGGGAGACACCGCCGCAGAAGACGTCGCCGAACCGCACAACTTCGTGCTGGAGCTGTGGGCCTCCTATGGTGTCTTTGCCCTCGCCGCCGTGCTCCTGGCACTGGGCGCATTCTTTTACCTGGTTCTGACCCGCCGGCCGGCCGCCGGGGAGGGCGAGGCTCCCGCCGGGCCGCGTGCGCAAGGCTCGGCGGGAGCCTCGCCCTCCCCGGTGGGACCGACACGCTGGGAGTTCTACATCGGCGGGATGGCCGGCCTGTCGTTCGGTTATTTCCTGCGCGAGGCGAGTCGGTCGGCCGACGAGTTGCTGCTGCCGCTCGCTGCGCCCTCGGCGCAGGAGGTGAACCTGCGGGCGCTCGTGGCGGGGGGCCGCTCGGTCCTCTGGTTCGCGGCGTTTGCCTTGTTCGAGGGCGTGCCCTGGACGCGCCGGGCGATGGCATCGGCCCTGGCTGTCGGGGTCGCGGCGCTGCTCCTGCATCTTGCGGTTGCGGGCAGCATCTCGTTCCCCAGCGTCGCCCAGCCGCTGTGGCTGTGCGTCGGGCTGGCCCTCGGCGCCCTGCACTTGCCACCGCGCCGCGTCGGGGCCGACGGCCTGCCCGGCCGCGCCTTCCCGTTGCCGGTCGCGGCCGGCGTGGCAATGGGCTATTTCGCCTACGTCTTCCTCCCTGTCAGCTCCAGCGCCAGCCTGGCCTGGAAGGCCTTCTCTTATGCCCGTGTCTACCGCGAGCAGGCGGCGAAGGGCTTCCCCGAAATTTCCAACCCCCCCCTGTTCCTGTGGGACCGCGTCCTCAAGCCACTCGGCAAGGCCGTTGACGAGGACCAGGAAGATGCCCATCGTTGGTGCCAGCTTGCCCACTGGTTCGGCGAGATGTGGATGCTGCCGGCGCGAGATCGGCACCCGCGCAGTTACATCAAGCCGGAGGGTCGCCAGCGGTATGCCCGGGAAGCGATCCGTGCCGCCCTGCAAGCCCAGAAGCGTGACCCCGATGGCCGCGAGGGATACTTTATGCTGGTCTCGCTGCACTGGGACGTGTTTGCTCGCGACATGCGCACGGCACCCAGTAGTCGGAAAGAATACGGGCAAGCGATCGAGTCCCTGCAGGAACTCGTCCGGCTCGACCCGGCGGCCGCGCGGACGCACTTTTCCCTGGCGAAGATGCTGTTCGCGACCGGCCAGGCCGCCAAGGGGCACCAGGAAGCGCTGGAGGCCCAGCGCCTCGACCGTCTCGCCGCCCGGCCGCAGCGACGCCTCAGCCCGGAACAGCGGCGCCAGATCGAGGCCTGGTTGAAGCAGCCGGTCTCACGCCGCTGAAGGATCGCCTTGCTCCCCTCGTCCCCGCTTCGGGGGAGAGGGGCTATGAAGAGAGGGGGTTAACGACGTGGCCCGCGCTCGGTTACTGGCAGGGAGCGGCGCCTGCGCCTATCAATAGGATCGACCATTCGCGGAGGACTCCATGCGCGTCTTCGTCACCGGTGGCACCGGCTTGATCGGCACGCGGCTGGTCCGCCGTCTCCTCGACGGCGGGAACGAGGTGATGGTGCTGACGCGCCGACCGCCCGCGGCGCGTGACCGCTTCGGACAGGACGTCGAGGTCGTCGAGGGCGACCCGACGATCAGGGGGCTCTGGATGGACGCGGTCGACCGCTGCGACGCCGTCATCAACCTTGCCGGTGAGAATGTCTTCGCCCGCCGCTGGAACACGAAGTTCAAAGAACTGCTGCGTGACAGCCGGCTGCGCGGCACGGAGAATGTCGTGCGCGCCCTGGGGAAGAACCCGCGCCGCGCCAGCGGGGAACCGAAGGTCCTCGTCAACGCCTCGGCGATCGGCTACTACGGCCCGCACGGCGACGAGGAACTCAGCGAGGACAGCGCCCCCGGATCCGACTTCCTCGCCGTCCTCTGCGTCGACTGGGAAAAAGCGGCCCTGGAGGCGAAGAAAGACGGTGTGCGCGTCGCCCTGGTGCGCGTCGGCATCGTGCTGGACAAGCAGGGCGGCGCCCTGGCGAAAATGCTGACGCCGTTCAAACTGTTCGTCGGCGGGAAAGTGGGCTCGGGCCGGCAATGGATGAGCTGGATTCATCACGACGACATCGTCGGGCTGTTCCTGCTGGCGCTGGACAATGACCGGGCCAACGGGCCACTCAACGGGACCGCCCCCAACCCGGTAACGAACAAGGTGTTCTCCAAGGCACTGGGCAGGGCCTTGCACCGTCCCGCCATCCTGCCGACGCCGCGGTTGGCCCTGCGGGTCGTCCTCGGCGAGGTCGCGAACGTCGTCGCGACGGGCCAGCGCGTCCTACCGCGCGTGCCGCTCACCCTTGGCTACCCGTTCAAGTTCCCGACCATCGACGCGGCGCTGTCGGCGATCGTCGCGAAGTGACGGGCGTGGGGCAGGCTTCCAGCCTGCCAGGCAAAGGCAGGCTTCTAGCCTGCCAGGCAAAGGCAGGCTGGAAGCCTGCCAGGCAAAGGCAGGCTTCTAGCCTGCCAGGCAAAGGCAGGCTGGAAGCCTGCCCCACGGGTGCGGCTTACTCGACGGCAACTTCTTCGAGTTCGCGCATTCCGGCTTGCTGTTTTTTTGCGAGCTTGAATGTCTTCAAACCGGCCGAGGTGATTCGGTAGCAGCATGCCGCCACGCCCGGTTTGAGCACGGGCGTCGTTCCTGTGTTCTGCTCGACCCAGCCGTAAGCGATTAGTTCCCCGTGCAGCCGGCTCAATTCCTTCGGCGCGATGCCATCGAGGCTCATGACGCGGTCCTGCCAGGTCTCGCGGTCCTTGGCCCCCCGGTCGGCGTAGTGGCCGAGCAAGCAGAACAGCGACTTCGTCTCGCACAGGCGCTCGAACTCGTCGAACATGACACGTCTTCCTTCTACTTCGTTGAGGGCCCAGGGTGCATTCATCGGCCGGCACGGACCGCCGCTCCAGCGTCGTCCCTTCCTGCTGTCGGCGGTCGACGGCGGCAAGGAGAAGTTTGACGGCCGTATCACTCGTGAGGGGCTGTCAGCGCGAGCCGGGCCGCTTGCGGAAGCCGTCGACGCCGCCGACAGCCGCCTTTGTGTCGCGGTAGCTCAGCGTTTGCAGCGGTAGGTCCTTGAGATGTTCCAGCCCCTCCTTCGTGATCAGTGTCCCGTCGAGGTAAAGGGCCTCGAGCTTCTTCAGGTTCTTCAAGTGGGCGAGGCCGGCATCCGAGACGGTCGTATGGCTCAGCGCCAGGGTGCGGAGGTTCCGGAGCTTCGCCAGGCGCTGCAGGCCCTCGTCGCTGATATCCGTGTAGCTGAGGCCCAGTTCCTCGAGGTTGTCCAGCCCGGACAGCGCCTCCAGACCACGGTCGGTGATCGAGCTGTACGTCAGGTACAGCACACGGAGGTCGCGCAGCTCGCGGAGGTTCGCCAGCCCGGCGTCGGTCACTTTCGTCTGGCACAGGAAGAGGGTGCGCAAGAAGGTGAGCACGCGGAAGTGGGCGACGATGGAGTCCGTCACGCGCGGGCCGTTCAGGTCGACGCGGAGGATCGGCTGGCCCGGACTCTTCTCGTCGATGACGACCTGTCCACCGAGTTGCTTGATGGTGCCCAGCGCCCGGTCGCGCGCTTCCGAACTCTGCTGACCTAGTGTCGCCGTCGCCATCGCCAGCAGGGCCAGAACGCCGGACCACAGGCCACGCCTTCTCATGGTGCTCTCTCCAACGGTGCGCCGACCGGCCGTGCGGGCGCTGAATCACCGCCGGCCAGATACGATCATCCTACGCGGGCGCAGCGGCCCGATTCAACCCGATGCGCTGGCGCCGTGGACGGTGGTGCTTGCAACGGCCCCACTGCCTTCCTTATGATACGGGCGGTTTCGACGTCGCGATCCCCGTCACCTCTGGAGCGGACGCAGCCATGCTGCCACGGAAATATCTCTTCCCTCACGTCATCGAGATGAACTACCAGGCCGGCCGGCGCCTGGGCGTCAACGTCTACCTCATCGATGGCGGCAAGGAGTTTGTGCTCATTGACATCGGCTTCGAGGACAGCGTCGACGAAATCGTCGAACTGATCCGGCAGATGGACTTCAGCCTGTCGAGCTGCAAGATGGTGATCGCCACCCATGCCGATGTTGACCACATCCAGGGCCTGCGCCGGGCCAAGGAATTGCTCCGCACCAAGGTAGCCGCCCACCCCATGAGTGTCGACCCGATCGAGACCGGCGACGAAGTGCTCACCTTTGCCACCATCAAGGCCCAGGATCTCCATTTCCCCATGCCGACGTGCAAGATCGATCAGAAACTGCACGAGGGGGACGTCATCCCGGTCGGCGACCTGAAGCTCCAGGTCTGGCACACGCCGGGACACACAGAGGGTCAGCTTAGCTTCAAGATGGGCAATCTCCTCTTCTGTGGCGACAACATCTACAAGGATAGCTGCGTCGGCGTCATTGACGCCCATCACGGCTCCAACCTCCCCAACTTCATCAACTCCCTGAAGCGCATCTTGCGCGACGACGCGGCGTTTTTGCTGCCCAGCCACGGCCCGGTATTCCGCCGCGACAACCGCATCATTCAGAAGGCGATTGACCGTCTGACACAGTATCAGTACATGGCGGACTTCGGCACCTGTCTGGTGAGCTGGCCGCTGCTGGAAGAGTGGGAGAAGGACGTCTGCGAAGGCCGCATGCCCGACTTCAGCAAGTAACAACCGTTGCAGAACCCGGCGAGCGGGGGGCGTAAGCCCCCTGATGATTGTATCAGGGGGCTTACGCCCCCCGCTCGCCATGCGTCAGTCGGGCTTCCTGCCGGCGAACGCCGCGGGATAGGGTGTGTTGTAGCCACGCGTCGCGTGCCAGATGATGCGGTTCAGCGTATCCTCGTCGGCCGCGTCGCCGTCGTCCAAGTTCAGCTCCATCGACTTCTTCGCCCAGTGCAGCGCCCGCCCCGACAGCTTCTGCAGATCGACGTTCATCTCGTCGAGGCGGATCTGGTTCGGCAGGCACTTGTACGGTGTGAGGTCCGGCTTGTTCTGGAAGCACGCTCGCATCGGCGTCGCCGACAGGTCGAGCTGGTTCATCGGCGGCAGGCCGAGGATCAACTCGATCGTCTTGACCATGCTCGTCTGGTTGTAATTGGTGTGGTCGACGTGCTTGCGGCGCGTGTACGGGCTGATGACCAGGGCGACGGTGCGGTGGGCATCGACATGGTCGAAGCCGTTCTGCGGATCGTCCTCGACGACGAAGATGCACGTGTCCGCCCAGAACTTGCTGCGCGACACCGCCTCGACAATCTGCCCCAGGGCGAGATCGTTATCGGCGACCATCGCTCGCGGCGTCGGCGAGCCCACCTTGGTGCCGTTGGTGTGATCGCACGGCAGCGTCAGATAGACCAGGTTCGGAAACGTTCCCTTCTGCTCGTACTTCTGCAAATCGTCGAGGAAGAGCTTCGCCCGGTAGACGTCCGGCATCACCAGCGGGAACCACGGATATTCAGGATGCGTGTAGGGTTCTAGTGTCTTGAGGTTGGCTTTCACGACTGCCTTCGCCTTGCGCGTCCCATTCTTGTAGTCGTTGTAGAAGTCGGACCAGGTGGCGTTCTTGGGCGTGAATGCGTTCGTGACGTACTCGCCGTAGTTGTAAAAGGTCTTCTTGTGCAACAGCGCGTTGTCCCACAAGAAGCCGGTCGGCACGTGGGCGAGCGGATCACTGCCGTCGTCGGGGTAGCTGCGCGTGAAGCCGCCGAATGACTTCTCGAGGTAGTCGCTGACATAGGCCTCGTTGACCCAAGTATGGCCGTCGGCGCTGAGCACGCCGGAACAGTAGAAGTTGTCGAACAGCGTGAACTGCCGCGCCAGGGCGTGATGATTGGGTGTCACCGGCTCGCCGAACAGGACCAGGTTGGAATCCCCCTTACCCTCCTTCATGTCGCCGAAAAGCTGATCGTACGTCCGGTTCTCCTTGATGATGTAAAGCACGTGCTTGAACAGCGACGGCTCCCCGTGGCGGCGCGGCACCGGCACCGGCCTGGCGTCCGGCCGCGCCTTCTCCAGCCCCGCCAGGCTGTACGCCAGCCGATTGTTGCGGTGTACCTCCGCCGTGTAGCGGGCGAGCTGTTCCGTGCCGGGAACGTCGAGGACCGAGACAGTGCCGAGGTGGTCGTGCGAGTTCTTCTGCTTTTCCTTGATTCGATCTTTCGGCGTGGCGAGCGAGCCGTGGCCCTTGACGTTGGCGACGAACAGACGCTTACCGTCGGGTACGACGAGGATCGCCCCGGGATACCAGCCGGTCGGGATGAGCCCTGCCAGCTCGCTTTGCTTCGGCCGGCGGCGGGTGGCATGCTTTCGCGGCGAAAGCATGGCACACCCCTCCGTCGAGCCCTCGCCGAGGCGGACGACGGCGATGCAGTTGTTCGTCCCGTTGGCGACATAGAGAGTCCCGCCGTTGGGGCCCAGAGCGACCGCGTTGCAGCCGCTGCCGAACGGCAGGCGCTTCTCGGGACGGCAGCGAATCGTCTCGATTACCTCGTCTTTGGTCGTGTCGATGACCGAGACGGTATCGCTGTTGGCGTTGGCGACGTAGACCAGGCCGCGCGAGCGGCTGGCGGTCATGCCGCTGGGATGAATGCCGACGACGATCGTCTTCTTCTGCTTCCACTTCTCGCCGTCCTTGACGAGGACGGCGACGCTGCCGTGGTTGGCGACGCCGGTGCGCGGGTCGATGCGGACGGGCGTGCCGGAACTATCGCCCTGCGGATCGCCGTCGCGCGGCGGGTCGCCGCCCCAGTTGCTGACGTACACCTTCTCCGGGCTGAGCACGCAGACGGTGTACGGAGCGACGCCGACCGCGATCTCCTCGACTACCTTGCCGGTGGTGAGGTCGATGCGCTGCACGCTGTTGTTGCGCGTGGCGGTGACCAGCAGCTCCGTGTCGGAGAGGGGGACGAGGCCGGCAGGATGCGGCAACCCCTTCACCTTTGCCGGCTTGAGGATCGCGATGCCGTCTTCCCAGGCGTAGGTGCCGTCCTTCTGCCGGCGGGCGACGCGCACTTGCGCGTCCGCGTCACTGGCGTAGACGCGGTCGCCGACCACGGCCAGCCCGATGACGCTGAAGCCGGACCGCGACCGGTCCTTCTCACGCGGCAGAAGGAGGCTCTGCTTGACCTCGCCGGTGGCGGCGTCGAGGAAGACCAGGTCGCGCAGGTTCTTGACGACGACGGTCTTGCCGCCGTCGGCGAAGGCGAGGTCGACCGGCCGGCCGGGGAAGGCGATTTGCTTGCCGGCGGGATTGAGGACCTGGTTGGTCGGCACGACGATGCAGCCGTCGGGTTGCACGCCGACCTTGAGGCGATCGTACTCCTGAGCCTGTGCGGTTGTACCCAGGAAGGAAAGAAGGAGGCACAGGACGCACCACGTCGGCGATCGTTCGCTCGGCATCAGCGGTTCCCCCTTGTGGGACAAGTTTCCAACTTGTCCGATTCAGGCGGACAAGTTGGAAACTTGTCCCACATTACAGGTCCTCGAAGAAGCGGGCGATGGGACAGGTGAAGTCCGGCAGCACATCCTCGCCGGTGAGCGTGTCTGCCTCGCCCAGCACCGCCACCGACCCGGAAGCTCGGAAGACGAAGACCGTCCGCGTCGGCGGGTAGACGATCCAGAGCAGGCGCACGCCCGCCTTCAGGTAAACGACGCGCTTCTCCTCGACCTCGTAGGCGCTGTTGTGGGGAGAGACGACCTCGACGGCCAGGTCTGGGGGCAAGAGGAGATGGCCCGAGGGAGTGCGCTCATCCGGAAGCCGTCCCCGGGCAATGAACGAGCCATCCGGATAGCGTACTTTGCCGGCCTCCGTCGGCAGCTGGTAGCCGCCGTCAGGGCCGAATACCTTGCCCAGTTTCCGCTCGCTCACATGTTGCTGTACGAAGGCCATCAAGGCCAGAGCCACTTGGCTCGCTTGGGCTCCCATAATTCGCTCCGAGGGTCGCTCTGCGGGCCATTCCTCCCCAAGCACATTCTCTTCTGGCGGCTGCACTTCTTCTGTCGTCGCGATACTCTCTTCCGTGAGTTCTTCCTGTTCCAGGGTGACGTCGCGCATGATCGTCCTCCCATCTTTCGGTTCTGCTTCCCCGAGCCGTCGACGCGCTCATCCTAGCCGCTCCGCCCCTCCTGTCAAGCAGGCAAGCGATTGATCGACGGGGGGCTCGGCCGGCACGTTGACCGGGCTGCGCAGTTGGTCTACAGTGATAAGGAGAGGGCCCTGCGGGACAGAGCGGCTCCGGGGCGGAGGTCTGTCCCTCTTGTGTGGTCAGTCCTCCGGGAGATTCACGGAGTGGAAAAGAAAGGCAAGAATTCCCGACGCCTCTGGGCCAGCAACGGGCTCGGGGCCCTGCTGCTACTCTTGGTCTTCGCGCTCGCCTACTGGCTGATGAACCGCGAGCCGGCGACGCAGACGCTCAAGTACGGCGAGTTGGTCGAGATCCTCTCGGCGGCCAAGGACAACCCCGCCCTCCTCGTGTCGGACGTCCACGTCAATGAGCACGACATCAAGGGCAAGATCACCTTCAACGACCCCGTGTCTGACGGCGACAAGAACGCCCCGCGCAAGAACACCATCAACTTCCGCACGCAGCGCCTTGGCCTGGAGAACGATCAGGGACTGCACGCCCAGCTCAAGTCGGTCGTCGGCGCCAGCTACCAGGGCGCGGAAGAGGAGTCCGCCTTCAAGGGCGTCACCAATTTCCTGTTCATCATCATCTTCTTCGTCGCGCTGGGCGTCGCTCTGCTGCTGATGGTGCGCTGGATGTCCGGCGGGGGGGGGCCGCTGACGTTCGGCCGCAGCCGCGCCAAGCTCTACGCCCAGCAGGACGTCGGCATCACCTTCGACGACGTCGCCGGCATCGACGAAGCCGTCGCCGAGTTGCGCGAGGTGGTCGACTTCCTGAAGCGACCCGAGAAGTACCAGGCGCTGGGCGGCCGCATCCCCAAGGGCGTGCTTCTGGTCGGCCCGCCCGGCACCGGCAAGACACTGCTGGCCAAGGCGGTCGCCGGCGAGGCCGAGGTGCCCTTCTTCTCGCTGTCAGGCTCCGACTTTGTCGAGATGTTCGTCGGCGTCGGCGCCGCACGGGTCCGCGACCTGTTCGGCCAGGCCGATGCCCGGGCGCCGGCGATCATTTTTATCGACGAACTGGACGCCCTGGGCAAGTCGCGAGCCGGCAACCTGCCCGGCAGTCATGACGAGCGCGAGCAGACGCTCAACCAGCTGCTCGTCGAGATGGACGGCTTCGACTCCAACCGCGGCGTCATCATCATGGGCGCCACCAACCGGCCCGAGACGCTCGACGTGGCACTGCTGCGGCCGGGCCGCTTCGATCGCACCGTCGTGGTTGACCGGCCCGACGTCAATGGCCGCGAGGCGATCCTGAAGGTCCACGTTCGCCACGTCCGCATGGGGCCCGACGTCAACCTGCGTCACGTCGCCAACCTGACGCCTGGCTCGGTCGGGGCCGACCTGGCGAACCTGGTCAACGAGGCGGCGCTGATGGCGGCGCGGGCCGGCCGGGAGTGCGTCACGATGGCCGAGTTCAACGAGGCCATCGAGCGAGCGGCCGTCGGCCTGGAGCGCAAGAGCCGCATCATGCTGCCCGAGGAGAAACAGCGCGTCGCCTTCCACGAGGCCGGCCACGCTCTCGTCGCCTGCTCGCTGCCGAACACCGATCCGGTCCACAAGATCTCGATCATCCCGCGCGGCGTTGGGGTCGGCGGCTACGTCCTCAGCCGGCCCGACGAGGATCGCCACCTGATGACGCGGACGCAACTGGAGAGCCAGATCCGCATCTGCCTGGGCGGCACCCTTGCCGAGGAGATCATCTTTGACAACGAGATCTCGACCGGGGCGACGAGCGATCTGGAGAAGGCGAACAACATCGCCCGGCGGATGGTGACCGAGTTTGGCATGAGCCGCCTGGGGCGCATCTACTTCCACGACAACGGCGGTCCCGGCTTCCTCGGCAACGGCCTGCGCGACACCGGCGATTACAGCGAGCAGACGGCGCGCGAGATCGATGTCGAGTCGCGCAGCATCATCGAGCGTGCGACCGATGAGGTGCGCGAGTTGCTCGTGAAACGGCGGGCAGCGCTGGAAGCGGTCGCGCGCCGGCTGATCGAAAAGGAGACGATGGACGGGGCGGAACTGCGCGACCTGCTGCTGGCCCACGGCACCGTGCCGCACAACGTTCACACGGGCGTCCTGGAGGGCTGGTCGCCCGGCGACGGCGGCACGGAACTGGGCGCCGTCCCGGAACACCGTCGCGACAACCGCAACGGCGCCCCCGAAACCGACTCTTAGCCCGACGCGCCAGCGAGGAGCACACAAGCCCGACGCGCCAGCGAGGGGCACACAAGCCCGACGCGCCAGCGAGGGGGGCAGTGTCCCTCGCTGGCGCTTCGGGCTTGTGTTTTATCCCTTGCTCGCGCTTCGGGCTTGTGTTTCATGCCACTGCGCCAGGACGTCTTTCCGGTCGAACGCATCACCGCTCCCGCGGCCGCGGCGATGCCGCGGCGAAGGCAGCGCGTGATCGCGGTCATGCCGGCGTACAACGCCGAGAAGACGCTGGCGGCCACGCTGGCCGACATGCCGCCCGGCTGCGCCGATGAGGTGCTCCTCGTCGACGACGGCAGCAAGGACCGCACCGTCGAGATCGCCCGGGCGATGGGCCTGACGGTGATCGTCCACCCGCACAATCGCGGTTACGGCGGCAATCAGAAGACCTGTTACCAGCACGCCCTGGAGCGTGGCGCCGACGTCGTGGTGATGATCCATCCCGACTACCAGTACGACAGCCGGGTGATCCCGCATGCGGTGGGGTTCATCGAGCTGGGCATCTGCGACGTGGTGCTGGGCAGCCGCATCCGTTCGCGCGACGAGGCCTTTCGCGGCGGCATGCCGGCGTGGAAGTACCTCGCCAACCGCTTCCTGACGGCGGTGGAGAACCTCGCCCTGGGCCAGAACCTCGGCGATTTCCACAGCGGCTTCCGTGTCTACCGCCGCGAGGTGCTGGAGCGCATTCCCTTCGAGAAGAACTCCGACGACTTCGTCTTCGACACGCAGTTCCTGGTGCAGGCGGTCCGACTCGGCTTCCGCCTGGGCGATGTGCCGGTCCCGGTGCGCTACTTCAAGGAGGCGAGCAGTATCAATTTTCGCCGCAGTGTGCGCTACGGCCTGGGAACATTGGGGACGCTGGGGTTGTACTGGCTGGACCGGCTCGGCATCCACCGCTCGCCGCTGTTCCGGCCCAAGGGATGACGTGCCAACTCGTGGGGCAGGCTTCCAGCCTGCCTTCTCGCGGCAGGCTGGAAGTCTGCCCCACGGGAGAGAGGAACGAAAAAACCTCCACCTGTGCCGTGTGGGGCGCTTTTGAGAACCCGCAATGTACGGTGGGCGCCTCAGGTCCGCGGTTCGGATCCCACTACGAAGGTGGGCTTGCAAGCGCCAGACTCATTATTGGCTCCCCGCGGGTACTCCATCGGTTCGTCAAAAGGATCGCCTCGGTCACGAACACCGCAGAGGTCTGTGTCATCGTTTCCGATCACACAACGTCATTCTACCGCCGTCGTCGTCTCGCTGCAAGGGGGTGCTTTTCCGGGGGAGCCGGTGCGGGTGTTGCGGATTCTTGGCGAGGTGATTCGGTGAACGCGACGCACTACCCTCGGGCGGGTCGACGGGGATGTGCAAGGGCACCGGGCGAATGCGCGACGTGATAGGCAGCACAACCACCAGGCCGGACAGCCCGGCGTTGAAGGAATCGACCGAGACGACTAACACCGGCCGGCGTCCGCCCTGTTCGTGCCCGAAGGTGGGGTCGAGGTCGGCGAGCCAGACTTCGCCGCGTTGAGGCGATGAAGCGCTGCTCATGAAGTGCGTTCCTGCTCGGCCGGCGGCAACACGTCTCCGTTCTCAGCCCAACGCTCGGAGGGGTCAAGCCTATCCATGAGGGTGTTGTCCCACAGTTTTCGCTCGGCCTCGACTTCCGCCCACGCCACGGGGTCGGCTCGGAGGGTCGCGTAGCCAGCGTTGACGGCATCCCAGAAGTTCTTGTCGTACTGATCCTTGACGGCTCGATCCAGGGCTTCGCTGAGGGATACCCCCGCCCAACGAGCCAGCTCCTGCAGGCGGGCGAGGGTAGTTTCCGAAAGGGTGATCGTTGTCTCGGCCATGCGCCGGCCCTCCAGTTTCTCCTGGAAGTATACCAAGGGACGGGTCCGGCAAGCCATCCCAGGGAGCGGAAGCTGGAAGGCCTGGTTTCTGGGAGCCGGCGGTGCGGGGCCGGTTTCTTGTTGACTCCCTTTCCGCGGTCCCGTAAGGGAGGAGGGAAGTGATTCCAGCGCCCGGCCCTCGCCGCGCATGAAAGGACAGCCACTTGAACCTCAGCAGCAAAAAGATCCTGGCCGGCCTCGGGACCGGGGAGACGATCGATTCTGTGTGTGTCCGAACCGGCTGGTCGCGAGAGCAGTTCGACCGCTGGTGGGCAGAGGAATGCCAGCGCCGTGTACCTGCGGCCTCGGGCAGCACGCCCGTCCAGGGCCTCCGCGGCCCCGTGCGCATCCGCCGCGACGCCTGGGGCATCCCGCACGTCGAGGCCGAGGACGATGCCGACCTGTTCTTCGGGTTCGGCTACGCCACGGCCCAGGACCGGCTCTTCCAGCTCGACTGGACGCGCCGCAAGGCCAGCGGCCGCCTCGCCGAGGTGCTCGGCCCCGAGGGAGTGGAATCGGATTTGCTCTATCGCACACTCGGTCTGTTGCAGATCGCTGCGATGGAGTGGGACAGCACGCCGGATGGGGCCCGCGCTCTCGTGGCGGCGTACTCGGCCGGGGTCAACGCCGTCATCGCGGCCAGTCGCGATCACCCGCCGATCGAGTTCGATCTTCTTGACTACCGGCCAGAGTCGTGGTCGCCGGTCGATTGTCTGGCGATTGCCGGCGAGTTCCGCTGGTATCTGACGGGCCGTTTTCCCGTCCTCGCCATCCCGGAGCTGGTGAAACGCGCCCTTGGCGACGGGTCGCTCTATCACGCCTTCCTGCAGGGCGAGGCCGACGACGAGTCCATCCTACCGCCAGACTCCTACCCGTTACCCACCCGCCCGGTGAGAGGGACGAAGCCAGGGGAGCAGGGTGGCGCTGACGAGGGCCACGGCAGCAACAATTGGGTGCTGGCGGCGAGCCGCACCACCACCGGCCAGCCGATCGTCGCCAGCGACCCGCACGTCCCCTTCGGCGCCGTTTCGATCTGGCACGAGGTCCACCTGCGCGGCGGATCGTTCAACGTGGCCGGCATCGCCTACGCGGGGGTGCCGGGGATCATGATCGGCCGCAACGAGCGCGTCGCCTGGGGCGTCACCAACAACATCTGCTCCCTGCGCGACCTGTACATGGAGAAAACCGATCCGCAGCACCCGGGCTGCTTCCTCTACGACGGGCAGTGGGAGCCCGCCCGCGAGCGGCGGGAATTGATCCGGGTCAGGGGCGCGGAGCCCGTCGTCAAGACGGTCCGCTTCTCGCGCAACGGTCCGCTCGTCGACGACGTGCTGCCCGGCCCAGCGCGCGGCCAGGGCCCCGTCGCGCTCCGCTGGCAGGGCGCGGAGCCGTGCGGCTGGCTGACGGCGATGGTGGAGATGAATCGGGCGCGTTCGACGGACGAACTCCGCCTGGCGACGGTCCCCTGGGTCGTGCCGACGTGGAACCTCGTGTTCGCCGATGGGGAGGGGCACATCGGGCACCAGTGCGTCGGCCGCATTCCGCTCCGCGCCGTGGCCGAGCGCGGCTACCGTCCCGGTTGGGACCCAAAGCACCAGTGGGTCGGGGTGATCCCCTTCGAGGGCATGCCGCAGCAGAGCGATCCGAAAAGAGGCTTTGTCGTGACGGCCAATAACCGGCTCGCGGGAGACGACTATCCGTGGCCGCTGTCGGGGACGTGGTCGAGCGCCCACCGCGCCCGCCGCATCCGCGAGCGGATCGAAACCGTGCCGCGCTGGTCGCCGGAGGACTGCCGCCGGCTGCAACTCGACGTCCGCTCCGGGCGAGCGGCCGCGTGTGTCCCGCACCTGGTCGAGTTGCTCGCGGGCGACAGCGACCCGCGCGTCGCCCGTGCCGTGGACCTCCTCCGCGCCTGGGACTATCGCATGACCACCGATTCGGTGGCGGCTTCCCTGTTTACTGTCTTCTTCCCGCGTTGGTGCCGAGCCGTGACGGGAGAGCGACTGCCGCCCGACGTGGCCGAGTTCGCCGCCGTCAACGCGGGGGGCCTGGCCACGGCACTGCTGGCCGGCGACGAGGCTGGTTGGTACGAGCGTTCGGACCGGCGCGAGGCAGTGCGGTCGACCTTCCGCGCCGTCCTCGATGAACTGGCGCAGAAGCTGGGGCCGGACCTGGGGGGCTGGGCGTGGGGGCGTCTGCACACCCTGGTGCAGAAGCACTTCCTGTCCGGCCGCGGCGACCTCGGCCAGCTACTCAACTGCAACGGCCCGTCCACCTCGGGAGATACCACGACCGTCTGCAGTACGACGTCCGGGCCGGACCACACCGCCCAGATGGGGGCCAGCTACCGAATGGTGGCCGACCTCGCCGACCCGCACCGCGGACTGTGGGCGGTGAGTATCCCCGGCGCCAGCGGGCATCCCGGCAGCCCTCACTACGGCGACCAGGTCGCTCCGTGGGCCGACGGTGGCTGTCATTACATCCCACTGGACGGTGGAGACGCCAACGGGCCGACCCTCACCCTCGAACCGGCTTCCTGATATGCTTGTCGACATCCACACGAACTTACTCTGGTATCCCGACCACTTCTCGGAGGACTTCGTCGAGGCCTCCTGGGCCGCCAAGCGGGCGAAGATGCGCCTGTCGCCTGACGTCCACTGTGCCGTCGACGATGCGGGCTGGAAAAACAACTTCGACAGCCGCCCGGAGCAGCTTCTCGAAGCGACGAAGGGCTGCGACAAGGTGATCGTCTTCGCCATCCAGGCACCGTTCACCGGCATCCGTGGCTCGCAGGAAGCGGTCGCCGCGTTCGTCCGCCAGCATGCCGACCGCTTCGCCGGCTGGTGTTCGGTCGACCCCAACGACCCGGCCTGCGTCGAGCAATTGTCGTACTGCGTCGAGCACCTTGGCCTGCGCGGCCTGAAGCTCGGGCCGATCTATCAGAACTTCGATCCCCAAGATCCCAAACACCTGCCACTGTTCAAGAAGGCCGAGCAGCTTGGCATCCCGATCAACTGGCACCAGGGAACATCGTTCGTGCGGAACGGGCCGCTCAAGTACAGCAACCCGATCCTGCTCGAGGACATTGCCGTCGCCTGTCCCGACCTGCGCATGATCATCTCGCACATGGGACACCCCTGGGAGACCGAGTGTTGCGTGCTGATCCGCAAGCATCCGAACCTCTACGCCGACACGAGCGCTCTGCATTATCGCCCGTTGCGGCACTACCAGGCGTTCCTGACGGCGCTGGAGTACGGCGTCGAGCACAAGTTGATCTTCGGCTCCGACTTCCCCTCGGCGACGCCGGAGCAAGCCATCGCCGGCCTGTGGAAGGTCAACGACGTCGTCAAGGGCACCAGCTTCCCGCGCTTCCCCGAGGAGGCCATTCACCGCATCATCTACGAGAATTGGAAGCAGTTCGTCTCGTTCGACTGACCCGCGGTCGAATCCCACGAGCAGTCTTGCTTCCTTTCCGTGGCCGGCGGCGATAGGATATGCTGTGACGTTCGTCTTACCTCATGGAGCGCCTCGTGGGCGCCCCGGCGGGGACCGTGGAGAAGGCCGAGGGGTTCGGCCATTGGGCTCCCGCAAGACCCAAAGGGGGTTCCTGAATGCTCAAAAGTACAGGATGGGGACTCGCCGTCCTCTCCGCAGCCCTGCTGGGAATGGCCGCACCAGCGCGGGCCGCGGACAAGACTCTCGCACGAGAGTCGTTCACGTTCGGCACTCTGACGCCTCCGAGCGAGGCCCAGGTGCGCCTGCAAGCGGCCCGGTGGCTGAAGGAGCAAGACAAGCAGGACCGGCAGGCGTTTGACGCCATCTGGTCCAACAAGGACAAGCCGGTGCTGGACCGGCTGGCCGCGACCTTCGCGATGGGCGACAAGGACGCCGCAGCGCTGCTGAAGCAGTCGCACGACCCCAACGTGTTCGCGCCGACGTCTCTGCCCGAGGTGCTCGCTGACGCCAAGCGGTCGCCGTTCTTCCGCGCCAACCTGGCGCTGGCCTACGCCCGCAACCTGGCCAACCGCAAGGTGTACGAAGAAGCGCTGGAGACCTTGAAGTTGTTCAAGGCGGAACAGACGGTTGACCCGGCCTCCTACCTGTTCTTCCGGGCGGTCGCCGAGCACGGCCTCTTGCTCAAGAAGGATGCCAATGAGAGCATCGCCCGGCTGCTCGATGATGTTCCTTCGGCGCCGGAGCGCTACAAGGTGGTGGCGGCGCTGATGCACTTCGACATGGTCAGCTGGCAGGACAAGGACCTCAGTGCCATCGCTCGCAAGATGGACAACATCCAGCGCCGCCTCGACCTGGCGCGCGGCGGCAAGAAGACCCAGAAGATTCAGAAGGAAGTCGTCGCTCGCCTGGACGAGATCATCAAGGAACTCGAGAACCAGGACGGCAACTGACCCAACGGTGGTTCCTGACCGAGCGGCGGTCAGAGGCCCGGCAGTTCGCCGGGTAACACCAATCGCCCGAGCAGCCCGATGCGGGACTCGAACATTGCAACCAACAGCGGCCCCGGTCAGATCGATGCCAAGAAGATCAAGGATCTGGCTGAACAATGGGGCAAGCTGCCCCCGCGTGACCGAGAGGCCAGCATGCGGGAACTTACCCGAGACATGCCCCAGCGGTATCGCGAGGTCATCCAGGAGTACTTCCGAAAGCTGAGCGTTCAGGACAGCAACAAATAAACCCCTGAGGCAGGCTCTTGGAAGAAATCGCCTTCGCGCCGGGCAGGTCCCGGAAAGCAAGACGCCCGCACGCCGGCAACCAGTCGGTGTGCGGGCGTCTTCGCTTTCAGTCCTCGGCCACGCCTCGAACGAGCTCCCTGCAAGTGAGAACATGGTGCGGGTGTGCCATGCTTGGGCGGCCCTCTGTGGCGGGGTAGATCCTCCGGACCGCGCGGGCCGCCCAAGCATGCCACGCGGCCCCGAGAGGACCACTTTCCCCATTCCGAGGAGCTCTTTCGCACCCGAGAAGGCGCCGGCTACGCTCCCAGGATGGCAGGTCCTCCCGCAGACGCCGAGTGCTGCGCCGGGCCAGGCCCCGGCCGGCGGTTGACCGGGTAGTCCCCGACTTGGCCGAGGAAAGGCAGCAGGAGCATCTGGTCGAGCCGTTCCACCCGCTCGTCGCGGAACTGCTCCAGGCCGATGGTCATGTCTTCGTGGCCGGCGGCGGGCTGCGCCCGGTAGGTGCCGAAGAAGTAGTCCCACCACGGCAGGTTGAAGCCGAAGTTACTGTTCGTCTCGCGCGGCAGCACCGAGTGGTGGACGCGGTGCATCTCCGGCGTGACGACTACCAGTCGCAACACCCGGTCCAGCCAGGCCGGCAGTCTCACGTTCCCGTGATTGAACAGGGACGTGCCGTTGAGCAGCACCTCGAAGAGCAGGACCGCCAGGGCCGGCGGTCCCAGCAGGAGAACGGTCCCCATCTTGATCCCCATCGACAGCAGGATCTCGACCGGGTGGAAGCGCACGCCCGTCGTCGTGTCGAAGTCGAGGTCGGCGTGGTGGACCATGTGCAGCCGCCAGAGCAGCGGTACGGCATGAAACAGGACGTGTTGGAGGTAGATCGCCAGGTCCAGCGCGACCACCGACAGCCCACCGACCAGCCAGTCCGGCCAGCGAACATTATTGAACAGGCCCCAGCCGCGCTCCTGTGCCACCAGGGCCATCCCGACCGCCCCGAGGGGAATGAGGAAGTGGACGGCGAGCGTGTCGAGGGCGACCAGGCCCAGGTTGCCAGACAAGCGCAGCGGCCGGCTGACCGTGAGCCGCCGGCGCGGCGCGAGAACCTCCCACAGGGCCATCAGCAACAGGACGGCGCCGAAGCAACCCAGCCGGATGAGCGACTCGTAGCCGAGGAAGTCCACGCTGCCTCCTTGGGGCCAGAAGCAGAGCGGGGCTCATGCCCCATCATTCCTCAAGTTAGGCAAGGGGCGGGATGGCGCGTACCGCGTCCGCAGTGATACTCGGGGAGAGGCCCATAAGCCAGGCTTATGAGGCTGGGCCTGCGTGCGGGCAGGGGTCGAGGAGGTCGAGGAAGAGCCGGGCCGGGGCGGGCAGGACGCGGCGACGGTCCCACACCACGAACATCTCGCGCTCCAGCGGAAGGCCCGTGACCGTCAGGGCGCGGAGCTGGCCGGACTCGACCTCCTTCTGGACAGTGTGCGTGGACAGGACGGCCAGGCCGAGGCCGCGCAGGACCGCCTCCTTGATCGCCTCGTTGCTGCCCAGTTCCAGGGCGACCCGCACATCGCGGAGGGACTTACCGGCCCGAGACAGCGCTTGCTCCAGACACCAGCGCGACCCCGAGCCCGCCTCCCGGAGGATCAGGGGCTGCTGGCAGACCTGCTCCAGGGACGCCCGCTTCCGCCGCCCCCAGCCGTGACCGGCCGGCACGACGAGGACCAGCCGATCGCAGGCGAAGCAGCGGGACTCCAGGTGAAGGCCGTCCGGCTTCCGGCCGACCAGTCCGAGGTGGGCGTGCCCCTGTTCGACCTGGCCAAGGACCGCCTGGCTATCCGTGACGGTCGCCCGTACCTGGACATGCGGGTGGCGCTGGCGGAAGGCGGACAGCAGCCCGGGCAGGAGGTGTTCGCCGGGCACGGAGCTGGCGGCCAGGGACAGCTCCCCGCCCAGCGGCTCCCTCCGGCCTGTTACCTCGGCCACGGCCTCCCGGTGGAGCAGCAGGATGCGCTCGGCGTAGGGATAGAGGCGCCGGCCGGCCTCGGTCAAGAGAACCCGGCCGCCCTGGCGGCGGAACAGGGCCACGTTGAGGGCCCCTTCCAGGGCCTGGATGCGCTGGCTA
>JACOUH010000180.1 GCA_016177925.1 Planctomycetota bacterium | reverse complement strand
GAAAGCGGCTTTGCGCATGAGACTTCTCCTGGGGCGAAGAGAGGTCAATCTAGGCCCAGCCGATACAACCGTCATTACTTCTGGCGTCGTCCACTAGTTTCACGCATGGACGGATTGGAAATCCGTCCTACAAGACCTCGCTGGCACGTCGGGCTCGTGTTCCTCTCCTTCAGCCCTGAGCGAAGTCACGGTCCCCGGCGGCTCATCAGCACGCCCAGGATGACGACCGCGGCAGCGACGAGGAAGGCGGCGCTCGCGGCGCCGGCGACGGTCCCGATCACCAGCCCCAAGGCCGCCTGCTGCCGGTCGGTGTAGAACGCGAACATCACCCCGCCGATGGCGGCGCCACCGAGCCCCGCCAGCAACTTCGACGGAGCCCGGCCTCCCATCGAGGCAACCCCCGACGCCAGCAGCACGCCGGCGATGCTGCCCGGGATCGAGCCGATCGGCGCGACGACCAGCGCCCCGAACAGCACGCCGAACACGCCCCCGACCAGCACACCCAGCAGCGCACCCACCAGCGGGGCGTTCGGCATCCTCTGCGAGGCACCGACGATGGCCCCGTACCGCCAGCCGACCAGTCCCAGCAGCAGACCGATCCCGCCGGCGCCAATGGAGATCCACAGCCGCGCTCCGTCTTGAACGGAGGCGATGGCGCCGACGGTCGCCCCGTAGGCGGCGCCGGCGAGGGCACAGCGGTTCAGCAGTCGCCAGAACGAGGGCGGAGCCCCGACTTCGCCCGGCACGCCTTCGGGACGATTCGCAGGGAAGGGAATTACGTCGGACTCGCCGGCATAGTTGGTGAACCAGTAGGCGTAGTCCCCCACGAGTCGGCACACCTCGGCCTTGCCCAGTCCCTCCAGGTCCGAGAGCGGTACCACCCCGTCGTCGCTGTCCGGCAGGCGCACGTCGCACAGTAGTCCTTCGTCGGTGTCGCACTCGTCCAGGGGCAGCAACTCGCGCACGGTCACCCGCCCCTCGCGGAACTCCAGGGGCCCTGTCTCCTCGACGATGGTCGCCTCAAAGGGGAAGGTCAAGCGCGACGATAAAAAGGCGTGATAGCGGCCCAGCGCCTCCTCGTTGGCCGCCGGCAGCGGATCGTCGGCGGTCAGGCCGAAGACGGTCCGGACGCGGTCGTCCTGGTTCCTGGGGTCGAGGGGCGGCGTGAGGATCGCGGTCGGCTGTTCGATGGGGAGCATCTCGCCGCGGTCGGCCTCGAGGTCGCTCTCGTCCAGCCACATCCGGTCGACCTCGAGGTCGTCGCGCTGGCAGCGCTTGACGAAGACGGGGTGCATCTGGCCGAGGGTGCGCTGGTCCCAGCGGACGAGGTAACCGCACGGCTGGGACGAAGTCTCCACCTCGGCGACGGTGCCGCACCAGCCGCCGATCGGGATGTCGGGATTGTCGGGGTCCTTGACGCCAGCCTTGACGCGCACCTTGGCATCGACAGAGAACGCTGGCCCTCTGGGCGGAGGCGGTGTCGGGACCGCCGCCGGCGGGGGTGACAAGGGGCTGTCCTGGTTCTGCTGTTGTCTCTTCTTCCTGTTCTTCTTGGACACGGCGCGCACTCCCGGGAGCTGTTGTCCTTGCGTCATCATGACGGGTCGTGTGGCCTCTGGCAACGTGCCACTCGACAAAAGGAGTCCAATCCCTTTGTCGCTTCGCGTCCTCGAAACCGGTGCGCGCCTTCTCGGTGGCGAGGTCCAGGCATGCTGCCGCTGTCGCATTATGCCGAGCCTGCGGGTTGTTCTGCCTGGGAAAGTTATCGAGTACGCGCAGCCTGGGCAAGCTCTCTCGCTGCCCCGGACTGTGCGGGGTAGAGTGGGTCTTGCGCTAGTGCGGACGAGGACAGGCACAGTCGACGATTCGCCTGGAGCTACGCCTTGCCCCGGCCCGGAAGTAGGTCAGGCTTTCCAGCCTGACGCCGAGGCCATGTCAGGCTGGAAAGCCTGACGCCGAGGCCATGTCAGGCTTTCCAGCCTGACGCCGAGGCCATGTCAGGCTGGAAAGCCTGACCTACTTTCGGGCCGCCGAGCTATGCCTTGTACCGGCCCGCGGAGAGATCGAAGGTATGGCGGACATGCTCGAGACGCGACGGGTCGCCGTCGTCGCCCGGGGGGAGCAGGCAACTGCTCTGCACGACCTATTTCGGTCGGCCCCGCTGAGGGCCTGGGAAGTCTTCCTCGCCGACAGCTGCGAGCACGCCCATTTTCTCGTCCAGATGGACGCCTGCGACGCCCTCCTCGCCGATCAGAGTATCCTGGACTCCGACCGGACGTCCCTGGGTTGGCTGACGACGTGCTCCGAGGTGCCTATCCTATTCGTCTCCGAGGCCGAGCCAGACGTGATCGCGACGGCCCTCCGCCAGGGGGCGCGTCAGTGGCTGCCGCGACCGATGACGCTCGCCCACCCGGCCGTCCTCGCCGCGGCCTTGCAGCACGCCGTCCTCGACCGTGCGACCGTCCAGCGTACCCGCCGCACCGACGCCCAGCTGCGCGATTGCCGCAGCCAGGTCACCCGGCTGGTCAACCTGCTGTGGGACACGATCCCCGCCGAGGGCCGGCCGGGCTGGTTCAGCCAGCGCTACATGCTGGAGCGGTTGCAGGAAGAAGTTTGCCGCAGCGAGCGGCACGGCAACTTGCTATCGGTCGTCCTGGGCGAGGTCTGGATCGGCCAGGAAGATGGGGCGCTCGCGGGGCGACGGCCGCTGTGCGGCGAGGAGGGGATGCCCGGCCAGCTCAGCCGCTGGACGGCGGAGCGCATCAACTGGAGCAAGCGCCGCTGCGACGTCGCCGGGCAGTACGGTCCGCACGGTTTCATGCTCCTGCTGCCGCACACGCCGCCGGAGGGAGCGGTCCACTTCTGCCGCCGGCTTCAGAGACTCCTCGAGGACATCCCGCCCTCCGAAGTCTCGAGCCCGCGGCTCGAGGCGTGCTTCGGGATCGCCGGCTACTCGTCGGAGTCCTCCAGCCCCAAGCGCCTCCTCCGTCAGGCCGAGGAGCAACTCGAACAAGCCCGGGCGGCGCGCGCCGGAGACGGCTGATCAAGGGAGGATTCGCCGCTTGCGGCTTTGCACTGGATGCAAAGCCGCAAGCGGCGAATCCCGACACGTTTTGGTCATTGGTCATTACTTCTGTGCTTCCTGCACGTACTTCTTGAAGGCCTCCATGTTGTACGAGAGGAACAGGAACGCGTGGTGCAACGCCTGGAACTCTGCGTTCTCAGGGTCGTCTTCGTCCTCGTAGTCCTTGCGCAACTCGTTGAGCTTCGACAGGAGCTGTTCCGCCGTCATCATCTGCGACCTCCGCGGTCCGGAAGAAAAAGTCCGCTCTCCCAGATAGTCTATCACGGGCTGGCGCCCCGACGAGAGTCGGTGCCAAGGGCCTGTTCGTTGCTACCGCTGTCCTTGCTACAACACATCATTCGGACTTGCTGTCGCCGGGAAAACCGCTCGCTGTCGGCGTCGCCCGGCGCGAACGCGGGGTAAGGTATTCGCGGAGCCACCTGATACCCTCCCGAATCCTCCCTCCTTCGTTCAGGGACGATCCACTTCCCCCAGCGAGACACCCATGCGACCTCTTGTTCTCCGAGTTCTCCCACCCGCCCTGGCGCTGGCCGCCCTCTTGGGCGCCGCACACCCGTGTAACGCCCAGGCCATCTGGGGCCGCGAGGCCGAGCGGGCGCTGGCGCCGGGGGCCTATGTGCCCTATGACGGCGCCGGCCCGTTCACGCGCTACAACTACTACGCCGGTCCCGTTCTCTATTTCAACGAAGACGCCCGCCGCCTCTACATGCTCGACTATGTCGATCGGGTCGACCGGGCGCATCGCCTGGGCTATCCGGAGCCGCCCCCGCCGGCGCTCTGGCCGGCTGCGCGACGGTGTCCCTCGCGCATCCATTGGGGCATTGGCATCGGTTATTACTCTCGATAGTTTCCGAAACGCGACCAGCCCGAATCGCGAGCCAGGGAAACGAAAACCCCTGGCTCGCAATTCGGGCTGGTCAGCCATTTCGTGTCGCGTTCAACAAGTTGCCATCTCTCTTTTCAAGACGACAGCCGGGTTGCGCGTAGACGATCGGGGTGCAACCTCGCGGTGCCGGACCGCATCCAAGAGGTGTCCCCCTTTCGCCGGGCGTCCGGAACGGGATCGGACCGAACCGCGCCCGGCGAACTTTGTCTGAGTAAATAGCAGCCGACGGCGGCCGGGTTGGGCCGAAAAGGGCGAGCGCGCGGCCGGGGCTTCCAACCCGGGCCGGGCATTCCGTGAGGTACACGCTTGACGCCGTCCTATGCATACAGGATGATGACCGCAGGGGTGCGTCCGGTCCCCCCGACGAGGCGGACGCGGGCGCCTGCATCTGTGGTGTCTTCATCCATTCTTGGGCTGGCCGACCCGGCCCGGGAGGTCACCAACGACGTCAGTGTTCGCCACTCGAACGCCGCTCACGGTCTGCGGGTTGGCCTCCCGGTCCCGGTCTCCTGACTGCGAGGAGGTCCATTGAACACCGCCACCGTGAGAGCCTACGCGACCTCGCCCGTGAGCGTCGCCGTGGACCGTGCTTGTCTGTGCGCCCAGGTCGCCGCCGACAACAAGGCCCGCGACATTCTCGTCCTCGACATGCGCGGCCAGACTTCCCTGTACGACTACTTCGTGCTCGCGACCGGCATCAGCCGCCGCCAGATTCACACCCTCGCCGAGGAGATCGACGCGGCCCTGCGGGGAGTCGGCGATCAGCGGCTCTCGATCGAGGGTTACGAGGCCAGCAAGTGGGTCGTGCAGGACTACGGCGACGTGGTCGTTCACGTCTTCTCCCCCGAGACACGGGAATACTACCGCCTTGAAGAACTCTGGGATGACGCGCCCCGCGTCGACTGGGAGCGCGGCTAGGCTCTCCCGCCGGCGCGGGATGTTGTGAGGGAGCACAGACCAATTCGATGAACCTGCTCACGCACTTGCAGCGCCTGTTCCACGGCGCGGTGGAGGGTATTGTCGCTGACCCGGCGCGCTATGCGGCCATGGTGAAGCCGGCCCAGGATGCGCGCTTCGGCGACTACCAGGCCAACTGCGCCATGTCCCTGGCGAAGCAGCTGAGACAGAAGCCGCGCGACGTCGCCGAGCGCCTCGCAGCCTCGCTCGACCTGTCTGGGATGCTGGAGAAGCCGGAGGTCGCCGGCCCGGGCTTCATCAACCTGAGGCTGCGCACCGACTGGTTGGCGGCGCAGCTGCAGCGCATGGCCGCCGCCGACCGCCTCGCCATCGAGCCAGTCCAACCGCCGCGCACCTATGTGATCGATTATAGCTCTCCCAACGTGGCGAAGCCGATGCACGTCGGCCACCTGCGGAGCACGATCATCGGCGACGCCCTGGCGCGACTGCTGCGTTTCCTCGGTCACAAGGTCATTGCCGACAATCACCTCGGCGACTGGGGCACGCAGTTCGGCATGCTGCTGTACGGCTACAAGCATCACCGGGACGAGGAGGCCCTGCGGAGTGACCCGGTCCGGGAGATGGTGCGGCTGTACCTGCTGGTGCGCCGGGAGATCGATCCAGCTGAGAAAGTCGAGGAAGAGCCGGGAAACGCGAAGGATTACAGCGAGGCCGACCTGACCCGGAGCCGGGAGGCGCTGGCCGCGGTGCGGAGTGAGACGGCGAAACTGCACGCCGGGGACGAGGAGAACCTGGCGCTGTGGCGGCAGTTCATGCCCTGGTGCTATGCCGAGATCGAGGCCATCTACCGCCGGCTCGACGTGCATTTTGATCACACCTTCGGCGAGAGCTTCTACCAGCCGATGCTGGTTGGCCTTGTCGACGACCTGCTGGCCCGGGGCATCGCTCGCCCCAGTGAGGGAGCCATCGCCGTCTTCGTCGAGGGGGAGGAGACGCCTACGCTGGTCCGCTATCGGAATGGGGCCTACACCTACACGACGACGGACCTGGCCACTATCCGCTATCGGATGGAACAGTGGCACCCGGATGCGAGTCTCTACGTCGTCGGCACGCCGCAGGAGATGCACTTCCGCCGGCTGTTCGGGATCGCCCGCCGCTGGGGCTACGACACAATCGAGTTGGAGCACATTAAGTTCGGCTCCGTGCTGGAGCGGTTGCCGAACGGCAAGACGGAGATGTTCCGTACCCGAGCCGGCCGGGTGGTGGAGCTAGGAGCGCTGCTCGACGAGGCGGTGGTGCGGGCCGCCCAGCAGTACGAGCAGACGCGGGCGGATCGCTTGGAGCGCGGGGAAGAAGTGCCACAACTGAGTCAGCAGGAGGAACAGCAAATCGCCGAAGTTGTAGGTTTGGGGGCGGTGAAGTACGCCGATCTGTGCCAGAATCGGACGAGCGATTATGTCTTCGACTGGGACAAGATGCTGGCGATGGACGGTAATACGGCAACGTACATGCAGTACGCCTACGTCCGCAACCGTGGCATCTTTCGCAGGGGGAACGTCGACCCGGCCGCGCTCCGCAGTGACCCGCCGCGGCCAATCCTCGACACGCCGCACGAACGGGCCCTGGCGGTCCAGTTGCTCCGATTCCACGAGGCCCTCGACGCGGCGGTGGCGGATTACAAGCCAAACCTGATCACGGCTTATCTGTGGGACCTGTCGAAGGCCTACAGCGGGTTTTTCGACAATTGCCCAGTCCTCAAGGCACCGACGCCCGAGTTGCGGCAGAGTCGGCTCCTGCTGTGCGACCTGACGGCCCGTGTCATCCAGCGCGGCCTCGACCTGCTCGGCATCCGCACCGTCGAGCGCATGTGAGCGACGAGGGGCAATCCCGCCGCCGGGTGGGATTGTCCCTCTTTCCTGCGCGGCGAGACTACCACCATGACTGATTCGCAACCCCCAGCCAACGCGATTTCCCCGCCCGGGCGGCGCCGCCCGGTGCTCAACTTCCTGCGCCGGCGCCTGGAAGGCTGGCGCCTGCGCCACCAGTTGCCGATCAACTTCTGGTTGCACATGGTCGGCATCCCGATGGCATTGACCGGCGTCGTGCTGTTCGTCGTGTCCTTCTTCAGCGATCTCGATCGGTACTGGGGCGTTGTCGCGTTCCTCCTTGGCTACCTGCTGCAGTACGTTGGCCATCGCTTCGAGGGCAACGACCTCGGCGAATGGGCCGCCATCAAGCGCCTGTTCGGCCTGCCCTACGTAGGCATCTCGCCACGCTGGAACCCGGAAGATCCCTCGCGCTTGTAAGGGCAGCTCACTTCCGACTGGCGACGCCCATCTTGCGGGCCTCGGTGATTGCCTCGCGGATGCGGGCGAACGGCTCGGTCAGGTCGACGATCCCCTCTAACCCTGTCAACAACTCGCGCACCGCTGACACGTCGCCGGGAAAGCGCGGATGAACGAGGATGGGCCCGCGTCCGCGGCGAGCCCCCTCAACGCAGGTTTCTGTCCCGGCCCGCGCCTGTCCCGCCGGATCGTCCGGCGCTGCCACCCAGACCACCGGCACCTCGACGCGCTGCCGCAACTCCAGGACCGCTTCCGTGTCGGTCACCAGCAACTGGGCCGTCGCGCTTGTCTTGTCCACGAGTGTCTTGCCGATCAGATCGGCACAGAGGTACACCTTGAGTGTGCCGGCGTAGAGGATATGCTGCACGCGGTTGGGCTGGACAGCCGTGCTGAGGCGAAACTCCAGCGGACGGCCCCAGTTGTTCGTCACCAGGTATCCCCCCAGGTAGCCGTTCGCCTCGTGCAGCACGGTCAGAAAGCCCAGGTTGATCGGTGCAGTTGCAGCCACGCGGTCCTCCTTCAAGGCCCCTGTCCCAGCCGGGCCGGGCCCGCCACCGCAAGGGCGGCGAGGAGGGGCTTACAGAAGACAACTCGGACGGACCGCCGCAACAACTTGAGCAACGGACAGTTCCCACCCTTCCGTCTCCCACAAAGCTTGCCGAAAACGAAGAATTTCGCTGGTCCCGCTTCCTTTCCGAACCCTCCTTCTGTAGAGTTAACTACAGTTACATACTTGGTAAACATTCAGCCTGTTGGGAAGAATACGTATGTCGGTCGAGCCTCCTGTCAGCGCCGAAACCGTGACCCCGTCCAAGGTTCCCGCCGAGCCGAAGCGGTCGGGCGTGGAGGTCATCAAGGAGAACAGCCGCCAGCTGCGGGGCAGCATCGCCGAGGAGCTGGGGCGGGAAACCGATCACTTCACCGACCACGACAAGAATCTGCTCAAGTTTCACGGCACCTACCAGCAGGAGAACCGCGACGCACGGAAGAATCGCTCGCAGGCGGGTGTCGGCAAGCACTTCATGTTCATGGTCCGCTGCAAGATCCCGGGCGGCCGGTTGACGGCGGACCAGTACCTCGCGGTCGATCGCCTCGCCGGCCTCCACGCCAACGGCACGCTGCGCTTCACCAGTCGCCAGGGCATCCAGCTGCACGGCGTCCTGAAGAAGGACTTGCACGCGACCATCGCCGGTATCAACGAGTGTCTGCTGACAACACTGGGTGCCTGCGGCGACGTCGAGCGCAACGTGATGGCCTGCCCGGCGCCGCATCATCACGACGGCGTCCACGCCCAGCTGCAAGAAACCGCCGCCCTGCTGGCCCGTCACTTCGCCCCGCGCTCGGGTGCCTATCACGAAATCTGGCTCAACGGCAAGCCGCTGCCAGGAGTCAGGGGACAGCCCGCAGCGCAAGCAAGGGCGACCGCTACCCTTGCTTGCGCTGCGGGCTGTCCCCTGACTCCTGGCGAAGAAGAACCGCTCTACGGCAAGGTCTACCTGCCGCGCAAGTTCAAGACCGGCCTCGCTCTCCCCGAAGACAACTGCATCGACGTTTACGCCCAAGACCTCGGCCTGTTGGCGATCGTCGAGAAGGGGAGCATCGCCGGCTACAACGTGCTGGTCGGCGGCGGCATGGGCATGACGCACGGCAACGCCAACACCTTCCCGTTCCTGGGGCGGCCGATCACCTACACGCCCGCCGCGGACGTGGTGCATACGGCCGAGTCGGTCATCAAGCTGTTCCGCGACCACGGCAACCGGGCCGACCGCAAACGGGCTCGCATCAAGTATCTCGTCCACGACTGGGGCGTCGAGAAGTTCCGCGACGTGCTGTCCGGCTACGTCGGCCGGCCGCTTCCGGAACCGCTGCCGATCGAGGTGACCGGCTTCGAGACGCACCTGGGCTGGCACCCGCAGGGCGACGGCAAGTGGTACTATGGCCTGAGCGTCGAGAACGGCCGCATCAAGGACGAGGGATCGATGCGACTGCGGACCGGCCTGCGGACCCTCGTCGAATGCTTCCGCCCGGCGCTGCGGCTGACGCCGATGCAGGACGTCCTCCTGTGCGACCTGCCCGGCCGCGCCTTCCCGGAGGTGCAGCACGTGTTGCGAGAGCATGGCATCGTGCCGTCAGAGCAGGTGTCGCCGCTGCTGCGGCACAGCATGTCGTGCCCGGCGATCCCGACGTGTGGGCTGGCGATCTCCGAATCGGAGCGGGCCCTACCGGGCATCATCGACGAGTTGGAAGCCGAGCTGCGCCGTCTGGGGTTGGAGAACGAGGTGATGGGCGTGCGCATGACGGGCTGTCCCAACGGCTGCGCCCGGCCCTACCAGAGCGACATCGGCATCGTCGGCCGCTCGGGCGACAAGTACACGCTGTTCGTCGGCGGACACGTCCGCGGCGACCGGCTGAACTTCCTGCTGAAGGACCTGGTGCCGCGCGGCCAGATCGTCCGAACGCTGGCGCCGCTGCTGGTCCGGTTCAAGGAGCAGCGCCGCAACGGCGAGAGCTTCGGCGACTTCTGCGCTCGCCTTGGGACTGACGCTCTGCTTGCCCTGCTGCCGCCACTCTGAGCGGGCAGCCCGATGTCCCGATTAGCTGGGCTGGCCGCCATCCTGCTGCGGCGGCGGGGAAGAATCGCTTGACTGGCTCTTCAAGTAATTCTCAATGGCCTGCCTCGGCAGGGCCTTGAGAATCTCCTCCAGCGCCAGTCCTTCGAGACGCTCCTCCGGGGTCAGGTCCTTGAGGTGCTCCTTGGTGAAGTCGCGGCGGAAATCCTCCATCGTGTAGGGCATATTCAGTCCCTCGTGTTGCCTGACCCTGGTGACGGCCGTTTTCCCTCCGCTGCGGTGGGGGGCTCGTCGCTCTTCAATCGCTTCAGCAGGTCCGCTCTCTGCTCCGAAGACAGGCCCGCCACAAGCTCCTCGGAGGACAGGCCCTTGAGGACCTCCTCCAGTGACAGCCCTCTGAGGATCTCCTCCGGGGACAGTCCTTCGAGACGCTCCTCCGGGGTCAGGTCCTTGAGGTGCTCCTTGGTGAAGTCGCGGCGGAAATCCTCCATCGTGTAGGGCATGTCCAGTCCCTCCCGCCTGTAACCCTCGAACAATTGGGAAAGCAGTGTGCTGGTATCTGCCGAGCGCTGCTTGAAGTGACTCCTCCCATATGCTACCAACTCCGGCACGGCGCTGAACAGGTGCAGCAGCGCGTTCGGGTCGTTCTGCGGCAGTTGTCGGGAGACCACGACCCGGATGATGTCCGTCCCGCGCCGGCACTCATGCACCCCCGGCCGCAGTTCCTGCCACGGTACCTGCCCGGCCAGGTTGTGTGGGAAGCGCGCACAGACGGCAAACAGTCGGAACTCCTCCTCGGGCAGCAGTTGTCCAAGCGACGGACTGACCTGCTTGCGGTAGTTCACGTAGTGGCCGGTCAGTTCCTTCAACGCCCAGTCGTCCAGCGCCTCCTGGTGCGACTTGAATGTAATCAGGTTGTGAGCGGCCAGGTCGTCCAGGCCGTCGGGCAGAAGCCGGTCCAGCGCGCCCGCCTCTTTGCGGAGAATGACCACGTCGAGCAACTGCTTCTTCAGTGAAAGATCCTTCTCCAGCTCCACGACGAACGGGGAGCCGGCGAAGAAATCGGTCAAGATCAGGCCAAAGAGGCGATGCCAGTCCGTGAGCCGCTCCATCCTCACATCCCTCGTCGGAGGCTGGTTTCCCTTGTCGGTTGAGGAGAATAGAACCGGCGAAGCGGTCGAAGTCAAGCACTCTGTGATTCTGGAGCCTCCGTCTCCCTGTGCCCGCGGGAGGGTCAAATCCGGCCATGAAACTTCTCTTCTTCACCCTGCGCAACTGGGCCGAGACCGACGAGCCCGGTGACGCCGAACTGTCGAACATCGTCCTGCCGTTGACGCCCGACGAGACTCTCCGGCGCATCGAGGACGTCGTCCGTACCCTGCCCTGCTGGCGCGTCGAAAAAGCAGACGCCGCGACCGGCGAAATACATCTGACGCGACGGACGCGCCTGTTCCGCTTCGTCGATGACATCCGCCTGCGCCTGGAGGCGGTTCCGGGTGGCACGCGACTGCGCGGCCGCAGCCAGGCCCGCCTGGGCTTCACCGACCTCGGGCAGAATCGTCGCAATCTGAAGGCGCTGGTCGCCGCGCTGCGGCAATCGGGACGGACGGGTCAAATCCGGTTGTGACGGGCTGTCGTCGAAATATAATGAAGACAAGCCGTTGTGCGCTTGCCGACGGGGAAGAGTCCAGGAGATTGGTCATGGCCACCGTAACCGGGCCGGTCAAACAGAGCCCCAACGCCAAGTACGACGCCATCGTCGAGGGCCAGCTCGAACGCGCCCGCAAGCGCATCCGCACGCTGGACCTGATGACCGCCTTGCTCGGCTTCATCGCCGGGACACTGGCCTACGGGGCGGTCATGGCCCTGCTGGACAACGCCCTGACCCTCCCGCCGGCCGCCCTGTATGCGGGCTTCTTCGTCTACCTGACGGCGGCGCTGGTCTACCTTGGCGTGACGGTCGTCCGCCCGCTGACGCAGCACATCAACCCCTACTTCGCTGCCCGCCAGGTCGAGCAGACACTGCCGGGGGCGAAAAACAGCGTCGTCAACTGGCTCGACCTCCACGACGAGGAGCTGCCGCCCGCCGTCCAGAGCGCCCTCAGCCAGAAGGCGGCGAAGGACCTCGCCAAGGCCGACCTCGAGAAAGCCGTCAGCGGTCGCCGCGCCGGCTGGGCTGGCGGCATCGTCGCCGGCCTGGTCTTTGTCCTGCTGGTGCTGATCTTCTCCTTCGGCGGCGGCAAACTCTTCAAGCACCTCGGCCGGGCGTTCCTGCCGTTCAACGGCGCCGCTCCGCCGACGAAGACGCAGCTGGTCCTCCTTGAGCCGGAAGATGGCAACGTCACTGTCGCGGTCAACGAGCCCGTCACGATCCGCGTCCGCGTCGACGGTCAGGTGCCCGAGTCGCTGAAGTTGCTGACCCGTCCCGCGGAGTCCGACCCCGAGCAGGAGCGCTGGCTCGACCCGGACGGCAGCAAGGAGTGGTCGATCACCGTCCCGCCGTTCGAGGTCAAGCAGGGCTTCTTCTACCGTGTGGTTGGTGGCGACGCCAGCACCGATGTCTACCGGGTCGACGTGCGCTCGACCCCGCTGATCGTCCTCGACCGCTTCACTGCTACCTATCGTCAGCGGCCGTACATCGGCAACCCGGTGGAGCGCGTCCAGCGCGGCGTGCGTGAGCTGAATGATTTCCGCGGCACCGAGGTGACGCTCTACGTCCCCACCAACCGCAGAATCAAGGAAGGCCAACTCGACCTGTTCGCCAAGGATGGGCAGCATTTGACTTACAAGGCGACGCTTGTCGCCGGCGACGAGAAGGCGATGCGGATCGCGTTCCGGCTGGAGCACAGCGGGACCTACAGCATCCGTTTCACGTCGGCCGAGAACGACCGTCTGCCTGAGTACACCGACCCCTTGTCGTTCAAGGTCACCGCCGACGAGGACCTTCCCCCAACCGTCGACCTGTTCAAACCCGGCAAGGACGAGAGCCTGGCGGCCGACGCGACGCTGGCGCTGGAGGGCCGGGGGACCGACGACATCGGCGTCAAGGAACTGACGCTGCGCATGAAGCTGAACGAGACAGCCATCGAGTCGCGCCCGTATCGCTCGGACAAGGAGATCCGCCTGCCCAGTGGCGACCCGAACGTTCCCGGTGGCTACCCGCACGTCCTCGATTACAAGGCGTCTGTCGATCTCGCCGCGTTGAAGGACGCTAAGGCGAAGCCGATTGCCCTGAAGGCGGGCCAGGTCCTCGAATACTGGCTGGAGGCGCGCGACGCTTGCGACTTCCCGAAGCAAAATATCGCCGAGAGCACACACTACAAGGTGACGATCGAGGAGCCGCGCCGCGACGAGAAGGCGAAGGAGGAGGAACGCCGCCAGGCCGACGCCGATCAGAAGAAGCACCAGGAGGAGCAGGACAAAAAACTCCAGAAGGAGAACGAGGAGCGCCGTCAGAAGCAGGAAGAGCGGAAGAAGGCGAACAAGGAGCAGAGACACGACGACTCCAAGAAGGACGAGCCGGACAAGGACGGCCGGGAGGGAAGTCCCTCCAAGAAGCCGGATGACGGCGGCCGGCAGGGCACCGACCCCAACGACAAAAAGCCCAGAGAGAACAAGCCAGGCGATCCGGCGGACAAGGGCAACAAGCCCGGCAGCGAGAAGAGCCTCGAAGAGAAACGGAAGGAAGAGAAAGCTCAGAAAAACCTCGACAATCTGAGGGACAAGGCGGAGAAGGAGCGGCGTGAACGCGAGAAGAGCGACGGCAAGGGCGAGGAGGAGAAGGAGCGAGGCAGCGCCAAGCCGGACCAGCCGCAGGACGACAAAAAGAACGCCGAACAGGGCAAGGACAAGTCGGGCAAGGAATCGTCGAAGGGCGAGGGCAAGGACAGTCCCGAGCGCAAGCCACAGGACAAGGCGAAGGAAGGCGGCAAGGAAGGGAACGCCCAGAAGAGCGGCGAGGCCAAGGACAAGGGTGCGCCTGAGCAGGACAAGAAGCCGCAGGGCGAGAGCAAGGACAACGCGGCGAAACAGGGCGAGAAGCAGGCCGAGGGCAAGAACGACGGTGGCCGCCCGGAACAGAAGCAGGCCGACCCCCGAGGCGAAGCGAAAGGCAGCAAGCCGAAGGACGGCGCGTCGAGCGCCAAGGGGGGCGAGAAGCAGAACAAGCCTAACCAGGCTGCCGGCAAGGACAAGGGCGACGGCAAGCAGGCCGGTCAGGAAGCCGCGAGCAAGGGCGGCGGAGACAAGAACCAGGACGCGAAGCGGTCGGAAAGCAAGGATGGTCAGCAGGCTCAGAAGCGCGGCGACGGCAAGGGCTCGGACCAGCGCAACGCCAAGCAGCAGGCCGGTCAGGAGAAGGACGCTGGCGGCAATCCGATGGCCGGCCAGGGCGAGCGCAGCCAGGCCAAGGGTCCGCCGAAACCCGAGGACAACAAGGGACAGCAGGCCGGAGCGAAGGGTGAACCCCAACAGGCGCCGCGCGGTCAAGCAAAGGAAAAGGGCAAGGACCAGGCGTCCGCCGGCGGCGCCAAGCCCGCGCCGAAGCAGGGCGATCCGCAGGCCGCCGACAAGAGCAACTGCGGCGAGGACAAGCCCGCGCAGAAGACCGCCGAGCAGCCGGGCCAGGTCAGCAAGGCCAAGGACGATCGCGTCCAGGGCGATGCCCTGAAGAAACCGGCCGACGAGCTGCGCCGCGATGACGTCGAGGACCTGGCCCGCGACCTTCGCAGCGACGACCCGCAGAAACGCGAGCAGGCCCGCAACAAGATCGAGGACGTCCAGCGTCAGACACAGGACGGCGAAGCTCGCCAGGCCGCGGCCGACGCCCTGAAGAAAGACGACGAGCGCCAGCAGGACTTGCAGAAGGCCTCGACCAAGTCGGCCCCGAAGTCGTCGCAGCAGCCCGACAAGAAGGGCGAGCAGTGCGCCGAGTGCAAGGGGGGCGGGCAGAAGGACGGCGGTAAGCCCGGGGCCGGCAAGGACGGCGGGACCAAGCAGGACGCCGCGAAGCAGGGAGACGCCAAGGGCGGGAGCCCCAAGGCGGATGGCGACAAGAACAACGTGGCGAAGCACGGTGACGACGACAAGGAACCGCCGAGCGAGAACGGTCTGAAGAAGTGGCTCGACAAGGCCGCCAAGGGCATGCAGAAGAAGGACGGCGACCCCAAGCCGAACGACAAGCAGGTCGCTGAGCAACTCGCCAAGACGATCCAGGACCTCCAGAGCAACGACCCGAAGCGCCGCGAGCAGGCGAAGGAGTTCCTGAAGGAACTCGGCCGCAACGCCAAGGCCAAGAAGGATGGCGGGGACAAGGAACCGAAGGGACCGCCGCAGAAGCCCGTCCCGGAGGACTTGAAAAAAGAGGTGGAGAAACTCGCCAAGGACCTCAAGAGCAACGACCCGAAGCGGCGTGAGCAGGCCGAGGACACCTTCAAGGAGCTGTCCAAGTTTGGCCGCGGCGACAAGTACACGGGCGCGACCGCCGAGCAGACCGAACGGCCGGGAGACGTCCCGGAGGCGAGCCACACCGACGGCCGGCATCGCAACCGAGCCGGCGACTTGCAGCTCGAGAAGCTCGATCCCAAGAAGTTGCGCAAGCTCATCAAGGACGCCGGTCTGACGGAGAAGGAGGCACGCGAGGCGATCGAGTATCAGCGGAAGATCGAGGCGGCCAAGGGCGACCCGAGCCAGGCGAAGCTCGGCTCCGGCAAGGCGCTGCCGACGACGAGCCCCGATCGCTTCAAGCCCGGTGACAACAAGGGGCCGCCGATTGACTCGACCAACGAGGGCCTGCCGCCGGTGGAGCTGCGGCCCGCCGTCAAGGACCTCGCCAAGCGCCTTTCCGAGTTGGAGAAGGGCTCGAAGGACAAATAGCCCGCGCGTATTGCTCCCCTCTCCCCTGGGGGGAGAGGGGTCGGGGGTGAGGGGGTGGCTTCGTCCCTCCCCCTCACCCCCAACCCCCCCCCCCCGCGGGGAGAGGGGAGAAAGAGGGG
>JACOUH010000179.1 GCA_016177925.1 Planctomycetota bacterium | reverse complement strand
AGGGGCTCAGGCAGTGCGTCCACGTGCTGACCATCTCACAGTTCAGCCGCCGCCAGATCATCCAGACCCTTGGCATCCCGGCCGAGCGTGTCACCTGCACCTACCTGGGGGCGCGGCCCGGCATGCGGCGGCTGGGGGAGGCGGAGCTGCGTCCAGTGCTGGCTCGGCTGAGCCTGGCCGCAGGGGGCTACCTCTTGTACGTGGGGACACTGGAGCCACGCAAGAACCTCGACACGCTGGTGCGTGCCTACTGTGATCTGCCGGCGGCACTGCGGGGGCGCTGCCCGTTGGTGCTGGCGGGCGGCTGGGGCTGGCGGGCCGAAGGACTGCGCGAGCTGTTCGAGCGGGAAGGGCGAGCCAAGGGCGTCGTCCATTTGGGCTACGTTGCCGAGGCCGACCTGCCCGCTCTCTACAGCGGCGCGCGCGCGCTGGTGTTTCCTTCTTTGTATGAGGGGTTTGGCCTGCCGCCGGTGGAGATGCTGGCCTGTGGCGGGGCCGTGCTGGCCTCGACCGCCGAGGCCGTCGCCGAGGTGCTGCACGGCAGCAATGCTCACCTGGTCGAGGCGCTTGATGTCGTCGCCTGGCGTGATGCCTTGGCCCGGGTCATTGCTGACGACGATTGGCGCCAGCAGCTACGCCGGGGCGCCGAAGTACACGCCGCTCGCTTCAGCTGGGACGCCTGCGCACAGGCGACCCTTCACGCTTACCGCAAGGTGAAGGGTGTCGGTCTCGACCTGTCGTTGAGGAGAAGCACGGAACGCGGCGATCTGCGCGCCGCGGGCTGAGAAGGTGAGTGGGCGCGATTAGCCCGACGCGCCAGCGAGGAAACCAGCGAACCTCGCTGGCGCGTCGGGCTAATGCGCGGGGTCGCGCTCAGGCGCTCTTCTTCAGCGGCACGCTGGCCACCTGGTCCTGCCATTTCTGGAACTCGGTGACGAACTGATGTACCGCCTCGTCGGTCTTGGGGTGGGCGCACATCTGCGGGAAGAACTTCGGCGGGACCGTCAAGATGTGGGCGCCGGCCTGGACCGCCTCGTTGATGTCGGCAATGTGGCGGATACTGCCGACGATGATCTCCGACGACGAGCCCCACGAACGGAATGTCTCCGACACCTGCCGCACGACCGAGCCGGCGTCGTAGCCGATGTCGCGGATACGGCCCCAGAACAGGCTGACGTAGTTCGCCCCGGCCCGCGCTGCCATCACCGCCTGGTTGTACGACATGCAGCAGGTGCAGTTGACCTCGATGTCACGGCGGCGCAGCTCGGCGATCACCGCCAGCTCGTTCCAGCCGACCGGCACCTTCACGTTCAGGTACGGGTAGTGCCCGAACTGCCCGACGAACTCCTCTGCCTGGCGCAGCATCTCGTCGGCGTCGGTGGTGAACACCTCGACCGAGAGCGGGACCTTGCAGTCGTACTTGAGCAGCAACCCGATCATGTCGTTGATGTGGTCGCGAAAATCGCAGTGCCTCTCCTTGGACAGGATGGCCGGGTTGGTGGTCACGCCGCTGGGAAAGCCGCGCTTCAGGCAGGCCTCGAGTTCCTCCAGATTCGCCGTATCGACGAAAAGTTTCATTGGTCATCCTCGATAGGAAAAGTGAGTATCCAGTCCGCCGCGGCGGGCAGGGCGGCGGCGGTGTGGTCCGGGCGACAGCGTTCGGCGCCGCTGTACGGGTCGGCGATCAGCACGGTCCGGCACCCGGCCGCCTGTCCCGCCAGGACGTCGCTCCAGCGATCGCCGACCATGAAGCTGCGTTCGAGATCGAGGTCCCAGCGGCGGGCTGCTTCGAGCAACATGCCGGGCTTCGGCTTGCGACAGGGGCAGTGGTCGCTGCCGTCGTGGTAGCAGGCCAGCACGTCGAGCACTGGCAGCGCGGAGCGGACGATGTCGTTCATCCGTTCGACCACCTCGCGCTTCTGCTTCCCCCGCGCCACGTCGGGTTGATTGGTGATGACGACCAGGACGAAGCCCGCCCTCACCAGCCGCTGTGCTGTCTCCAGGACGCCCGGCAGCAACTCGAAGTCCTCGACGCGGTCCGGCGGGTGTGTGACGTTGCCGCGGACGATGTTTCGGTTGATGACGCCGTCGCGATCGAGGAAGACAGCCTTTCGGCGACAGGGTGACAGATTCTCGTGATGTGTTCCCTCCCCGTCCATCGTAGCGTTCCTCTCGCGATCTGTAGGACGGATTTCCAATCCGTCCGGGCATGAAGTCCGGACGGATTGCAAATCCGTCCTACAAGCCGTCACCACCAGGGGTACGAGCCATCAATCCGCGTGGGCATTGGCTGGGTGCGATCGGCAACCAGGGTGTACATGGGGTGGGGACGTCCGTTGAAGAGTTGTTCGTGGTACGTCACCTGCGTTCGCTCGAAGCCAAGGCAGGCGACCATCTGGTGCATGGCCTGGGGCGTGATGAACCACCACGCAGTAATGTGCTGCTCGAGTTCGTCGCCCCCCGCGTCGGCCAGAACCTGGGAGTCGGGCAGGAAGCCCATGCACGGCACCATCTCTGCGGGCGCAGCGGGAACGGGACGGAAGACATTGAGCAGGCGCCGCACCGCCTTGCGAACGAAGCGCCGTCCAAGGCGCGGGGCGGTAGGGCCCCGGCCCATGACGGTGTTCTCCCAGGAGCGACCGTGAAACGGCTGGGTGATGATCACTCGCTCGCGCGTCAGGCGCAGTCCGTTCGCCAGGGCAAGGAATGGGTCGCGCAGGTGGAGCAGAATGCAACCGTAGGTGCAGACATCAACCGGCCCGATCTCCCCCGGCACTTCATAGATGCCCCCGTGGACCACCCGGGCACGGGACCGATGGGCGTGATGGGCAAACCAGTAGGAATTGTGCAGCCGCTTGAAGAAGCTGAACCCCCTGCGGAGGTAGTCCGAGGGGTTCGCCAGCCGGGGCGAGGGGACGAAGTCCCAGAGCCGGTCGGGGGCCAGGTCGAAGGCGACCACCTCTGCTCCCTGGCGCTCCATGTAGAAGCACACATCTCCGCTTGCCGTCCCCAACTCGAGGACGCGCTTGCCGTGCAACTCGATCCCGCCCAGGTACTCGTCCCAGTGGTCCCGCAGGTCCCAGCACCCCTGCACCGTGCCGTGCCCGGGCAGGTCCATGGTGTGGTAGAACAGACAGTCATCGACCCCAGACACCTGGCGGGGAGTTGCGTACAACTCTCCGCTCCCGGACTCGGGGTGCCTCTCGGCTGGTGGCCGCGCAGCATCCAGCATGATCTCGCCCTCTGGGACTCGAGAAGCGCGGGTCAGGCCGCGAGCGGGCCGCGGGACGCCGACTCCCACTTCGTCTCGGCGGCCTTCAACGTGGGGTGCGAGACGAGCAGGTGCCAGACGACACCCTGGAAGGCCTCGGCGTGCGGCGTCACGGTCGCCGCGTTCACCGTCGGCACGATCACGCAGGCGTCGGCCACCTGGGCCGTGTAGCCTCCGCTGCGGCCGACGATCCCGCAGATGGTCGCCCCCGTCTCACGAGCGTACTGAAGGGCTCGCACCAGGTTGGGGCTGATGTTCTTCTCCAGGTCGCCGCCGCCGACCGACAGTATGAACACCATGTCCTGGCGCTGCAGCCGGCTGACGCGCAGCCAGTTGACGAAGACAGTCTCCCAGCCCTCGTCGTTGGTCCGGGCGGTCAACTCCGAGACGTTATCGGTCGGGGCGTAGGCCTCGATCTGGGCGATCTTGCGGAAGTCGTTGACCGCGTGCGAGCAGTTGGCCGCACTGCCGCCGACGCCGAGGAAGAACAGGCGGCCGCCGCGGGCGCGCAGATCGGCCAGAAGGCCCACCATACGCTCGATCGCCTCCTGGTCGAGTTGCGCGAGGATCTGCGTCGCCTCCGCAATGAACTGGGACGTGTGTGCCATCATTCCGTGCCCTTCCCTGCACCGCACGCGGCCTGCCAGCCCGTGCCTTTCCTTCCTTCGGGTCGAGGTTCCGACTCGGCCCGCCCCCGCCTCCCTACCTGGGAGGCGGGGGCTTTGCCCTACCATAAATGTCTTCTTCAAGGAAAGGTCAATTCCCCGCCGCTTCAGCGGTCGGAGCCAACCTGCCCGCGCGCTGGGGGTGGCACAGGCGATGGAGTGGTCAGGCTCACCGTGTCGGGGCTGCACACGACGAGCTCCCGCGTGTCGTCGTTGAGCCCGAGGTCGTGGGGGACGAACCAGGTGTCGAACTTGATGTCCACCGTCACCTGCCCGTGTTTCGGCAGCCACTCGGCAGGGACCTGGAACACAAGGTCGTAGTGAAAATCGGTGACATCAAGATGGGCGGGGATCGCCTGCTCCTTCCCCGCCGCCTTCATGACGACCGTGACGCCCGGCACGCGCTTCAGGAAGCTGAGGTTGAGCTTCCCCCCGAGATGGGCCACGTTCCGCTTGCGCAGGAACTCCGCCGGGGCGGTCAGTGTCAGCCCACGCCGCGTGATCCAGCCGTGCGATTCGCCTTCGAGCCGGAACGAGGGGCGCACGTAGAGCGTCAGCTGGTCGTCGGCCACCGGGTAGCGGCCAACCCTCACCAACTCCTCCTCGCAGTAGCGGCGAACCGCTCCATGCATCGGACGCATCTGCTGGTTGAAGGGGTAGACCGGACTGGCCAGGCGGCCTTCCTTCGTCAGGACGACGAGGTCGCTGTGCTCCAGCAGGTCCCAGATGGTCTTCTCGTCCATGTGCAGGTGGCTTCCGCCCAGGCCGGCGCCGAAGTCGAGCAGCTTGCCATGCTGCTCGTAGGCGTACACCATCAGGGTCTTGTGAGTCAGCAGATCGAGCACGGAATCGAAAGAAAACATCGGGGGCCGGCTGTGTATCTGGCTGCTCTGGCGGATCACCTCCTCGTGCAGGGCGAGCACCTGCTCGGCGTCGTCACGATCGCTCGGCCAGGTCTCGTGCCGGCACACCGCAGCGAGCTTGACATGTACACCCGCCGCCACGGCGATGCAGGCCAGGGCGGTCAGGACCGCGTCCGTGCCCCGCGCCGGACAGCGCCGGCGTGCGGCCTGTACCGCCGGCAGTACACCCAGCCAGAGCAGCGGCGCGACGAAGATGCCCCCGAGTACCGGCGACTTCGACACGTTCAAAGTAAGGGCAGCGTAGGGCACCAGCCCCGCGCACGCCAGCAGCGACCAGGCGGACGTGCGGTCCCAGGAGGCCTCGCGCGAGCCAGGCAGTCCACCACGGGGGAGAAGCCGCAGCCCGATGCCGGCCAGCACCCCCGCCGCCGCCAGGGCCAGGAAGAGGGTTCCGGCATGCGCGTTGCGGACGGACCGCGCGTAGAACAGGTAGAAGTCGGCCCGGCTCACGACGCCGAATTCCTTCGCCCTCAGGTCCTTGTCCTCTCCGATGATGGTGTTGACCACGTAGTAGTCCCACAACAGCTGCCGCTTCCAGACCAGCACCGGCCCCGCAACGGCCGTCAGCACCGTCCCGGCCAGCACCCCGCCGAGCAACTGCTGCTTCAGCCGTGCCCGCTGCCCCGGGTCACGGGAAAGGACGCAGCGAGCCGCGGTGAGCAACCACCACGTGCCCAGGATGCCCGCCAGGTAGACCGACGTCAGCAAGCGGAACAGCACGAGCAGCGACGCCACGGCACCCGCCGCCAGCGACCAGCGCGGCGAAGAGAAGAAGCCCGACCGGGCCACGACGCACAGCAGGATGCCGAACAGGGAAAAGGCAATGCAGTCGATGCGAAAGTCCAGCAGCCCGCCCGCGGGACTGTGCGGCGTCAGCGCCGCCAGGAGCATCCCCAGGCCGAAGAAGGCCACTCCCCAGCGCCGCGTCAGCCGGTGGAGGACCGCAAAGAGCGTCGTTTGGAAGGCGGCGAAGTAGAGGAAGTTCAGGCTCAGGGCGGTCAGCCGCGTCGGTCCGAACAGCAGGAAGAGGACCGCCGCCTGGACGTGCAGCAGCAGGCCATTGGCGATCGGACGGCGGAGTCCGTAGCGAACGCCCCGGAAAAAGCCCTCCGAGAGCATCACCTCGTAGGTGCGGTAGCTCTCATCCAGGTAGCCCGCCTGGTCGAAGCCGCGCGGCACGAAGGTGGCGATCTCGCGCTCGACGTAGTGGCGGAACAGCGCCCACTGCAGCAGCAGCAGCGCCGCAAAGGCGCCCCAGGCCAGCAGGGCCCGCCGCGGCGGCGTTGCATTCGCCGCGGCCTCGGAAGTTGTCTCGATCATCCTTCTTGGCCTCCTGCCAAAGCGGCGAGCGGGGGGCGTGAGCCCCCTGATGGCGCCAGGAATCAGGGGGCTCACGCCCCCCGCTCGCCCAAACTCTCAAGCCGGCGCGTGGCGCAGGTAGTCCGAAGTCTCCGCGAGCCCACGCGGGGAGCCGATCTCATAGAAGCGCTGAGTGACCTCGTGGCCGGCCATGCGGCCCTCCGCCACGAGATCGCGGTAGAGGTTTGCCAGGTCGCTTGCCTGTCCCTCGGGAAGACGCTCGATCGCATCGCGCCGGAGCAGGGACAGGCCGTAGTCGATGTGGGTCATCTCCGGGGTTGCCTGTTGCTTGTTGTAACACAGGAGCCGGCCCTCGCGGAAGACGACGTTGCTCCTGTCCCAGCGCCCTTCGTTGCGCATCACCGTCATCAGCCCCAGAACGTCGCGCGACAGAAAAGCGGCCAGCGCGGCGCGGTAGTCGACGTCGAGGTACGAGTCGCCATAGAGGACCCAGCAGACCTCGCCCAACAGTGGCAGCGCCCGCCGCAGGGCGCCGCCGGTCCCGAGCAGGCGGTCGCCATCGTGGCTGTACTGGACCTGGACGCCGTGCCGCGAGCCTCCGACGTGACGCTCGACCTGCTCACCGAGGTGGCCCAGGCAAAGGACAACGCGGCGCACACCGTTGCGAGCCAGCAGGGCGAGTTGATGGTTGACGAAGGGTCGGCCCGCCACCTCGACCATTGCCTTGGGCACCGTCTGGGTGATCGGATGCAACCGCGTGGCCAACCCGCCCGCCAGCACGGCGACCGGGACGTCAGCGATCGTCACGATGAACCTCCGTCAGAAGGCCATGTAGATGAAGGGTTCCACGGGCAGCGACATGCGATACAGCGCGTAGTGCAGCACCACGCCGACGGCGCAGCCCAGCAGGAACGAGAACACCCACTTCAGCACTCGCATCACTCCTCCTTCTGGCCCAGGTAGCCGAGCCGGCGGGCCATCGCGCGAATCTTCGGCGCCACGCGATCGGCCAGCTTGTTGCCGCCGCTCTCGCTCAGGTGCAGCTGGTCATCGAAGTCGCGGACGGCGAAGTCACCGCAGACGTCGAGAGCGCCGTACCCCGCCGCCTCAAGCACTTCTGCGGCCTTGGCCACTGCCCAGGCGTACTCTTCCCGGGCAGCTGGCGCCAGTTCGTTGACGTAGAACGGACTGTCGTGCGTCACGAGGATGAGGGTGCGGCGGCGGGTTGGGGCGGGGAAGCAGGTCTCCAGGTCGCGGACCAAGGGTGATTGCGTTGGGTCGGGGCGCAGCCCCTTCCTTTGCCCGCGAGGCGGCAGCGACGGTCCGAAGACCAGCGGCCCAAGCGACTCGGCGAAGCCGCGGACGATCCGCCGTGCCCGTTCGCGTTCGGCAGGAGGGTGCGAAACCTCCAAAGGCCCGCCGATGTCGGCGTAGACAAGGTGCGGAGCTGTCACGCCGGCCACGAGTAACGGCGACCAGGTCGTGTTAAACCACTTGAGGGTGCAGGTCGTCCACAAGTCCTCGAAGTACAGCGCACTGTCCAGGTGCCGGCCGCGGCGCAGCTCGACGGACTTCTCGCCTTCTGTCTTCGTTCGCTCCTCGTTCAGGGCGGCAAGGTGCGCGTCCCGTTGCGCGTCTGCCGGGAGCATGCCTTTATAGAGGGCGTCATAGTAGAAATAACGGTAGAGCGTGCCGTCCGGAGTGCCCGTGCCCTTCCCGGAACCGAAGGCGGTGAGGAAAATCATCTTGCGATACTCCCCATCGAGCGCCTCGGCGACGATCGCGCCGAACTCGGCCGGCTCGGCGCTGAACACGGCGAGGTTGAGCACACAGTAGTCGTCACCGAGCAGTTTCTGCAGCCGGCGCGTCCAGACGTGCTGGACCCGCTGGCCGACGCCATGCAGGATGGAGTTGCCGCCGACGATGACCGCCACCTTCTTCGGGTCGAGCCGCTGCCGCGCCAGCGACCGCACCTGCGACGCCGTCGGGTAGACGTGGGTCTCGGGGTGGACGTAGCGGTGAAAGCGGGTGAACCACTTGTACGGGTTGCGCTGGCTAACCAGCCGCCCGGCCAGGCAACAGCCAAGGAACGCGAAAACGACGCCAGCCAGCAGCGGCCAGGTCGACACCGCTCGGTCCAGCAACCCCGGCGGGCGCGGTTCTTTCACGATCAAGACCCTCCCAGAAGGAAGTTCAGCATCTTCACCGCCCGAGCGACGGGGTAGAAGAAGAACAGCCAACCGACCCCGACATAGAGCATGGTCAGCATCCAGGCGAGCTGCGGGTGGCGCTCGAACCGGGCCGCCAGCCCACGCCCCGCCGAGCCAAGCAGGCTCCGGTAAGTCGAACAGGCGGCCAGGCCGATACCGTGGTAGAGGCCCCAGACCAGGAAGTTCCAGCCGGCCCCGTGCCAGAGGCCGCACAGGGCGAAGGCGAGCAGCCCGTTGACGGCCTTGCGTGCCGGGCCGCGCCGGCTGCCGCCCAGCGGAATGTACACGTAGTCGCGAATCCAGGTGCTCAGCGAGATGTGCCAGCGTTGCCAGAACGAGGCCAGGTCGCGCGCTAGGTACGGCCAGCGGAAGTTCTCCGCCAGCACGATCCCGTGCATCCGTGCAAAGCCGATCGCCATGTCGCTGTACCCGCTGAAGTCCAGCAGGATGCGGTAGGCGAGGCAGACCAGGAAGAACCAGCGCCACAGGAAGTCCAGCGTGTCGAAGTGCGGTCCGTAGTAGGTCAGCCACACCGTCAGGTTGTCGGCGGCGAACTTCTTGATCAGCCCGATACCGACGCGCACCAAGCCGTAGGCAACGTCGAGCACTCCCACGCATTTGAGGCCACGTTTGTAGGCGGGGAGGAAGTCCTGGTAACGCTTGACCGGGCCGGCCACGATCGACGGCCAGAAGATCGCATAGGCCCCAAAGTGCAGCGGACTCTTGATCGACGCCGAGCCACGGCAGACATCGGCCAGGTAATGCACGAACTCGAAGACAAAAAAGCTGATCGCCAAGGGCGGTGCCGACGGCAGCAGGTCGTGGAGGTGCCCGCCCAGGTAATCGCGCCACTCCGGCCGCAGTGCCCCGACCACTTCGACCAGGAGAAAGGTCGTGTACTTGTAGAAGACCAACGCCAGCACACAGGCAGCAATCACGAGCGAACAGAGGCTGCGGCTGCGGGTCAGGCCGGCGGCGTAGGTCAGCACCGCCAGGGCGGCGATGGGCAGCACGCCGGCCGGTCCGGCGAAGTGGGTGTGGAAGACGGCACAGGCGCTCAGCAGCACGGCCAGCCGCACCGCCCGCACCGGCACCAGCCAGTACAGCGGGTACACCACGCAGGCGAACAGCACGAACCAGTACGTCAAAAACAGCACAGGCGCTCACTTCCTCCCCGGGCCGGCGCGGCCCTGTGCGACGTAACCGAGCCGGCGCGCCATCTCGCGAACCTTCGGGGCCGCCTCCTCGGCCATCCGCCTGCCTCCTTCCGCCGTGAGATGCACCACATCACCGTAATGCCGCGTCGACAGGCTCCGGCCAGGGTCCAGGGCGTTGACTCCTGCCCTCTCCAGGGCCTGGACCGTGGCAAGGACGGTTTCGCCATAAAGTCCCCGTTCCTGGGGCGTAAGCTGTTCCAGGAAGTACGGGCAGCACCGGTTGACCAGGACCAGGGTGCGCTCGCGGAGAGGCCCAGGAAGGCACGCCTTCACACTGCGCTCCAGAGGGCAAGGAGGGAGGGCCTGCCCGGGTGCCGGCCGCACGTAGGGACGGTTTCCCTCGATCTGGGCCCGCAACTGCGGCAGGTAAGTCCCACAGAGGGAACGCTGGGTGGCCTCGTCCACGGGGGGCGCGAGCTTGTCCGGGTCGGGGTAGTCACGGCGAGGGCGCCACCACGACCCGGCAAGCGGGTTGCACCAGACCGTTGTCAGGTGCTGGTACGTGAACACGTTCCAGAGGTCGCGGAAGTAAAGGGGCCCGTCCACGCGCAGCTGAGCCTTTAGCTCGAGGGCGGAGGGGTCTTTCTGCCGCTGCTGCTCCAGCTCGCGCAGCCGGGCTTCCCGCTCCGGGCAGTCCATGAGCAGGCCGCGGGCGCGGGCCTCCTCGAAGAAGTAGCGCAGCTCGGGACGGCCATCTGGGTCGCCGGCGTCCGTGCCCGGGCCGATCCAGGTGTTGGTGACGAGAATCAGCTTGGGGTAGTCCCGCACCAGGAACTCCGCGGCCGTGGCGCCGAACTCGAAGGGCATCTCCCCGGGCATGGCGAGGTTGAGGACCCGGTACTCGTCGCCCAGCTCCGCCTGGAGGTATCGGGTAAACATGTGCTCGGGATCGCTTCCGCCGCCGTACATGATGGAGTTCCCGCCCACGATCACGGCGACCTTGGCCGGGTCGAACGTCTCCCGGGCCAGGGACTGTACCTGTGACGTCGTCGGGTAGTACAGCGTGATGTAGTCCATCAGGTAATGGAAGCGATCAAAGCGGTCGAAGCAGTTCCGCCGGCCCAGGACACGGCCGGCGAGGCAGCAGGCCAGGAATGCGGTGACGACGCCCAGCAACAGCGGCCAGGGCGCCAGAGACCGCTCGAGGAGGCCGGGCCTGTGTGACTCGTTCACGAGCCGGTCCCTCCCAGAAGGAGCCCCATCATCCGCAGCGACCGCTCGACGGGGTAGAAGAAGATCAGCATGCCGATCCCCACGTAGAGCAGCGTCAGTGCCCAGGCGACCTGCGGGTAGCGCTCGAACCGGGTCGCCAGTCCGTCCCCCACCCGCCCCAGCAGCCTGCGGTACGTCGAGCAAATAGTCAGGCCGATGCCGTTGTAGATCCCCCAGGCGAGGCAGTTCCAACTCGCCCCGTGCCAGAAGCCGCACAAGGCGAACGCCGCCAGCCCGTTGAGTGCCTTGCGCACTGGCCCGCATCGACTTCCACCGAGCGGGATGTAGACGTAGTCACGAATCCAGGTGCTCAAGGAGATGTGCCAGCGTTGCCAGAACGAGGCCAGGTCGCGCGCCAGGTACGGCCAGCGGAAGTTCTCCGCCAGCACGATCCCGTGCATCCGCGCGAAACCTATCGCCATGTCGCTGTAGCCGCTGAAGTCCAGCAGCACGCGGGTGCTGAGGCAGGCGATAAAGTACCAGCGCCACAGGACATCGAGCTTGTCGAAGTGCGGGCCCCAGTAGGTCAACCACGCCGTCAGATTGTCGGCAACAACCTTCTTGACCAGCCCGACGGCGACGCGCACCAGCCCGACGGCAACGTCATGGGCACACACGCGTTTGAGGCCACGTTTGTAAGCGGGGAGGAAGTCCTGGTAACGCTTGACCGGACCGGCCACGATCGACGGCCAGAAGATCGCATAAGCCCCAAAGTGCAGCGGACTCTTGATCGACGGCGAGCCACGGCAGACATCGGCCAGGTAATGCACGAACTCGAAGACAAAAAAGCTGATCGCCAAGGGCGGCGCCGACGGCAGCAGGTCGTGGAGGTGCCCGCCGAGGGAATCGCGCCACTCCAGCCGCACGGCCCCGACGACTTCGACAAGGAGAAAGGTCGTGTACTTGTAGAAGACCAACGCCAGCACACAGGCCGCAATCACCAGCGAACAGAAGGTGCGACTGCGGGTCAGGCCGGCGGCGTAGGTCAGCACCGCCAGCACGGCGATGGGCAGCACGCCGGCCGGTCCGGCAAAGTGGGTGTGGAAGACGGCACAGGCGCTCAGCAGCACCGCCAGCCGCACCGCCCGCACCGGCACCAGCCAGTACAGCGGGTACACCACGCAGGCGAACAGTACGAACCAGTACGTCAAAAACAGCATGTCCGCTCTCTTGTGGGGCAAGTTTCCAACTTGCCCAGACCGGGCAAGTTGGAAACTTGCCCCACAGTCTGTCAGGCCGCCTTCCGGGCTTCCCAAGTTTCGATCGGCGGGCTCGTGTCGGGAGAGGCCCGCCGGCCGCGCATGACACGAATGGCCAGCAGCAGCCCGCCAACCAGGGCGACGCCCGTCTGAACGCCGAGGATTGTCAGCGACAAGGCCAGGGCGCTGTCGGAAGGGACGCCAAACAGGCCGGCGAGGAAGACGAACGCTCCCTCACCGACGCCGATGCCGTTGAACGACACCGGCAGCATGCGCACCACCCACACAAGGGGAACCACCAGGCACCAGGCCGCCAGCCCGACGCCGGTGCCCAACTCGGTCCCCAGCGCCTGGTACATCAGCGCGTTGATGCCGAACGAGGCCAGGGCGAGCACAAGCAGGGGCGCCGCGATCAACGGCCCAAGCGGGGGCAGGTTTCGTACACTGCTAAGCAGTTCGCGCGGCCGCGCCGCCCACGGGGCCTCGGCCAGGCGCCCCACCCGCGCCGGCACCAGGCGGCAAACGAGGTGGACGGCCGGCCCAGGGTAGAGCAGGGCCACGACCGCCACCAGGCCACCCAGTTGGACCGCCAGGATCAGCCAGCGCAGCGGTGACGGCAGCAGAGACAGAAACCACAGCGCCGCCACGAAGCCGACACTCATCGTGACGCCCAGGCCGATCAGTCGCTCCTGCAAGGTGGCGAGCAATGCCCGCCACGGCGACCGCCCCCCGCGCGACACTTCGTAGACGCGGACGGCGTCGCCCCCTGCCGCCGTCGGCAGGAAAAGCGAGCAGAACTGTCCGATGAAGTACAGGGTGCCCAGTTCCCGCAACGACTCGTCGATGCCCTGGTGGCGAAGCAGCAACTGCCAGCGGCAGGCGTTGAGGACGGACGCCAGCACGTAGAGGCCAGCCGCCAGGGCGACCACCGAAGGACGGATCGACCGGAACGCGGCAGGCAGGTTCCCCTGCCGGGCGAGCCACACGAGCAAGGCCAGCAGAGCGAGGCTTAGCCCGACCTTCAGGCTGGTCCGCAGCACGCGCCGGCCGCCCCGGTTCTCCGCCGTCTGTCCGAACAGGGTCGATGTCACGGGGCCTCACTCCTCTCGAAGCTGCCCAGGCCGGTGCGCAGGCCGAACCGGCTCATCAGCAGTCGCATCCCTTCACCGCTCTTGCCCGGCGACGTCTGCTCCACATGCAGCGACAGTTTGTGATCCCCCGGTGGCAGACACACAGGAATGTGGACCTCACGATCCAAGAGCGTCAGCTCGAACTTCCCCTTCTGGCCACTGATTTCCCAGACGAGAGTGCGCTTGCCGGGATCGGGTGTGGCCGCCTGGATCTCCGTGTTCGCGACGAAGTCGATGTCCATCGGGGTGGTCGTACCGTTGCTCAACTCGACCTCCGCCCGCTCGCCGCCCAGCCAGAAGCAGTAGCCGCGCTGGGGGTCATGTCCCAATCCAAGGGGGGGGTTGACCTCGCCGACCCAGACATCCTCGGCAGGGACCAGGGCCCACAGGGGATTGACAACTGTTCCCGGGGGCAGACGCCGGTTATCATTCCACCCGGTCAGCAGGTAGCGGCTCGGCTTCGCATAGTGCGGTGCCGGCCAGCCTCGATAGCCAACCGTCAGCTGCCAGGCTGGATGACGATAATGCACCGGGATGTCGTGTACCCCCAGCTCGACCAGGGCGGCCAGGCAGACACAGACATCCCGCTGGCACAGGTCGACGGGGCCCTTGCCGATCCGTTCGACGACCGCGGTGATGTGCGAGCGAGCGATGAAGCCCGGTACTCCAGGCTTCAGCTTCGTCGTCTGGGTCAGCGTCCCTTGTAGTTGGGGGACGCGCGAGGCGGCCATGACGAGCACGAGAAGGCAGCCCGCCAGGCGGAGCGAGGGCGACCGCCACACCGCCTGGTTCTGCCAGAGCAGCAAGGCGCCGGCCAGCGACAGGGGGTAGAGCAGTCCCTGCATCTGATACACCGACCAGGCGCGCCCGGGGAAGAGCGCGCCCGCCACGATGCCGCTGCACAGGAACAGCCCGGCGGCCAGTGTCGCACGGCAGGCGACTGCCCACAGGAAGCCGGCCGCGGCAGCGACTAGGGCCGCTTTGACGAGGGTCGGCCGGCTTTTCCCCGGCCCGTCACACGGCTCCCAGTTGGCGCTCACGTCCAGCGCCTCGGCAAAGACGAATTCGACCTTCATCTGGTTGCCCCACTCGAACGGCTTCAGACAGCCACGCAGGGATTCCCAGGTAATCAGGCAGAGCGGGACGAGACAGGCGACCGAGAGGACTCCTCCCTTCCAGAGGGGGCCAGGGTCGGCGGCCGGCCACCCCTCCCGGCGGGCCAAGGCCAGGGCCAGTGCCACCAGGCGAGCGCCTACTGCCCCCATTCCCAGAATCCCGAACAGGGCAAGGAGCGAAACCGGGCTCAGGCACAGCCCGAAGCCAGTCGCCAGTACACTGATGCAACAGACACGAGGCAGGGTGGTCCTCCGCCACGTCTGGATAAACAGGTGGGTCAGCAGCAGGTAGCCCGGGTAGGTCAGTGTCTTGCCGAAGTAGCCGGTGCGGCTGTTGCGGAACCACAGCGACACGGCCGCCGCCACGAGGAGCAGCAGCAACGGCAGGGGACGCCGGGTGAAGGCCGCCGCGAACCCCAGCAGCCCGGCGATGAGGGCGACGCCAATGCCCCAGTCGAACGAGAACAGCGTGGTGGTGCCCCGACACCAGCCCGCCAGGGCCACCAGCAGGTACGCCCCGCGACGCGGGTCCGTCAGCATGTTCTCGGGCCAGCACTGGTAAGGCTGCTCCGGGGACCCCTTGGGGATCTGATGCGGATGGTGCAGAAGCCAGTCGCCGACGTGGGAGTAGCCGAATTGGTCGGAGCCGCCGACGACCACGAGAGTCGGCTCGTGCTGCCGGATTGCCGAATCCTGGACCAGCCGAACACCACCGGCAAGCACGCCGACAAGGACCACCAAGCCAAGGACCCAGTCCCGGGGGCGCCGCCGCGGCATCCCTCCCCGCCACACGGCCGTCAGCGTGATCGGCACGTTGACGGCGAGGGCCACGGCGAACGCCCACGGCAAGCTGAGCCGACAGCCGTGAAACAGGGCTGTCAGTGACAGCGACAGCACGCCGAGACCAGCCAGGGGCGCCGCCAGCCACAGGTAGGGCCGGTCCTTGGAGCGGAACACCCATACCGACCAGCCACCGACCGCCGCCAGCACCAGTAGGGCCGCGAGGGTGCTCGCGCACTGGGTCAGGAAGTACCCATTCACCAGCGACATTCCCGAACCTCCAGTCATGTCTTGCTCTCCGCCGATGTCACCGGGGCTCACTCCCCTCGGACCCACCCAGGCCCGTTCGCAGGCCGAATCGACTCAGGAGCAGTCTTCTCCCTTCGTCGCCGCACAGGGGCGACACCTGTTCCACGCGCAGCGACAGCTTGTGATCGCCGGGCGGTAGGCGAAGGGGGATGTGGATTTCGTGATCCGACAGTTTCAGGTCGAGCTTCCCCTTCTGGCCGGCGACTTCCCAGGTACACGTACACTTGCGCGGATCGGTCGGGGCCGCGGGCATCTCCGTGTACGCGACGAACTCCATCTCGACCGGTGCCGCCATGCCGTTGCTCAACTCGATCTCCGTCTGGTCGCGGCCGACCCAGAAGTGGTAGCCGTGTGGGACGTCACGGCCCATGCCAAGGGGAGGCTTGACCTGGCTCACCCAGGCTCCCTCGTTGCGGACAACAGCCCACAGGGCGCAGGAGGAATTCGATGCACTGGCCGCGCCTTGGGCCCAGGAAGTAATGAGATACTTGCCGCAGTTCGGGAAGGACCGCGGCGCCCAGCGCCGGTAGCCGACGACGTGCGACCACGCCAGCCCGCGATACTGGACCGGGATGTCCCGTGCTCCCAACTCCGCCAGCAATGCCAGGCAGGGGCACAGCTCCTGATGGCATACGTCGACGACCCCGCCGTCCTGGACGCGATTGAGGACCGCGGCAATGTCGGACTGGGCGATGAACCCCGGCACGCCGTGGTTGGTGCGGGTGGCCTCGCGCCAGGTCCCGATCATCTGGGGCCCGCGCAGGCCGGCCAAGGCCAGCAGCAACAGCAGGGCCGCCAGGCGTAAGGGGAGCAGCCGCCGCACCGATCGATGTTGCGCGAGCAGGGCCACGCCAGCGAGGGTAAGCGGATAGAGGATGCCCTGCGTCTGCAGCATCGACCATGACCGCCCGGACCACCAGCCGGCCAGGAGGATTCCTCCCGAGAGCAGCAATCCAGCCGCGACCACGGCGCGGCAGGCCAGCGCCCACAGCAAGCACGTGGCGGTGATCCCCACCGAGGCCAGGATCAGGGTGTGCCGAAGCTTACTGGGCACCTCCATCGGCTCCCAGTTGATGTTCACGTCCAGGGCCTCGGCGAAGATGAAGTCCGGCGCCAGCACGTCGTTGGACTGGCGCAGGTTGAAGTAGGTGCGGACGGCCGAGAAGGTGCATACTCCCAGCGGCATCACGACCAGCAGGCCGAGCAGGACACCCTTCCAGACCGGCGCCGGCTCCGTTTCCGGTCGCTCCCTCCCGCCGAGCCGGTCCAGCAGCCGGCAGGCGAGGCTCACCAGGACAACCCCGACGCAGAGGAGGCTTGCGAAGGTGGCGATTGCCAGCACATTGTGACACAGGCCGAAGCCGCTGCCCAGGACCAGGCACGACAGGACGCGCGGCACACTGGCGCTGTGCCAGGTCTGGATGAGCAGCCACACCAGCAGCACGCCGCCCGGGTAGGCGAGGGTCTTGCCGAAGAAGCCCGTGCGGGCGTTGCGCAGCCACACGGACACGGCGACCGCGGCCAGCAGTAGCAGCAGCACGGGGAAGCGCCGGCCAAAGGCCGCCCCGAACCCGAGCAGGCCAGCGATAAGGGCGACGCCCGTCGCAAAGTCGTACGAGAAGAGGGTGGTGGTCCCGCGACACCACCCCGCCAGGGCGACGAGCAGGTACGCCCCGCGCCGCGGATCGCCGCCCTGGAGCGAGTGACCCCAGGCGATCCAGCTCTCATACGGCCGGTCGGGGCTGATCGCCGGCTCCTCGTGCGGGTGGCGGACGATCCAGTCGCCGTTCTGGGCGTAGCCGAACTGGTCCGTCCCCGCGGTGATGAGGATGGTCGGCTCCCCCTGGCGGATGGCGGTCTTCTGTACCACCTTGACGCCGGCTGCCGTCACGCCCAGCAAGGCGGCCAGTCCGAGGGCCCACTCGCGGCGACGGAACTGCCACGGCCGGCCGCGCCACAGGGCCGCCGCCGTCGCCGCCACGTTGAGGAGCATGGCGACGGCGAAGGAGGCCGGCAGTCGCAGACGGCAGATGTCGTACAGCAGCGTCAAGCTGAGCGACAGTGTGCCGATACCGGCCAGCGGGGCCGCCAGCCACAGGTAAGGCCGTTCCCGGTTGCGGAAGGCGACCAGCGCCCACCCCCCCGCCGCCGCCAGGGCCAGCAGGGCCAGCAGCGTGCTGCCACACTGGGCCAAGAAGTATTCGCGCATGGGTCACTTCCCTTGTGTTCGCGAGTAGGGGCTGAAGGTCCCCGTTGCCGGTCACGCCGCACAGAGCAGCCGGTTCTCGGCGGAGTCCGGGTTCGCCGAAGGCGCTGCCTGGCCCCGGCCGCGGCGCAGCCGGCGGACGGCCAGGACGAGGCCAGCCGCCAGTACCCCGAGCCAGCCCGCCGCGCTTACCCAGTTCGCCCAGCGGACGCCGATGAACCGGACCTGGATTGTATGGGTCCCAGGCCCCAACTCGACGGCGACGAAACGGCCCAGGTTTCCGTAGCGCACCGCCTTGCCGTTGTCTCGCATCTCCAGCATGTGCCGGTAATAGAGAAGGGGCAGCTGCACGAGCGTCGGCGCGGCAGTGCGGACGCGGCACACCGTCTTTTTCCCTCGGGCGGTCCTGGCCAACACCTCGTCGGCGGAGAGAAGGAGACGTGGCGAGCCCGGGGCGACAGGTCGGTGCAACCGGATGCGGGTGAATTCCAGCAGGGGACCGGGGGGAGGCTGGACCGGCTGGGCTTCCGCAGTCGATTTCACTTGCACGACGATCGGCGCCGGCTTGCCTCCCGTACTCTGCGCGATGGGAAGCTCCATCGCAAAGGGACCGAGGGGCAGTCGCTTCTGCAGCGACTGGGAGGGTACGCTTAGCGTGAGGCAAGCGCCTGGACCGGCTACCGGGAGGACACGACCCTCCAGGGACAGGACATCCCCCGGTAGCAGAGGGGGAAGGTAGCCACGGTTTTCCGACCAGTACCGATCCCAGCCAGCTTTCCAGTAGCCGCGTCCTGCCAGGTTCTCGTCCTCCCGCACATAAGTCGACCGGGCGAGCGGGTGCGACCACGGCGCGTAATCGTCGCTGTCGTATCTTCGCACATTCTGTGCGGCATCGAGAGCCGCCGACGGGATCTTCGCCTGCACAGGCAGGTAGGTGACCACACTCAACAACAAGATGAAGAGGAAACCGGCGGCGTGCTGCCTCATCATCCCCTGGTCGAAGACCAGGGCCAGAGCGAACGCTCCGAGAACGGAGCCCCAGAGCAGGGTGTAAATCAGCATCCGATACGGGAATTGGGCGTACTGAAAGGCAGTCGGGAGGTACGCCCAGAAGTCAATCGGGGCCCAGGCGATCAAAAAGGCGACACTGAACAGGACCAACAGGCGGACCATTGCCGGACGGTTCAGGTGTCGGACACACGAACGCCCGAACAAGGAACACGCGGTCACCCCAAACGCAGCCAAAACGGGCCAGCCGACCTGAAGCCCCAGCCCGCGCATCGATGAACCGGCCGGCGAACTCATGGTGGGAGACAGGAGGATTGTCAACGGGGTGAGGTAGGCTGAGCCGAAAGGAGTTCCTACCCCTGAGCTGATTGTCAGAAAAGGGACCTCGTAAAAGTGCGCGACAATGTACCAGGCCGCCAGCACCAGGCCCAAGCTGTAGACAAGACCGACCCGGGCGGCCCCCCAGAAGTGTTGTCGGCCCGCCAGCAAGTACGAACCGAAATAGAGTCCGAAGAACGCTGAGGCGTAGAGAAAGGTGATGTTGTGGCTCAGAGCCAACAGCCCCCAGGCAACACCACCCCCAAGGACGTACCCCGCAGAACGGGAGGTGAGGGCTCGCAGGGTGAAGAAGAAGACGGCAGGCAGCAGGCAGAGGGCGACGACTTCGGGATACGCAAAGCGGGTGTGGATGTCAACCAGCAGGTAAGGGCCGCAGACGAAGCAGGCCCCCGCGATCAGCGAAGGGTAGTGCCTCCCGGTCAGGGCGTGGGCGGAGCGGTAGAGGAAAAACCCGGCCAGGGTGATGCTGAGGAGCACGACGAGCCGGCACGCCCACCACACATCCGGCCCGGTTGCGTGCAGGAGCGCGGCCACGGCATAGGGGAATTGACCGTAAAACTGGGGCAGGGCGTAGCGGATGCCGCCCTGCATGGTCGGGGCGACCCGGGCAGGAAACTGCCCTTCCGCCATCGCTGCGCGGTATTCGAGAATCCCACACGTATGAGCGCCCCAGTCCCCGCACACGGCATCACGCTTCCACTCCCAGCACAAGGGGAGCATTACGACCGTCGCGAGGGTCAAGTACAACAGCAAGGGACCGAGTAGCGCCGGCCGAGGTTCACTGGAATCGACATTGATCGTGCCTGTGTCAGGGTCCGCTCCTTGCTCTCGGGCCTGTTGCTCTCGTCGCATCCTCAACCTCCTGCAATGAGATTCCCTGAGCCGCCTGCCCTGAACACGGCTACCAAGCGGCCCGCAGGGCGCTACTGGAGCACTACCTTGGTCCCCTCGAAGTCGAAGCGGAAGCGCACCTCACGCAGGCCGGCCTCCGCTAGCGCCCGCCGCAGGCACACCTTCTCCTCGGCGTAAAACATCAAAAACCCGCCGCCGCCGGCGCCGATCAGTTTGCCGCCCAGCGCTCCGTTCGCCTTCGCCAGTTCGTACCACTCGTCGATGCGGCCGTTGCTCATCGACCCGCTGCGTTTCTTCTTGTGCTCCCAGTGAACGTTCATCAGGTCGGCGAAGCGGATCAGGTCGCCCGACTCCAGTGCTTCCGCGCTCTGGTAGCCCAGCTCCTTGATGAAGTGCAGGTTGTCCACCATCGACGGGTCGCGCTGCTTACTCTTGTCGTCCTGCTCCTTGAGGATGGTTGACGCCGATCGACTGTAGCCGGTGAAGAACAGGAGCAGGTTGTCCTCGAGGTTGTAGAGTGTCTCGGCACTGATTTTCAGCGGCCAGGCCTCGACGTGCCCGTTGGGCAGGAACTGGAAACACGTCAGCCCGCCGAAGGCAGCGATGTACTGGTCCTGCTTGCCGATCGGCTCCTTCAGCCGGTCCAACTCGATCTGGCAGGCCTGCTCGGCCAACTCGCGCGGATGAACCAGGTTCTTCTTGTAGGCGTGCAGCGCCTTCAACAGCGCGGTGGTGAAGCTGCCCGACGAGCCGAGGCCAGTGCCGGCCGGGATGTCGGCCATGCTGGTGATCTCCAGCCCCTCGGGACCGACACCGGTCAGCCGTAGCGCCTCCCGGATGATCGGGTGCTGCACTTCGTCGACGTTGGTCACGCGCTCCAGCTTGGAATACTTGATGATCAGCTCGGGCGTGAACGTGTGGTGCAGCGTGATGCACACGTGCTTGTCGATGGCTGCTGCCACCAGGAAGCCGGTGTGCTTCTGATAGTACGACGGCAAGTCGGTGCCGCCCCCGCCGAGCGAGATCCGCAGCGGGCTGCGCGTCATGATCATCCTGCCCACCTCCCCTCTGTCCTCTCCTTTCCCCACTGGGGAAAAAGGACCGCCCGGCCCGACGGCTCATACACCTGCCCCACGACCTGCAGCGCCGCCAGGGCATCCTCCACACCACCTTCCGGCTGGGCGCCCGTCTCGATGCAGCGAACGAAGTCGGCGAACTCGTCGCGCCAGGAGGCGTCCTCGCCGGGATACTCCCAGGTGGTTGTCTCGGGCGGCCCCATCTGGGGGAGCATGCGGTAGAACGTCAGCCGCTCAGTGCCGTAGCTGCCGCCCAGGCCGTCGACCTGCACCTTGCCGTCCCGGCCAAAGACCTCGAAGCAGAAGAGGTTCTTCCACTCAGTACAGCTGGCGTGCAGCCAGGCCACCTGTCCCTGCGGGGTGCGCAGGAATACGAAGCCGTTGTCCTCGACCGGCATCTTCCAGAAGAACGTCTCGACATGGCCGCGCACTTCGGCGACGTCACCGAGAAACCAGCGCGTCAGATCGACCAGGTGGACGCCCTGGTCGAGCAGTTCGCCGCCGCCCGCGACGGCCGGGTCGGCGCGCCACTCGCGCTCGTAGCCGGGTCGGCCGCCGTGTCCGTAGCGCCCGCGGATGTACAGGAGCGGCCCCAACTCTCCGGCATCGCAGAGCTGTCGAGCCTTCGCCAGCGCCGGGTGGAAGCGGTGATTGAAGCCCACCTTGACGATGCGGCCAGCCCGGCGCGCCGCCTCCGCGACCGGCCGCAGTTCCTCGGCGCTGCGTGCCGCCGGCTTCTCGACGAGGACGTGCTTGCCACAGGCCAGCGCCGCCGCTGTCACCGAGGCCAGGGCATCGTTGGTGGTCGAGACGATAATCGCATCGACGTCATCGCGTGCCACAGCCGCCCGCCAGTCGGCGGAGGCCGTGCAGCCGGCGTGCTGCGCGGCCAGCTGCTGCGCCCGCGCTGGCTGCGGATCGACGGCCGCGACCAGGCGGTGCCGCCCCAGCGCCTTCGCCCGCTTGTTTCCGATCAGCCCACAGCCGACGATGGCTAGGCGCAGTTCCATTGCATCCCCCGATCCTCGGGCATGATCCGCCGCAGCGTATAGACATCGCTTTGGGCCAGTTGCTCGCGCCGCCGGGCCAGCCGGGGCCAGTCGTCCCAGACCGCGCTGAAGAGCCGGCCGCTGATGCCATCGGTCTGGGCCGAGGCCAGGAACGTCACGAGGGCGGCCGCCTGTTCTGGCGAGGCTCCGCCCTGGTCGCGCTGCGCGAGCGCCTTCGCGTAACCCTCCTGGCCCGCCTTCTCCGGCCCAGCGGCGAGGACCTCATCGAGCAGCCTCGTGTTCAGTGCCCCGGGCGCGACGGCGTTGACGTCGACGTGGGCGTCGGCCAACTCGCAGGCCAGGGTCTCGGTCAAGCGCACGACGGCCGCCTTGGTCGCCGCGTAGGCACTGAAGCGCGGCCGCGGCGCTGCGGCGCCGCCGCCGGAAAGGTTGATTACCTTTCCGTACCTTTTTCGCCTTAAATGGGGTATAAAGCCCCGGCACATCAGAGCGGTGCCGAGCAAGTTCACCCGCACCGTCTCCAGCCAGTCCTCCCAGGCGACTTCCTCGAATCGCCCGATGGGGCCCTGGATACCGGCGTTGTTGACAAGGACGCAGAGACCGGGCAGCTCCCGCACAGCGTGGGCGACGACCTCGCGGCAGCTCTCCGGGCAAGCCACGTCGCCCTTGAGAGCGAGGACACGCTGGCCAGCGTGCGGGGCGAGCGCGGACAGCTCCGTGGCGGTGCGGCGAAGTAGCTCCTCGCCGCGCGCCACCAGAAGGACGCTGGCCCCGTCCCGGACGAAGTGCTCCGCGATGGTGCGTCCCAAGCCCTGGTTGGCGCCGGTGATGATGGCGGATCGACCTGTAAGGTTCATGAGTGTGGCGATTCCCTTCGCCTGATCGAGACCGCTTGCGGCTTCGCCTGAGGCGCCAGCAAGGACGGCCCTTGCTGGCGCGTCGGGCTAAGCCGCGCGGCGGGTGGTCCGTCCCGTGGCGCAGTAAAGGATTCGGGGGTCGGCAGCGAGGTCGGCGGCGAGGAAGTGATTCGGGTCGATGACCTGCGGCCGTCGCATCAAGGCAGCGAACTGGTCGGCGCGCAGGGTCCGGAACGCGGGCCACTCGGTGGCGATGACGGCGACGTCCGCGCCGGCCAGTACCGCTTGCGGACTTTCGCATAAAGTGATGGCGCTGTCGAGGCCATCTGGGAGGCGGTCGATGGCGGGGTCGTGAGCCCGCACGCCAATGCCCTGACCGTGCAGCCAGATACAGAGTTCCACCGACAACGAACGACGCAGCGTGCTCGTCCCGGGCTTGTAGGTGAGGCCGAGCACCGCGACAACCGGAGCCTCAACGCCTGTCAAAAGTTGAACGACTTTATTCCGTGTCCAGTCCTTGTGCGATTGGTTCGCGGCCCACACACCGCGCAGGAGCGGGGCGCCGAGCTGGTGTTGATCGGCCAGCTCGATCAGGAAGCGGATGTCGCGAGCCAGCGTTCCGCCGGTGAACGCGGCGCCGGGAGAGAGGTACGCCTTGGGACCGATGCGCGACTCGCTCTTGAGGCCGCGCTCGACCTCCTTGGCGTCGGCGCCCACCGCTTCGCAGACACGGGCCAGCTCGTTGATGAACGTGACCGACGTGGCCAGGAACGCGTTGATGGCGTGCTTGGTCATCTCCGCCGACTCAACCGACATCCACACCAGGTTGTCGCAGAACGGCGCCAGCACCTGCGTTAGCCTGGCCCGGTCCGCCTCGGTGCGGCAGCCGACAACGATGCGCTCGGGCCGGCGGAAGCACTCCAGAGCCTTGCCCAGGCGCAAGTTCTCCGGCGAGCAGGCAAAGCGGAGCCCGCGCCCCGCCCATGCCCGCTCCAGCCCGGCGCTGAAGCCGACCGGCACCTGCGACGAGATCAGCACCAACGTCCCCGGACGCAGAGCGTCGGCGATCTGTTCGAGCTGGCCGCGCACCCAGGCAACGTCCGCCTGGTCCTCGTCGTCAACCGGCGTGTCGAAGGTGAGCCAGACGACCTCGGCGTCGCCCAGGGCAGCGTGAGGGGCGCTGGTGAAGGACAGGTTCCCCGCTTGCAGGCACCCGGCCGTCAGTTCCGCGAGGCCCGGCTCGTGCAGCGGTGGCGTGCCCTGGGCGAGGTCGCCGACGACCTTCTCGTCGAGGTCGAGCCCGACGACCTGATGACCCGCCTCGGCAAGACAGGCGGCCGTCACACAGCCGAGATGCCACAGCCCGAAAACAGTTACGCGCATGAGAACTCTCCCTTTTGCCCGGCGAGCGGGGGTTGTCTCCCCTCTCCCCCAAGGGGAGAGGGGTCCTCTTGCTCCCCTCGCCCCCGCTTCGGGGGAGAGGGGTTGGGGGTGAGGGGGTTGGCTGCACCCCCAACCCCTCTCCCCCGAGGGGAGAGGGGGGAAGACGCCAGGATCAGGCGGCGATGTGCCGGCGCCGCAGCACCCACGGATTCGCCTGCAGGTACTCCAGCGTGCGGAGGATACCCGCGCGGATCGATAGCTTCGGCCGCCAACCGAACGAACCCACGAACGACGTGTCAAGGAAGATGAACGGGCTGTCGCCGATCCAGCCGCGCTCCCCGCCGGTATAGTAACGCCTTGGGTTGACGCCAAGGTGTGCGCAGATCCAGTCCAGCGAATCGTTGACGCAGCAGTACTCGTCGGTGCCGAGGTTCGCGATCGTGACCGGCCGCTGCGACCTCTGGATCACCAGCAGCATCGCGTCGATGCAGTCCTGGACGTGCAGGTAGGACTTGCGCTGCTTGCCGTTGCCAAGCACCTCGATCTCGTGCGGGTTGTCGAGGAGCTTGTTGTAGAAGTCGTAGACGTGGCCGTGCGTGTAGCGCTCGCCCAGGATCGAGACGAAACGGAAGAGAAAGCCCTGGAAGTCGAACCCGGTGCAGTAGGCGGCAATCAGCCCCTCGCCAGCCAACTTCGACGCGCCATAGAGACTCGTTTGCACCGGGAAGGGACAGCTCTCCGGCGTCGGGAAGACCTCCGGCTCGCCGTAGATCGACCCCGTCGAGGAGAAGGCAAGGCGGCGGACACCGTTGGCGCGCATGGCTTCGAGAACATGGAAGGTCGCGATGGTGTTCTGCTCCAGGTCCTTGCGCGGGTGGTGCGTCCCGAAGCGGACGTCGGCGTTGGCGGCGAGGTGGAAGACGAAATCGTGACCGGCGAGCGCACGAGTCAGGACGGGCAGATCGAGTAAGTCGCCTTCGATCAGCCGGAAGGCGGAGTGGCGCAGCGCGCCGGCGAGGAACTCGCGCTGGCCGGTCGAGAAGTTATCATAGGCGGTGACGGCATGGCCGTCGGCCAGCAGCCGGTCGACCAGGTTGCTGCCGATGAAGCCGGCCCCGCCGGTAACGAAATAGTGCATGAAACCTCCTTCTTGTCAGGCGGCGCGGCGCGCCGGGGCGTCTTGCTTGCGCACCGCCTTGAGCAGCAGGCTGACGCCCAGCGGCATCGGCAGCCGCTTCTCGATCCAGAAGATTGTCCGCAGCAGCCAGGTGCTGACGGGGCGGCGACCCGGGTCGACTGCCTCCTGGAACGGCAGCGGCCGGCGCAGCCATCGGCTGAACAGCAGACTGATGGGCACCAGGCAGAAGCCGAAGTAGCGGAGCGACACGACGTCGCAGTGCGCGCCGACAAGGGCGCGCAGCGTCCGCTTGCTGTAGCGCCGGTAGTGGCCGAGCAGCGTATCGTGATAGCCGAACAGCCACGGCACCGCTGGCAGGGCGAGCAGCACCAGTCCGCCCGGGCGCACCAGGCTCGCCAGCTTGGCGAAAGCAGCGCCGTCGTCCTCGATGTGCTCCAGCACGTCGGTCGAAACCACACAGTCGAAGCCGCCGGGACCGGCGTAGGTTTCGATGGAGTTGACCTCGAAGGTGCAGCGCGCGGCACCGCAGGCGCGCGCCTTCGCCACGGCCAGGGCGATGTAGGACGGCTCGGGGTCGATGCCGACGACCGTGTGGCCGCGCCGCGCCAGCCGCAGCGATAACTCGCCCGAGCCGCAGCCTGCGTTGAAGACACGCAGCGGTCCGTGTCCGCGCAGGTAGCGTTCAAGGATCGCGTATTTCGTCGTAGCGTACAGATCCTTCGGCTTGTCGGCTTGATCGACGTACGCGATCTGCTCTGTCCTGTACACGCCTCTCCCCTTTCGCAACCGTGCCCCGGCCGCCCTCCGGCTGGGGTTGTCTGGTCCGCTTAGCGACGCTTCTGCGAAGCGTTGCTAAACGGACACGATCACCGCCCCGGTGTATCAGGCCGCGGCCGCGAGGGCGGGGCCGGGGCGGCGCAGGACCAACTTGATCGGCTTCGCGGGCGTCAGGATGCTGGGCCAGATGTAGCCGAGCTGGTTCAGGAACCAGCCGCGCGGCACGAAGGTGAACTCCTCGAGAACGAAGCCGAAGCTCTCGGCGGCGCGGAGGATCTGGCGCGGCGTGAACTGGAACGTCACCGGGTGCCCCCGACGCTTGAGGAACAGAACCGGCCGGTAGGCCACGCACTCAAACAGGTAGAAGAACGGCCCGACGGTGCTCTCCAGGATGACCGCCTTGCCGCCCGGGCGCAGGCAGCGGAACATCTCCCCCAGGCACTGCCGCATGTTGTGGTGGTTGGCGCGGACCGTGCGGCCGGTGACGTGGTGGAAGACGTTCTGCTGCAACACGCAGTCAAAACTGGCGTCGGCGAAAGGCAACTCGAGGAAGGACCCCTGGCGAAAGGTGCTGTTGGGCATCGGGCCGGGGCCGTCGCGCAGGAACAGGTCGACCGCCGTGACGTGGCCGACCAGCGACGTGTCATAGTTGAAGAAGCCGCCGTTGCCGACGTCGAGCAGGTCGCCGACGCCGCGCAGCTCGCGCTGGACGATTCGCTTGATGTGCTGGTAACACTCCAGGCGCTGGGTCTTGATGTACTGCTCGTTCTCCTGGAACCAGTTGATGTTCGTGTCGACCGTCGCCTGCTGACGGGTGCTCATGGCGCCCTTTCCTCCTCTGAACCTGTTTCCCCAACTCCTGCCCCGCCCCCTCCCCTAACAAGGGGGGACGGGGCAGGGGGTGGGGTTCTTGAAATCGTTACGCCGCCCGTTTTTTTTCTGTCGGAAAAGAGTGCCGCGCGCCAGCCGGACCGCCGCAGGGGCGGCGGCCGAAGCGGATGCGCAGGATGTCCAGGAAGTTTCGCCAGTTGCCGCGCACCAGCTGCAGGCGGCTGTCGCCGTCGTCGCGCCAGGACACGCCGACCTCCTTGATCCGGTATCCGCTGCGCGCCGCCAGGTGCAGTACCTCGACGTCGAACATGTAGCCGTCGATGCGCTGCCGGCCGAAGAGGTCGCGCGCCACCGGGCCGCGGAAGAACTTGAAGCCGCATTGCGTGTCGTGAAGGTCCCACAGGCCGAGTATCAGGTGCATGACCAGGCCGAATGCCTTGGAGCCCAGGCGGCGGTGCAGGGGCTGCGGCACCTCGATGCGCGACTCGGCCAGTCCGCGGGCCGCCAGCTCGGCGACCGCCTCGCGCGTGCCGTCGTCGCCGTCGGCGGAGACGATGATCTCGTAGCCGTACCCCTGGCGGTCGAGGTAGCCGCGCAGGGCGTGCAGCGTGCGGCCGATCGCCCGCACCTCGTTGTAGGCCGGTACGATCAGGCTCAGGTATGGCGAACCACTGCTCATTGCTCTGCTCCGTGTTTCGTGGGGCAGGTCGCTGACCTGCCTGGGCGGACGGCAGGTCGGCGACCTGCCCCACGAAGTTGTTGCTGGACGAGTCCTCAGCGTGCGGCGATCCCGGCTGCGGCCCGCTCGAAGCCGATCTTCAGCAGGTGCGCCGCGAACGGACGCTTGTCGGGCGCCGGAAGGTTCTGGCACTTCAGGAAGTGCAACTCGACCCGGCGCCGGCCCGGCCGCGCCTCGACCGGACAGCGGATGTCGAAGGTGCCCAGCGACAACTTCCGCCGGGTCACCAGGGAGCCATCCACGAGGACCTCGACCTCGTTGCCGCTGAAAGGTTTCCCGTCGAGCTGGGGGACCTCCCCGCGAACGACTACCTCGCAGGGCCCCGATGGCTGCGTCAGCCAGGCGTAGGCCGTGCGAGCGACCCAGCCGTCCTCGTACAGGCCGGAGTACTCGAGATCGCGGCCGACCAGGTCCGCAGGGAACGTCGACAGGATGCTCGGGGGCTTCAGCTGCGCGTACTCCTTCTCGGAGATGGCGGAGATGTCTCGACCGAAGGCGACGAGATAGCGGCGGTCGGCGTGGAGACCCTGTCCCCACAGCGCCGCCAGGCCGGAGCGGCGGTCCTCGCAGCGACTGCCCTCAACCCCCATGTCGATCGCGACGTACGGACGGCCGTGGATCAGCTGCGGCGTCAGCGGCGGGGAGATGATGCGGGCTCCGCCGCAGCCCGAAAGCGGCAGCGGCACCCGCTCCGTGCCGATGCACACCGCGGGCGGCAATTGGTTCTCGCCGTCGTTCTTCAGCGTGGTCGATAGCTCGATGACCAGTCGCACCCGGGGCGTCGGGTTGAGCACCTCGAACAGGAAGTGCCGGCCCAGCGCCGACATGGTGCCCAGGCCGAACAGCGGGTCCTTCTCCAGCTGCGTGAACGAGATCTTGCTCGGCTCGTCTGCGTGGTAGTAGTACGATCCCTTCTTGGAGTGGACGAAAACCAGATGGTTCCGCACCGACGCCAGAGGGACGAGGTCGAAGCCGGTGCCCTGCTCCTGCCGGGTGTGCCAACGGTTGAACAGCGACTGTTCGGACAGCGACCGGAACAGCAGCACCTCGCCGGCCGGAACGCCGTCCGGAGCGCCGATCTTGTTGACGAGAAAACGGTTCCTCAAAGTGGGATTCGCAGGGTCGTGCATGTCAAAGGAGGCGAAGGGAGTGCGCGCGTCGTAGCGCTGGCACAGGGCATCGGCCACCGGCTCCCACTTCCCCGGCGAGTACCCGACCGGGGCGCACTCCCGGATGCTCTCGAACGCATCCTGTGACGGGATGTAGACGTTCAACCCTTTGGCGAACAGGGTGAACAGCTTGATGAGGACCACGTTGCAGCTGTCCAGGACCACGTGCTGGGAGGGGTTCTTTCGCAGCAGCTTCGGAATTCGCGTGGCAATCCGCGAGTGGGAGGCGTCGGGGATCTCGGCGACGATGCTCCGCCCGCCGCTCATTTGCACGTACAGCTTGACCGCGGGGACGTTGGCGGCGGCCAGTACCAGCGCGACCGCAGACGTCACCAGCCGCCAGCGGCGCCGGCTTCCCAGCGCGACAAGGAGGGTGCCGAACAGGAACGGCTGGCTGTACATGGCGATCTTGTACAGGCCGAAGGAGGCCCGCTGCACGCACAGGACAGCCGCCAGGACACAGAGCACCAGGGTGACCGCGGCCACGGGCGAGCCCCGCCGCGCCGCCCGGAAGGCCAGGACCGGCGTCAGCAGGAGCAGGACCGCCCCGGCGGCAATCGACAGCGACAGCCACGGCTCGCCGCTCATCAGGATGATCGGCTGGAAGCCCCACAGGTTGGCGAGCCCCGAGGGGAGCAGGTAGAACGGGAACAGTTCGGCCAGCCCCGGGTCGTTCTTCACGGCGCCCCCCGCCTGGCGCAGCAGGAAGCTGCCGAAGAACAGCAGGTAGCGGTTGAGCAGCAACAGGGCCAGTCCGCCCGAGGTCGCCACAAGGATGAGTGTCCGCCGGGCCGGCAGGCGGCGCCGCCACAGGGCGAACCCGACGTGGAGAAAGAACCCCAGGCCGAGGATGGGTGTGGCTTCCGGATACCAGAGCATGAGGCCCGACAGGAGCAGGCCGGCCAGCAGCGCGTGCCGGATGGTCCACCGCGTCGGGTAGCGGCCGACCGCCCGGTAGAAGACTGCCACACACGCGCACAGCAGGGCGATGCCGCCCACCTGCCCGATGAGCTGGTATACCACGCCCAGGGTCGACAGCGCCGACGCCGCGGTCAGGCCGCAGCCCAGCAGGGCGACGTAGCGCCGGCGGCAACCGCTGAGCAGCATCGCGCCGGCGCCGCTGATGAGCACGAGGTGCATCGACAAGATCAGCGGCATGAACGCCCTCGGCGGTGCCAGCCGGGTCAGGCAGGAAACCCACGCCAGGACGTGGTCGGGCGCCGGGCGGTGGCCGCTGTAGCCGTACATGTGCCAGTAAAAGTCGGCGTAGGATTGCCCGGCAAGCACCTCGTCGACGTCGGGGACCTCGTCCAGGCCGCGCTCGAGGAAGCGCGCCGCGGCGAGGCAGTAGTTGGCCATGTCGTCGTTGCAGTAGCTGACCCAGTCGAACTGGTAGCGCAAGAGCGGCGCCCCGGTCGCCAGGGCGGCCAGCACGAAGACGCAGGCAAACGGCAGGTACTGGCGCAGCCCCAGGAGCGGCCGCTTGACGGCATATACCACCGCGGCGAACAGGGCGAGGGCGATGGCCAGGGCAACGCCGAAATGCCCGATCGGCACGCCCGCCCGGTTGATCAGGTAGAGGAGGCAGACGGTCGCCGACAGCCCCAGCCCTGGGGCCAGCAGCAGGCCCGGCAGCGCGCGGCGGCGCGGCATGGCCAGCGTGACGAGGGCGTACCCAAGTCCCAGCCAGTAGGTGAACAGGCCCAGCGAGAGCAGGATGGCGAGCAAGAAACCTCTCCTCATGTTGTCGGGTCAGGCCGCGCGGGCGCGGCCGTCGTCTTCGCCGGCGCGGAAGTCCTCGTACCAGGCGAGCGTCTCGTGCAGCGCCTCGTCGAGGCCGTAGCGAGGGGCTTAGCAGAGGGCCCGCCGCGCCTTCGCCGACGACGGGTACGGATGCCGGATCTCGTGGCGAGCCTCGCCAAGGACGCGCGGCTTGCAGCGGCGCGTCCATCAGGTGTAGGATGCGACCGACCAGGTCGAGGACGCTGACCGGCGTGTCGGCGGAGAAGTTGAACGCCTGTCCGGCGCTCTCGGGGCGTCGCCGCTGTCCCAGAGGTGGTTCAGGTACTGGTAGTCGCGGCTGTTAGCCATGCAGTGCCAGAAGCCGTCTCGGAGGGGGATGCGTGCCGAGAGGGGAATCTCTGTCTCCGTGCGCCCGCAAAGGGATCTTCCAGGCGCTGGCCCGTCCGGGCTGACGGTCGGGCGAAAGGTATTCCAATCCCCCAGCAGAATCAATACCAAGCGTTCAGCAACTCCATCCACCTCAAGAAAAAGGAGGAACACGAGAAGAAAGAACAGGCCGCCCGAGCATTGCGGGAGAAACTGGCGCAGGATTGTCCACCGAACCTGGCCCGGCTAGGGTTCCATGCCGCGAACCCGGACGCCAGAAAATGGTGGGAGGGGCTGGAATAGAGGCGGCCTATGCGGGACGGTTCCAACGAGTTACCCTCGTTGGAACCGTCCCGGCCGGCGGGCACAGCGAGGGAGCACCGCCTATGCCACGCAGGAAGGTCCGCCCCGCCCCGTCCTGATGCCGTCAACGAGCCGTTGGCGGTGATCCGGCCGAGTACCTGGGCGGGGTCTGAAACGGGAAAGGATCTGATATGAAGCTCTCGCCGTTGTCGCTCGGTAAGCAGGTCGTCAACCGTCTCCGGGCCTGGCGCGGCCGCATCGCGCCGCAGCCGGTCAACGACAACCAGTGGCGTCACGAGCTGCAAGTCTGCCAGCGCCAACTTGACGAGATGCAGGACCTCCTGCAGCGTGCCACGCAGGCCAATCCGCTGCTGCCCGCCGTGCTGAATCTCCCTTCGTCCCAGCCGACGTTGGACGAGGAGAAGGCCATTGCCCAATACGTGCAGGGCGGCAGTCTCCCCTGGACGCACGGCTATGCCGAGCACAAGAAGTGGTTTGTCGCCCGGGCCATCGCCGACGAGGACTTGCTGACCACCTTCCGCCACGGCGGCGCGTTGTCGGCGGGCTACGGCTGGCGGCTCGACGAGCGCTGCGTCGAGTTCCCCTGGGCGCTGGCCCACCTGCGCGACTGCGGCCGGCGCGTCTTCGACGGCGGCTCGACGCTCAACCACGCCCACCTCCTCGAACACCCGATCGTCAAGGAACGCACTCTGATCATCTGCACGCTCGCTCCGGAGGGCCAGCTGCCGAGGCCCAACCTCTCTTACCTCTACGGCGACCTGCGCTCGACACCGCTGCGCGACGGCTGCGTGGATGCCGTGGTCTCGATCAGCACCCTCGAACACATCGGCATGGACAACACGATGATCTACACCAAGCACGCTGCGTTCCGCGAGTGCGACCTGACCGCCTACCGCCAGGCCGTCGCGGAGTTCCGCCGCCTCCTTGTGCCCGACGGCGTCGCCCTGATCACGGTGCCGTTCGGCAAGCACCAGAACCACGGCTGGACGCAGCAGTTCGACCGGCAGGGCGTGCAGGACATCATCGACACCTTCGGCGGCCGGGTGGAGTCATTGACGTTCTACCGCTACCGGCCGGACGGCTGGGTGATGGCGACGGCGGAGGAGTGTGCCGACTGCAACTACTTCAACATCCACGCCACACCGCAATTCGACCCCGATCACGCCGCGGCAGCCCGGGCAGTGGCGTGCCTGCGCCTCGAGTTGAAATGATGATTGATGAATGGAAGAGAAGAAGGGTCTTTCTTCCATTCATCATTTATCATTTCGGAGTTTGCACAGCCGCAAGAACCGCCTGATGAGGGGCTCGCGCAGGGCTGCGTCGAGACGGTGGATCACCTCCCCCTTGGCAGCCCGGTCCGCCTCGGACTCACGCAAGTCCGCCTTGCACTGACGCAGGGCCGCGTCGAGTTGCTGGATCGCCTCGAGTCGCGCCGTGCAGGCCGCGTCGAGCTGCTGGATCGCCTCGAGTCGCGCCGTGCAGGCCGCGTCGAGTTGCTCGATCGTCGTCTGCTTCGCCGCTCGGTCCTCCTCGATCTCCTGGACAAGCCGATTGAGCCGCTGGAGGGCCGGCAGCGGATCGTCGACCACCACGGGGGCGCGCTCGTGAACCCGCGCGCAGGCGTTGACGAGGTGCGCGGCGCTGGCATGCCAGCTGAACAATGTGAGCCGCTCTTGGCCGCACGCCGCCAGGCGATCGCGCAAGGGCTCCTCGGTGAACACCCGGACCATCGTCTCGCTCATGGCCACCGGGTCGGTCGGGTCGCAGGTCAGTACCGCCTCCCCGCCGACCTCGGGCAGGCTGGTGGTGTTGCTGCAAACGACGGGCGTCCCCACCGCGAAGGCCTCCAGCAGCGGCATGCCGAAGCCCTCGAACAGGGAGAAGAAGGTAAGGGCCCGGGCCCGGGCCAGCAGCACTTGTAAGAAGCCACGGCGCACGAACCCGAGGTGACGCACCGGCAGGTCGGGAAACGACCGGGCCACCTCCTCCCAGCCCTGCGGGTGTCCCGTAAACACGAGTTCGACGGGGCGGCCGACCTTTTGCAGGAAGAGGGCGAACGCCTGAAGGAGGCGGCGGTGGTTCTTGTGCGCCCAGAGATTGGCCGGGAAGAGGAAGAAGTCCCCGCTCGGCAGGAGGGCGTGTTCGACCTCCCTGAGGTTCTCGAGGGACGGATGTTCCCACTCCGCCCACAGGGCGGGGCTCATGATGAAGACGTCACGGCAGCGCGCGGAGGGGTGGTTCAGCAGGGTCTGCCGGGCGTGCTCGGATAGGGTGGCGATCGCGCCAGCGCCTTCTCGCGCCTTCGCAAAGCTCCTGCACCGCTCCCGCAGCATTTCGAGGGAGAAGAAGTCGGGGAAAAACTCGTGCTGGCAATCAGGGATCACCACGACTTGGCGGGCCCTGGGAAACGTCAGTTCGGCCTCGAAGGGATAGCTGCACACAAGGACGTCGAGCCCAAGGTGACAGGCGTGGACGTCCAAGAGGGGGAAGAAGCTGGCGGTCGGGGGCAGTGTGAGCCGGCAGACCTGCGAGGGCAGTGTCGGAAACAGGTGTTCGTTGTCCGGCGTCCCGAACAGCACCACCTCGTGCTCGGGCCAACCTGCGAACAGTGCTTCCAGCACCCCCTGCAGCAGGGGCACCAACCCGCCGGTTTCGCCCTCGATAATGTTAAACAACTCGACGCCGATCCTCATGGGCAGCCCCCCTTCCTGTCTCGGGCATCGGACGCCCACCCTCCCCGGCGCGCGGACCTTGTCCGTGCTCGGGGCGCTCTTCCCCGCGCGCTTCGGTTTCCGCCTCTGCTGTCTGACGGCCTCTCGCCCCAGGTGGATAAGAATGGGGCAGCTTATTACGGCGATGCCGGCAACAGGTCAATGCCGACCGGCCTGATTGGTGTTCCTGGAGATGGTGGACGGTGTGGAATCTCAGGCTGCGCGGCATTGCCTGGGAAAAGTCAGCCTGGGACGTTGGTGGACGTCAGGAGACAAGCCAGGGGACCATTTCAATCATGCAGTGGTACTCGTCCAACGAGAACCGCTACAGGGAGTGTGCGCCGCCGAACGGGACGCTCGACATGATCTTCTTCCGTCACCATTTGCCGCGCCGCCTTTCCTTTTCCCCCGACGGCTCTGGCCAACAGAGGGCGTGCCTTCCCTGTATTGTGCCGGACCGGGGGACGGCGTCCAAGGCAAACGCCCGGAAGTCAGGAGGCGCGTTTGCCGCCGGGGGAGAGGATGCGTGCCACGGTGCGGAAGGCCCGCGCGATCGCCCGCGGGTAGCGCGTTAGCCGGAGCAGGCGCTGCAGCTGGTGGTCGACCTCCTGAAGTTGCTGGTCCCGCTCCGCGACGGTGCGCCGGTATCCCTCCGCGATCTCCGCCACTCTGTGGAGGGCGGCTTCCTTCTCCTGCAGCTGCAGAAGCAGGCGTTCCGACTCGCTGACATGGAGCGCGCGCAGTTCCCGCACCATCCGGCCGACCAACTCGGCCGAGGAGGGAAGCACCTCGAGCCGGACGCCCCCAGCGGAGGAGGCCGCGATCTCGTCGATGGCGGTGGTCACGGCGTCGACCGGAACCTCCTTGATGCAGTAGGACTCGGCGAAGGGGCAATCCCAGGCACAGTCCTGGCAGGGCACGCCGAGAGTGAGGACACGGGCAGACGTGGCGACCGGGGTGAAGCGCGGCCAGTGTCCGCCACCGAAGACGGCGATCACCGGCTTGTCCAGGGCTGCCGCCAGGTGCATGGGCCCCGTGTCACGGCCGAGATAACCCCGGCACAGGGCCGTTGCGCCGGCGAGCAGATCGAAGTCGTGTCCCGGCTCGTCCACCACGACCGCGCTCGCGGCGGCCGGGCCCAGGGCGGCCCGGATGCGGCGACTGGCCTCCTGCTCCTCCGGCAGGCCGAGCAGGGCGAACCGCCAGCCGTGCGCGCGGACGGCATGGCCGAGCACCTCCGCCCAGCGCTGTTCCCCCCAGCTGCGCAGCAGGCTGAGCCGGCTCCTCGGGCTTTCCCCCACCGCGGCGACCCAGAAGCCGTCCGGCCCCAGCCCGTAGCGGGCCAGCACCGAGCGGGCCCGTTGCCGTTGCTCGTCGGTGACCGTGACCCGTGGCCGTTCCCACCCCACGGGCCTGTCAAGCAACATCTCGCACAGGCGACGGTTCTTCTCCAACTCGTGCAGTTCGCGGCTGACTTCCACCTGCCGGGTGAACCGGATGCCGCTGGCGGGCCCGGTTCCCGGGCACAGATGGCCGGTCATACCTGCCACGGGCACATCGGACAGGGCGGCCGCCAGTTGCTCCTCGGCCACCGTCCACTGGTACGATGCCAAGAGCAGCAGATCGGGCTGGAACGCGCGGACCTGCCGGACAAGCCATTCCAGCCGGATTACATGCTTCCCGGCCGTCATTGTGTAGGGATCGACGGGGAACTCGAGGAGCCGTGCGGCGGGGGCGACGAGGCGGGCGACGGGGATCGTGTTCGATCGGACGATGAGGAGAAGCTCGTGCCCGGCCCCAGCCAGTGCGGCATACAGCGGCTGGCGGAGGATCATGTCCCCCATCGCGTCGGGGTTGCTGGCTACAAGGCGCATGGCTGAGAGTTTCTCCCTGGATGATCCACGAACCCCGCTGCGAGCAGGAACCCCCAGACGGCCATCCGGGCCCTTCTTGTGTCACCCAGGAGACGTGTGGAATCACTCCTTCCCGTGGTTTTCGGCAGGCAGTCTGTTCGCGCAGGGCCCTCGGACACGCTGATGGGGAGGCCATCCTGGGCGGCGGCAAACTTCTATCAGTTCCTCATGGCCCGGACAATACAGTTTTTCTTCCCGGCTCCAGCCCCGACGGCAAGCTACTCGACAGCGGCGGTACGCGGCGAAGCGCCCACCCAGGGCGTCGCCAATCGCAAGGCCGAGCAGGCAACCCGTGAATCGGTCCTGCAGAGTCGGGCTCAGGACACGCCTCTTGCGGCGCGGTCAGTGTAAGCAAACGGGCCCGGGAATTGACCGAGGCCACGATGTGGGAGCAAGGCAAGCAGGGGCGGTTGTCAGGCCGCGAACTGAAAGTCCGTCTCGACCTTCGACTCTTCTGCGGCCTGGATGAGCTTGCGATAGGTGATCGTCCGAACTGAATTCGGGGAGTCAGCGGAAGTCCAGACTCTGGCCCGGAACAGGTGAACGAGTTTCACCCTGCCGTCAATGACCTCGATGAAAAAACCCGGCATCTCCTTGAGGAGGGTCCTGTAGAACCGGCCGACTCCCTTGATGAGCGAGCCGATGATCTCCCTCGTCTCCTGCGAGTAGTAGACGGTGACAAGGTCGTCAACGCGCTCCGCGTAGAAGGAATCCGGGCTCACCAGGAACTCGATGCAGTCCCCGTCCGGGTCGTAGATGGCGGTTGGCTTGAAGTCTTCTGCTCGTCCGGCCAGGGCCATCACCTGTGAGGCAAATTCGTCGTTGGTCAGCATGGCTAGTACAGTCGTCTCTTGAAACGGGTTTGGTGGTTCGCAGGAAGGGTCCGGTCTTCCTCATCCGCCTCCTCCCATCTCCAGTTGTAGGCAACTCGCTCGTCGTTGACGAAAACCAGATACACCTGTCTGGAGTAAGCTCGGCCCTCGACGCCGTCTCGGTTGTAGCTACACTTCGGAATCCCGCAGTAGCATCGCCAGCCCACGGTTTGGCGGTCCTCGTCCTCGTCCCGCATCAGCCCCTCGAAGACCGCCGTTGGGTTCTGGAGGATGAAGGGGACGATGAAGCAGCACTCCTTGGCATGCCCCTGACTGCGCTTGGCGACTGTCTGGAGGCGTGCGTACGATAGCTGGACCTCACAGACGCCGTCTGGGGGATCAAACGCCTCAATGATGAGCTTCTCACGACGACCCCCGGCTTCTTCGGCCATCAGGATTCCTTTACCGGCCTCGGGGCGGAAGGGCCAAGAGGAGAGCCTTACAACCGGAAATTATATACCAGGGAAGGTGGCCTTGTCCAGGGCGGATTGCCCAAGCAGACGCCCCCGTAACCGTACGGCGCCCGTGGCCACAGATCAGTCACGCTCGTAGCGCAGGCGGGCGGTGTCGCGCAGGGTTTCGGCGATGTCCTCCGCCTGTTCGCGGCTGTTGCCACGGTAAAGAGTGACTTCGGGGTAATTGTGCGAGTGCGCCAGGGCAGCGTGATACTTCTTCTTGTGGATGACTTGATACCACCACACGACCGCGGGGACGATGGCGAACGGGATCAGCGTCCACAGGATGAACCACTCGTAGCAGCCGGCATCAGCCGAAATCCCCGTGACGACCGCGTCATACTGGAGCAGGTCGATCTCGGTCGTAGGGCGAGGCACGAAGCAAACACGCCAGGTGCGGGTGAGTTTGGCGTGTCCGCGCTTGTCACGCACTAGGTCGATGTGGTCGAAGGTGCCGAGCAGGAACGCCATCAGGACGACGAAAGCGAACCACGGTCCGAACGAGAACGCCACCGCGTCGAGGAGAATACCCATCAGCACGCTCAGCACCAGCCCACCGAACACGGCGGCACAGAATAGCTTGAGGCGCGTTTCGTAAGCGACGGGCTCCCAGGAGCGCGTGATCGGCTTGTACTCGCGAACGAGTTTCTTCCCTGATTTCAGGTCGAGGCCGCAGCGGACGCACAGGACCGCCTCGGGCTCAAGCACACAGAAGCATTGGGGACATTTCCGCTCCGGACCGCCCGAGACATCGTACGGACTGCTGTCCTCGTCCTCGTCGGTCCAGGTCTGGGCAGCCCGCTTCGGCGGCTTCGGCGGCCCCGGGGGCGGCGAGCGTTTCCGTTCGACCAGCTCGACGACCGGCCGCTCGGGGACTGGCTCGGGCTTCTTCTCAGGGGGAGGCGGAGGCGGTTCGCTTTTCTTGGGAGGCGATGTCTCGTCCGGCTCGCTCCACAGCTGGCGGGCCAGTTCCTCGGCATCCTGCAGGGGAGGTTCCGGGGCGGAAGGAGCGAAACGTTTCGCGGGGCGAGGGTCCGCCGCGCCGGGCTTGGGCATGTCGGTGACCTCGGACAGGACGCCGCACTCGGGGCAGCGGATCTTGTGCCGCGTGTACTCCTCGTCCACTGCGATGCGGTGCCCGCAGTTGTCACAGATAACGGAACGCGCCATGACTCCCTCGCTCGCCACTACCGGGGGCGGACCCGCTAGCGCGGGTCTTCACGCCCCCGCTCGCCAGTCAAAGGTTGATTGAGAGGATGCGGTGCAGGTCGCGCAGGTCGAGGTTGCCGCCGGACAGGACGCCGACGACCGTCTTGCCCGCCAGCTGCGGTCGCAGCTTCCACGCCGCTGCTGTCGATGCGGCCCCCGCTCCCTCGGCGAGGTTGTGCGTCACGCGCAGCAGCAGGCGGATCGCCTCCTCCAGCTCGGCGTCGGAGACGAGGATCATATCATGGACGAGGCGGCGCATGATTTCTAGCGTCAGGTGGGCCGGGACGCGCGTTGCCATCCCTTCGGCGAACGTCTTCGGCGTGTCCATCTCGATCGGCCGGCCCTCGCGCCAGGACAAGGTGACGGCGGGTGCTCCCTCCGACTGCACGCCGAGGACGCGGCAGGAGGGGCGGCGCTCGGCGGCCACCAGGGCGGCGCCGCAGATGCCGCTGCCGAGACCGACGGGCACCAGCAGGACGTCGGGATCGGGCAGCGACTCGAAGATTTCCAGGGCGCAGGTGCCGACGCCCGCGATCAACTCGGGTTCGTCGGCGGAATGGACGTAGCGCAGGCCCTCGCGATGGCGGATTGCCTCGCAATGGGCGCGGGCCTCGTCGAAGTCGCGGCCGTGCTCGATCAGTTCGGCGCCGAGGGCGCGCATGGAGGCGACCTTGTCGGGGTTGTTACGCGAGGGCACGACGAGCACACAGCGGACACCAAACAGCCGGCAGGCATAGGCGAGCGACTGGCCGTGATTGCCGGTCGTGCAGCCGATGACGCCGCGCTGCTTCTCGTCATCGGAGAGTCGGCTGACGAGATGGATGCCGCCGCGCACCTTGAAGGCGGTCGTCGGCGTGTGGTTCTCGTGCTTGAGATAGTAGCGGCAACCGAGCAGCCGCGACAGCGCCGGCCACTCGTACAACGGCGTCGGCCGCAGGTAGCGGTGGACGATCGGCGCAGCGGACACCACGTCGGCATAGGTCGGCGGGTCCATCGGTCGTCTCAGGGCTTCTCCGCCAGCGCTGCGTCGAGCGCGGCCGCGCCTGTCAACGGCGCTTGACAAGTGAAGTTCTGGCAAATGTACGTCGTCACGCCGTCCTGGACCGTCTTGCCCGCCAGCAGCGGGATCATCGCATCGGCACCCGGTGTTGTCGGGGCCATAAGCGCCACCACCTTGTTGGGCCGGAAGCGGCCGCGGATCGCCCGCAGGACACGTCGCGTCTCCTCGGCGGCCGGGTCGCCGACGATGGCGAACTCCTGCACCGGCCCGAGGTGGAAGTCGTACGCCACCAGCATCTGCCCGACCGCCAGGGACGACGTCATCAATCCGCGGTACAGCTGTAACGTTGCTTCCGCCTTCTGCTGCAACTCCGCCCGGCCGGTCAGCCGCGCCAGCCGCAGCAGGCCCGTCACCGCCATTGCGTTGCCCGACGGCGTCGCGTTGTCGTAGGCGTCCTTGTTGCGGGCGATTAGCAACTCGTGGTCGCGGCCCGTGAAGTAGAATCCGCTATTTTCCGGGTCCCAGAATTGCTCGATCATTACCCGTGCCACGTCGAGCGCCGCCTCGATCCAGCGCGGGATAAAGGTCGCCTCGTACAGCGACACCAGGGCGTCGACGAGATAGGCGTAGTCCTCGAGGTAGGCGTTCAGCTTCGGCGCCGTGCCGGAACTGTAGGTGCGGAACAGCCGGCCGTCGGCGCCGCTCATCCGCGTCAGGAGGAAGTCGGCGGCCTTCGCGGCCCGCTCGGCGTAGCCGGGACGGTCGAACACCTGGGCTGCCTGAGCGAGGGCATCAATCATCAGGGCGTTCCACGACGTCAGCATCTTCTCGTCGCGACCTGGCCAGATGCGCTGGCTGCGCACTTGCAGCAGGGCCGTCCGCGCCTCTGCCATGCGGCGACGCAGTTCGCCCTCGTCGAGCTTGTACAGGCGGGCGCACTGCTCGAAGGTCTTGGAGCGGTTGAGGATGTTCTTCGGCCGGTGCGCGTGGTCGTGGGGGTCCTCCCAGTTGCCCTCCGGCTCGACCCCGTAGACCGCGTTGAACAGGTCGGCCGTATCCTTGCTGAGGACCTGCTCGACCTCCTGCTGCGTCCAGACGTAGAACTTGCCCTCCTCGCCCTCGCTGTCGGCATCGAGGGTGCTGAAGAAAGGGCCCTCGGGGCTGGTCATCTCGCGTTCGACCCAGCCGAGCGTCTCCTCGACGACCTCGCGAAAGAACGGATCGCGCGTCGCCTGGAACGCTTCAAGGTAAACGACCACCAAGAGGGCGTTATCGTAGAGCATCTTCTCGAAGTGCGGCACGAGCCAGCGGGCGTCGGTCGAGTAGCGGGCGAACCCACCGCCGAGGTGGTCATAGATGCCGCCCATCGCCATCTTCTCGAGCGTGTGGCGGACCATGTGCAGGGCATCGGGCAGGTCGAAACGCTTCCAGGCCCGCAGCAGCAGGCGCAGGTCCATCGTGTGCAGGAACTTCGGCGGCTGGCCGAACCCGCCGTACATCGGGTCGAAGCGCCGGCCAAGGTGCCCGACGGCCCGCTGCAGGACTCCCTCGTCGAGAGCGCCCTCGCCAGGCTCGAACTGTCCGACCGACTGCAAGTGCTCGGTAACGGCACCGGCCTGTTCGTCGACCTTGCCGCGCTCCTTCTGCCACAAGTCGACGAGCCAGCGCAGCAGCCGCTTGAAGCCGGGCCGGCCGTAGCGGTCGTCGGGCGGGAAGTAGGTGCCGCCAAAGAACGGCCGCAGGTCGGGCGTCAGAAAGACGGACATCGGCCATCCGCCCTGTCCAGTGAGCAGCTGCACCGAGGCCATGTAGATCTGGTCGAGGTCGGGCCGTTCCTCGCGGTCGACCTTGATGCTGACGAAGTGATCGTTGAGCAGGCGGGCGACCTCATCGTCCTCGAAGCTCTCGTGTTCCATGACGTGGCACCAGTGGCACGCCGAGTAGCCGATGCTGAGGAAGATGGGACGGTCGAGCTGGCGGGCGCGTTCCAGCGCCTCGGGGCCCCAGGCGTACCAGTCGACGGGGTTGTGGGCGTGTTGTCGCAGGTAGGGGCTGGTTTCGTGGCTGAGGCGGTTGGTGAAGTCTCCTCGCTGGCTCATGGCGGCCTCCGTGGGCGGAGTATCCCCTTGTCCCCGCTATTCTACGCGGCGCGACAGGGGACTGACACCCACGGAACGATGTATCTTCAACGAAGGGAGCGCTGACCCAAGCCCCAAGCGCCAGCGCGGGAACCTCCCGTCGCTGGCGCTCCGGGCTGGTGTCAAACTCGACGCGCTGTGCTATCTAAAGTCTGTAGCATCTTAGTCATCACCAGCCGATCATACCGGTATGGCGAAGGGGCGCATGAACGAACAAGAGTGCTTCGGGTCTGTTGTTCGTTCACGCCGTCTTGCCTTGGGAATCTCGCAGGAGGAGCTTGCCGCGCGAGCGAAGGTCCATCGCACCTACGTCGGCAGCGTGGAACGCGGGGAGAGGAACATCAGCCTCCTCAACATCCACGCTCTCGCCAAGGCGCTCGGCACGACTGCGGGCTCGCTTCTCACGGAAGCCGACAAGTTGATGGAGTAGATACTGCGTGTCGCTGGAGTTCTGCAGCAAGCCCTTATCGTCACGGTCGAAGTTCAAGCCGAAGGGTGGACACCGCTGCTACCTGCCCAAAGACCACAAGGGCAAGTGTAGCGAATTCCCCTTTCTGGCTCATCTCGTGAAGTACGCGCCGCGCGTGGCGAAAAAGATCGTCCGTGACTCGATCATGACGACTGGGGCCGCGTGGAAGAGCGAGGACGCGGGGCCGAACCGGATTCGCCGTTGGGCCATGCTGTTGCCCGATGCTGAGCTACTCAAGCTCGGCATCAACATGTCGAAGCTCAAGCCGATCATCGTCTCCAAGCTGCGCGAGAAGGCGGCAGAGTACGGGGCGTGCATGTCGGTGGCCCAGAAGCTCGCGTGGCTCACCTACGGGATCGAGGGCTGCGAAGCGCCGCCAGACCCCATCCGACAGTACCTCGAAGCCCTGTTTGGTCGCATCATGCCGAACACGACGACGTGCCTCGTCTGCAAGAAGCCGATCAGTTTTGCGCTCTTCCACACGGCCCAGAGGGGCAAGGCCGAAATCGAGACGTCGCACAGCAACCCCCGGCTGCACACGACCGTCAACATCGGCTTCGCCCACCGGGCGTGCAACATCGCGCAGGGCAACAAGACCTTGGAAGAGTTCTACGACTGGATCGCCGAGATCCTCCTGCGCGTCGGCTACACCGTCACGAAGCCCTCATAGCTCGTAGTCTGGCACGGTCATCTTCTTCAGCATGGCGAGGGATTCGTCCCGCTTCTGGAGAAGCTCCCTGAAGGACGCCAAGCGGTCCTTCCAAGGACCGTCGCCGTGCAGGACCGGGATCTCCAACTCCAGAAGCCGATTGCCCAGCGTCCCCAGCGTTGACTGCACGAACACCAAATTCCTCAACTGCATCTTGATCGAGGGCAGGTTGAGGGCGAAGAGCAACTCGTAAGGATCGAGCACCTGTTCGTCCGTGATGCTGATGATGCGGAAGTGGCTCTGCACGATGCACCGGGCGTTCGAGTTGGTCAACAGGGCGGTCAGCCCGATTCGGTAGCGTCCATCGACGACCATGAGGACATCGCCGGGCCGTAGCTTCTGTTGGGGCTTATATTCGTCATAAACTTCATCGCTGACTGACTTTGTGGGATCGACCGAGATCTCGAAGTTGTTGACATCCGAGGTGCGGACGAAGGGGATGTCGCCGGTGCCGTAGGCATGGGAGCCGACCTCGTGCCCCTTACGGATGGTCAGGGCCTTGCAGTCGCGCAGTTCGCCGAGGGAAAGGAACTTGGCCCCCTCCGTCAGCGATTGCTCCTCACGGGTTAGCTCCCGGTCGAGGTAGTAGCGCGGCACGAGGTAGTCAGGATGGCGGAGCCGGATTGTCTTCCACTCCTGGCCGTTCCTTGAAAGGATGGCGAAGTCATCGGGGCATGGTCGTCCGTCTTGGGTGCGCGTCCTGCCACGGCGGTCGTGCCCGCAGGTCAGGGCGACGGCGATACGAACGTGGTCGGTGCTCTCGGCTCCCTTCTCGAAGAAGAGCACGTTGGTCTTGGTGTCCGTGCCGGGCTGGAAGGTCGTTCGAGGGCAGTCGAGCAGCGACGTGATCCGCCCCTGCGAGCGAATCCAGTGCCAGATGTACCCGGTGTGCTTGTTGCCGAAGACGCCCTCGGGGAGCACGATGCCGAGTCGCCCACCCGGCTTCAGCTTGCGGACGCACATCTCCAAGAAGAGGATCTGGGGGTCTTGTGTCGAGGAGACGGTCTCGGTCTTGTGCCACGTGCCGTCATCGCTCCGCTTGATCCACTGGCGGGCGAGGGCGTACTCGCGGAGCACCTCCTTGTCGCGGACCCCGATCTTCGAGCCGAAGGGCGGGTTGGTCAACACAAGGTCGAAGGTGTTGTCGGCGAGAGGGCGGGCACCGGACTCCCTCGCGTCGAGCGAGTTCAGGTTGTAGAGTTCGGTCCGGTTGCCGCAGGTGATCTCCAGCAAGGCCGACGCGATGCGGAATAGGTCGTGGTCCTTGTCGATCCCGACCAGTCTTCCCGTCACCGTGCTTCCAAGGGCCTGCTCCTGCTGGGAGCGGTGAGCCTCGGCAAGAAAGCCACCCGTGCCGCAGGCTGGGTCGAGCACGGATTCTCCGGGCTGCGGGGCCACGACGCCCACCATTGCACGGACCAACGACCGGGGCGTGAAGAACTGCCCCTTGTCGCCCCGAAGGCGCGGGCCGATGAGGGCTTGAAAGGCGTCCCCGAGCACATGGGCGGGCGATCGCGATAGCAGCACGCCTTCAAGGATGCAGAAGCACTCCCGCAGCGCGGTATCGCCCATCCCGAAGCGGTCACGTTCGTCCACGATTTTCGGGTAGCTTCGTCGGAGGAGCGGCACGAGCGCTTCTTCGGCTGTCGCCCCGCCGTTGAGGAACCGCTCGATGGCCTTCCCGCCTCCAT
>JACOUH010000032.1 GCA_016177925.1 Planctomycetota bacterium | reverse complement strand
CACGAGTTGTTCCAGTTCGCTGCGTTCCTCGGCGGTCAACTTGAGCACATACTTCTTGGCCACGGTTCGGCCTCCTTGACTGGGGTTCCTTTCCTGCCAAGGTGGATTTTACCCGAAAATCAGAGAGTGACGAACCACTAGTCAGGATTGCCGTCCTTCCTGGCCCTTGACGAATCGACCAACCGACAACTAATCGACTAGCCGACGAATCGACTACTTGCCGGCCGGTGGCATCGGGCCCGGAGAAACCGGCGGCGAGCCGGGCAACGGCAAGGGCACCACCGGGGCCGGCAGCGGCTTGATGCCCTCCCGCAAGGCGACGCTCGGCCGCGTCTTCTTCCATTTCGCCACCTCGACTTGCAGCACCTCGACGGCCTTGTCGACCTGGGCGTCGATTCCCTTTGCCAGCTGGTCGGGGTGCGGCACGACTTCCACGTCGGGCTTGACGCCCTCCTTCTCCATATTGGTGCCCTGCACAGTGAACACGCCGATGCGCGGCACCCGGAACGTCGAGCCATCGATCAGGCTGATACTGCCCGTGCCGATCACGAAGCCGCCCGTCGACTGGCCGACCAGCTTGCCCAGGCCGAGCGTGCGGAAGGCGTGCGGGAAGATCTCCGCATCGCTGTACGAGCGGTTGTTGATCAGCAAGACAGCCGGCTTGGTCCACTTGCGGTCATACGCCCTCAGTACCAACCCCTCGCCGCCGAAGCGGTGACGGAAAAACGTGTGCTCGCGCGAGCCCAGGTAGTTTAGCACCTGCTCGTGCGTGAAGCCGCCGCCGTTGTAGCGCACGTCGAGGACGATCGCCTCCTTGTCGAAATTGTCCGAGTACAGCGAGCGGACAAACCGTTCCAGGCCCTCCTCGTTCATACTCGGGATGTGGATGTAACCGAGCTTGCCCTTGCTCAACTCAGCGACGCGGCGAGCGTTGTGCTCCACCCAGCGTTCGTACAGCAACTTCTCGGCACTGACCTCGTCGGGCTTTCTGGGGTCGGTATTGCGGCGGATCGCCTTCAATTCGACGCGGCGCACCGCCCTGCGATCCTTCAGGCTCGCCTTCGGGTCGGCGCTCACCATCAGCACCACCGTCTCGTCGACCTTGTCGTTGAGCAGCTGGCTGACGTTCCTGGCGGGCGTCACCTCGGTGCCGTCGATGGCGAGGAGGTAATCCCCCGCCTTCAGGCTGATGCCGCGGCGGTCCGCCGGGCCGCGCTTGAGCACCTCGGCGATCTTCAGGCCACGGCCGGTATAGCCCTCGTCGAACAGCAGCCCCAGTTCGGCGGTCAACTGCTCCGGCGCCGTGCCGAAACCGCCGACGCCCAGGTGGGAGGCGTTCAGCTCGCCCATCATCATGTACAACAGAGCGTAGAGGTCCTCCTTGGTCGCGACGTGATCGACCAGCGGCTTGTAGCGAGCGCGGACCGCCTCCCAGTCGACGCCGTGCAATTTCGGGTCGTAGAAGTAGTCGTAGAGCGACCGCCAGCTCTGCTCGAACATCTCCTTGTGCAGGTCGTCCTCCTTGATGGTCATCTTCGCCTTGAACGGGATAACGGCGTCCAGGCTGGGCCCCGACGAGCCGAGCGCCGGCGGAGACGAGGGCGGGCTGATCGACCCCGACGAGATGCGGGCGATGTGGATCTGCCCGTCGCCGTCGCGGAAATAGAGGAGGGACGGCACCCGCCGCGACCACTGGATCTGTCGCGGCCGGATGTTGCCCGTCGTGACGCGCGTGACCGATTCGCCGTTGGCGCTGGCGACCCACAGTTCGGTGCGGTTCTGCACCGTCGCCGAGAAGGCGACGCGCGAGCCGTCCTTCGAGATGGCCACCTCGTGGGCCTCCATCGTTGTCGGCTGGCTGACGCGGTGGTGGATGTCTTCCCAGTCGATGTCGTCACTGCTGGGGGCACCGGGCGTCGACTCCTTCTGGAGCGACATCACGTAGATGCCGGTGCTCCCCTTGCGGTTGCTCAAAAAACAGAGTTTCTTGCCGTCGTCGCTCCAGGTAACGCCGGCGTTGAAGGTGGCGAAGCGCGTGACGTTCTTTGCCTCGCCGCCAGCGGCCGGCATGATGTACAACTCGCTGGCGAACGAGCCGTCCATGCGCGCGTAGACGATCCACTTCGAGTCGGGCGACCACTCGTAGTCGACCACCTGCGGCGCGTCGACGAGGACCTTCTGGTCGCTGCCGTCGGGCTTCATGCCCCACAGCCGGCCGCTGCGCAAAAAGGTGACGCGCTTCCCGTCAGGCGAGAAGGTGACGCCCGATTCGGCCTCGCGCGTGTTGGTCAGCTGCTTGACCTTGAACTGGTGTGCCTGCGTGAAACGCGGGTGCTCGGGGTCGTCGGCCTCAAGGAGGTAGAGGTCCTCGTAGCCATTGCGATCGGAGATGAAGACGATCTTCGACGAGTCGGGCGACCAGGCGATGCCGTGGTCGTTGGCGGGGCTGTCGGTCAGGCGGCGGACGTCGACCTTCGAGCCAACCGGCATCATGAACAACTCGCCGTGGACGGCGAAGGCGACGTAGCGTTCGTCCCGCGACAGGGCGTACTCGGTGGCGCGGTTGGTGAAGGTGACGGTGCGCTCGGGGTTGGTCTTGTCGTCGGCATAGGCCTCGATGGCCAGGCGGCGCGGTGTCGAGCCGGGTTTCGTCGAGGTGATCCACAGGTCGGCACCGCATTCGTAGACGATCCACTCGCCGTTAGCGCTGATGCGGGCCTGGCGGACGCCGTTCTCCTTGTGGAACGGCTTGCCGGTTTTGTCCGCCGTCACGAGGACCGGCTTGCTGTCCCCCCTCACCCTACCCTCTCCCCCGACGTCGGGGGAGAGGGTAGGGTGAGGGGGGACCTCCTGCCGAACAACGTTCGCAGTGCCGAAGATCTCGCTGACGTAAAAGAGCGTGCGGCCGTCGGGCGCCCACATGGGCGAGCCGTCCTGTCCGTCGAAGGTGGTCAGCTGGCGATTGTTGTTGCCGTCGGCGTCGCAGAGCCAGATGTCGTTGTTCGATGAGCCGCGGTAGTTGCGGCGATACCAGGCGCCGGGGCCGCGCACGTAGGCGATGCGGTCGCCGCGCGGCGAGTAGATGCCCTCGCGGCCCTCTGCCGTGGTGATGCGGTGGGCACGTCCGCCCTCGACAGGGATGCTGTACAACTCGTACTGCGGCGGGAAGCGGGGACTACGCATCGAGGCGAACAGGACATGCTTGCCGTCGGGCGACCAGCCGGTGGGATAGTCGTTGGCGGAGTCGAAGGTCAGCCGGCGCGGCCGGCCGCCACGGACGGGGACGACGAAGACGTCGTAGCTGCCGTGGCGGTTGGAGGCGAAGGCGAGGGAGCGGCCGTCGGGGCTGAAGACGGGGTTGATGTCGTGGGCGACGTGCTGCGTGACGGGCCGCGCCACGCCGCCGATGGCCTCGACGGTCCAGATGTCGCCCAGGTAGCTGAAGGCAATCAGCTTGCCATCGGGCGAGAGGTCCGGAGTGCGGGCCATGCGGATCGGTTCCTGCGCCCTGCCGTCGACGGGTGACAGCAGCGCGAAGGCGGCGAGGAGAGTTCCGAGAAAGCGCGTCATAGAGGGCCCCTGAACGGAGAGGAACAACAAGGCTGGCCGCGCCGTCAGGCGGTCGGGCGCGGGGGCTGCAGAAGAAGACGAATCAGCGGGAGAGTGTCCACGCAATCTTCACATATCTTCCCAATTTACCAAAAGCTCCCGCGGTTGCAAAAGGGAAGACGAAAGCGGGAGGCTTTGCCCCGGCGTGATCGACTGGTGTGGAGTAGAATGACGATAGAGAGAGAGGCCCGAGGCCCATTCGCCCGAAAGGATTCCGTCATGGACGCCACTCGATCTCGCCGTACACGCGACCCGATTCGCCGACGCTGGTACGCGCTGTGGCGCGCCCGCCGATTCGCGCGTTTTCTTGGCTTCCCGTGTCCGCAGACCATCCCTTGCACGATCAGGAGGGAGTGCCCGCTGGAGACGTCGCCGGTTCCGTGGGCGGGGTAGGACCGCCGGGAGGGCGGCCGGGAAACAGCGTCTCGGCCCTCGTCACGTGCATGAAGTACACAACCAGGTGTCGGTCGAAAGGCGCATCCGGGTCTGCTGGGTCGGGGACGCCAATCAGGGCATACCGCCGGCCGGCCGTCACGAAATCCCGGTGCCGAACGTCAATCGCGCCGCCGTCCGACAGGTGGAGCCGGAACGGCACGAACGGCGCGGCATTCAGTAGCATTATCAGGTCTTCGCGGGTGAACATACTCCTCTTTTCTCCCTTCTGAACCGCTCGGAACGGCTATCGGAAATCGGTTCTCCCTGGTGTCCTGCTCAGCCGCGTCGGGGCTTTTTCTGCGGCCGGTGCGGAGTGCTTGTCCTGCCTCCTTTTGAGAACCCCGCCTCTTGTCTGCGATGCTCCTCGGTCCCTTTGAGCAGGTCAATCTTGACCGCACGGACGAGATCCTCGGTCACAGCAATCCTTCCTGCCAGTTCATGCACCACGGCAGCGGCGCTCGCGTGCATTCCCAGGCGACCGAGAGCATCCCGGATTGCTCGACGTTTCCCGGGCCCGACGTTTGCTCGCCGTCCCATCACTCTGCCCCCCGGTCTGCTACCCGTTGCCGAAGCGGTGCCCTTCATTATTGTCGGGCCGCCGGTCCTCCGCCAGTGGGGTGTCAATCTTCGATCGGCGGGTGATTGTAAGCCGTAGGACGGATTTCCAATCCGTCCGGCTGCACAGGACGGATTGGAAATCCGTCCTACGTCACCCGTCCATCGAAGCTTGACGACCCGCCAGTCTTCGCTTCGCAGGGTGGGGGGGATGGCCTGTTTGTTCGGTGCATCTATCCTCTCCTCTGCGAACCCCGCCGCCGCACGCCTGCCCTGGCCTCGGAGGCGGCCGCAGGAGAGGGAACGCTCATGCCGCCCGAGGACTCGACTCGACACGGAGGACCTCCCCGTCAGGGCGGAGCAATGAAGGAGTTCACGAGGCGATTTCCCGTCGCGCGCGCTGCCTTCCTCGCTTCCGCGCAAGGCTCGTTCGCTCCCGATGAGCGCGAGCGCTGGGTCTCTTCTGTGCTTGCCCGGCTGATGTTCCTGCGTTTCCTCCATCAGCGCCCCAGCCCCCCGGCGAGGGTTCCCGACGAGGCGCTCAAACGGCTGTTCACCTTTTTTGATTCGTATCGGTGGGAATTGGAGGAGTCTTCAGCGCTTGCGGGAGATGCCCTCACTCCCGAAGTTCTCGGCCGCACCTTCGAGAAGCGAGCCGACCAGAAACGGACGGGCTCCTTCTACACCGCAGCGGACGTGACCGCGTACATCGCTCGCGGCACCATCCTGCCCTTTCTGCTCGGTAGAGCGGCGAGCCGCTGCCCCACCGCCTTCGCCCGCGAAGGACTCGCCGGACAACTGCTTCGCGCAGCCCCGGACCGCTATCTCCTGGAGGCAGCGCGCAAGGGGGTCGACCTGTCGCTGCCGCCTGACGTTCAGGCCGGGCTCGCCGACGCCTCTCGGCGGACCGGCTGGAACAGCGCGGCCCCGCCTGAGTACGCCCTGCCGACAGAAACCTGGCGCGAGCACCTTGCCCGCCGCGGTCGCTGCCGGAACATCCGCTGCAAGCTGAGCAGGAACGGTTTCAGATCAATCAACGATCTTCTGACGAACAATCTCGATCTTACCCAGTTCACTGTCGAACTGCTCCAGCAGGGCGATGCCGCGCTGCTTCGCGCCTTCTGGCACGCTCTGCGTGAGCTGTCTGTCCTCGACCCGGCCTGCGGCTGTGGAGAGTTCCTCCTCGCCGCCCTGCGCGTGCTCGAGCCGCTTTACGATGCCTGCCTCGGACGCATGAAGGCCTTCCCCAAGGTCGGCGAGTTCCGGACGATCCTCGATGAGGTCGGAGCGCCTCGCCGCGCCTTCATCCGTCGCTCGATCCTGGAGCGCAACCTCTACGGCGTCGATCTGCTGCCCGAGGCAGTCGAGGTCTGCCGGCTCCGCCTGTTGCTCGCGCTTGCCGCGGCGCAGAGCGCTGCCAACGCGCCTCCCTCGCTGCCCGCCCTTGACGCCAACCTCCGCTCGGGAAACAGTCTCGCCGGCTCGGTCAGGTCCGGAAGCGAAGAACCGTCCGGTCCGGTCCGCCCTTTCCATTGGCCCGTGGAATTTCCGAGCATGATGGGTCGTGGCGGGTTCGATGTGATTGTCGGCAACCCGCCGTACCTGGAGAACAACGCGGTGCGGGAGCATTACGGCATTCAGGGCTTCCGGACGGCGTCGTGCGGTAACGTGTTCGCTCTCTTCTGGGAGCGATGCCTTGACCTGGTCCATCCGGCGGGGCGCGTCGGCATGATCGTTCCCGTGGCGGCGACCTGCACTGACGACTACGCCCCGCTGCGGGAACTGCTGCACGCCAGCGGGACCTCGGTGGTGAGCAGTTTCAACGACCGGCCGTCGCGTCTGTTCCGGGGCCTGCAGCACGGCCGCCTGTGCATCATCCTCCACGAGAAGGGGCGCGAGCCGGGCCGCACTTTCTCAACCGGCTTCAACAAATGGCGGGCGGTGGAGCGGCCGTATCTCTTCGATCGTCTGTCCTTCGTCGAGACGACGGGCCTCGGCGCCTGCGGGGTAATGGCAAAGATCGGCACGCCGGTCGAGGTGTCGCTGCTGCGAAAAGTCCGAGCCGAGCGCGGGGCGCTGCGCGATCACATCGTCCGCGCGGGCGGCTTCCCCCTCTATTGCACGCGCAAGCTCAGTCATTTTGTCCAGGTGCTCGACTTCGTGCCGGCGATCACGGACGAGGCCGGCCGCCAGCGCCCGCCTTCCGAACTGCGCGTCCTCCGCTTCGCGACGCAGCAGGAACGCGACGTCTTCCTGGCGATCCTGAACTCAAACCTGTTCTACTGGTCGAGGTGGGGGGGGCACCGTTCGACCTCGGCCGGGCGGACGCCGCGACGCTCGCCCGGCTCTCGGACCTTTCACGAGCCCTGATGGAGGACATCCGGCGCAACGTCCGGGTACTCCCCATGCGCTACCCGGGACGAGGCACGTTGCGGATTGAGTGTACCTATCCTCGGCAGAGCAAGCCTCTGATCGACGACATCGACCGAGCCCTGGCGTTCCACTTCGGCTTCACCGACGAGGAACTGGACTTCCTGGTTCACTTCGACGCGAAATATCGCCTGGGCACAGTACAGGCCGAGCAGCCGCTTGGCTCTTTGTTCCGTGCGCAAGCGACGGCCCGGCCCATGCCTGACTGCTGTGCTTGCCCCGACAACCCAGTTCTGCGATTATGAGGTGGTGCGGGGAAATCAACTCAAGAAAGGAGTGACCGTGAAGCTAACGGCTGAACAAGAAAGGGCCATTCACAACGGCCAGGCGGTCCAGGTGACCGTGGGCGGTGCGGTGTGCGTGGTGCTTCGGAAGGACGTTTACGAACGGGGCGAAGAACTGGATTACAGTCCGTGGACAGACCAGGAAATGGACTTGCTGGCGGCGGAAACCGCCGACCTATTGGTCGGCGATGGCTTGGACGAACCGGACGAATCATGAACATCCAGCGCGGCGACGTTCTGAAGGCCCGTTTTCCTCACGCCTCGGGCGGCCGGGGCAAGAAACGCCCCGTCGTGGTGGTCCAGGCCGACGTTTACAATCAGCGTCTGCGCCACGCGGTCGTGGCCCAGGTAACAACCAACCTGGACGAAAAAGACGATCCGGTCTGCTTGTTTGTCGAAGCCTCCTCAGCCGAGGCCAAGGCGGCGGGCCTGGATCGGGACTGTTTGATTTGTTGCACGCTGCTGTCTTTGATGACCGAGGACCGGCTCAAGGAAAAGATCGGCAACGTGTCAGGGGAACTGCTGTCCGAATTGGATGACTGCCTGAAGGCGGCGCTGGGGATTGGTTGATCGGGCGGTGGAAGTCTCGGGCATCCTTCGGGGGACCACGCGGCGCATCAACAGCAGGATCAAGCCCAGATGGGGCAGACCAGGCAATCGGACAATCTGGCTTTGACGGCGTGTGTAGTTGTGGTGGAGTTCGGAACCCCACGGGCCAAGGCGGTGCAGCGATGAATCAAGTGAAAGACCTCCATCGTGAGGCAATGCGCTTCGTGGATGAAGCCGACTCGGCCCGCCGCAACGGCAACGTTCCGGTGGCTCGGGAACGCCTTCGCCAGGCTTTCGACCACGAACGGCAAGCCGCCGATCTCGTCGCGGGCGACCTCTCCCAGGAGCCGACGCGGGCCGTCTTGCACCGGAGTGCCGCGTCGCTGGCCTTGCAGTGTGGCGCGCTGCGCGAGGCGGAGCGACTGATCGCTGTGGCGCTGTCCGGTGACCCGCCGGATGAGATCGCGGAAGAGCTGCGCGACTTGCTCGAACAGGTGTACTTCGGGGGCAAAAAGGGGCGGAGGCCGTTGACAAAGGCTTCGGATTCCTTCTGATTGTTGCTTGACGCCGGCGGGAAGCGTGAATGTCCCTGTTTTCCGCCGAATTGAAGGCGAAGACCGGGCCGTATAAGATCAAGTGGGACTTACGGATATCGACCACATGGCCTACGGTGGCTCAGGGCCGGGTGACGTCCCGATGACTCAACACTAATCCGACGAGCAAGGGAACGAATCGAGCTTACCGCGGTCCATTGTAGGCAAGCCAAAGATAGGGAACATCGTGATGACGCGCCACTGGAGCCAAGAAAAGGAATCCGCCGCTTTTCATGAGGCTGGACACCGAGTCATGGCCTCTCTCGAAAAGGCTCCGCCCCGTGACCTCCATGTTCAATGGAACAAGAACGAGAATGTCTGGGAAGGCGATGTGGCCGGCTATCCTTCATCGCTTGGCGGGGCAACTCTCATCCGAATCGCCTATGCTGGTCCTTGGGCGGAAATCAAGTATCAGGCCTGGCTACACCTTGACGCAACTGCGGTCTTCGATGTTACCAGTGAACCGGCTGAATTGATCCGATACCTCCAAGATCCGGAAAGCGATGAGTTCGAGACCATCACTGATCCTTGCGTGATGTTTCTCGTAGACAACCAGCGAAGAGTGCTACAAATCGACATAAATGCATTCAGCTTTGACGCCGCTATTGCCTTCGAGCTAGCGCAAGGTAACCGCGACCTGATCAAGGATCTACTAATTCAGACTTGCGATAAACTTGACAGCCCGATTATTTGGTCGGCCATCGAAACAATCGGGCATGAATTGATCCGCCGCATTGGGAACGATTACTCGGCGACCATCTCCGCCACGGAAGTCGAGGCACTCATCAAGCGCAGGTTACAGTAGTGACGAGGAAGAGAGTGATGCCAGAAACTCCAACAATAAAAAGGAGCGTCTGTGAGTGAGAAGTATGAGGGCGACATGCTCACGACCAAGTATTGCCGCAGGTGCAAAATGGACTTGCCCGTTGGCCAGTTCCACCGCAATAGGAGGCGACCCGACGGCAGGGCTTTCTACTGCCGCAAGTGTATGGCCGAGTTCACCCACAACTGGTACGACCGCACCCAAGAGCCCAAAGTCATTGCTCGGCAGCAGGAGGCGGAGAAGGAGCGAGAGCGCATCCGCAACGCGAGGAGGAAGGAGTGTAACAGGTGCAGAAAGCTGTTACCGCGTTCTGATTTCAACCAGCACAAGCGCACGCCGGACGGGTTGCAAGGCTACTGCCGTACGTGCCAGACCGAGTACGAGCGCGTCTACTACGATGCCAACCCCGAGAAGCACGAGGCCCGGAAGCAATACTGCCGGGATTGGCAGCGTAACCTGAGCCCGGAGAAGAAGAAGGCGGCAAGGACCCGTGCCCTGCTCGGACGCCATGGTCTCACATATGAGGAACTCACAGCCCTCTACGAGGCGTGCCAAAGCCGCTGCCAAGTGTGCAATCTGCACGCCAGTGAGAACACGTGGAAAGGGTTGACCGGTCAGCTATGCGTAGATCATGTCCTAGTCGCCGGCAAGCGCGTCGTGCGTGGGTTACTCTGCAACCGCTGCAATAGCCTTCTGGGTCGCATGGGAGATGACCGGGAAGGCGTGTTGCGCTACGTCCGTTACCTTGAGAGCTACCAACAACGGAAGGGAACGCCCCGTGACTGACGGTAAGTACTGTCGCTTCTGCAACCAGACCAAACCGGTGTCTGCCTTCTCGCCCAACAAGAATAGCCCTGACGGGCTCCGCAGTCAGTGCAAGGATTGCACCAGCGCGGCGGGGCGGAAGCGGTACGAGCAGAACGTACAGGACCTCGCTAAGCGCCAGCAGATCCAGGCCAAACAGGCGGCCAAGTATCGTGCGCGTACGCCGGAGCAGAACAAGCGATACCGGAAGCGTAGTCACATTGGGCGATACGGCTACACGACCAGAACCTTCGCAGCCCATCTTGAGCGCATCGAGAACCGCTGTGAAATCTGCGGCTGCTCGCTCGAAGGGCACCGCAACCTCCACATCGACCATGATCATAGCGGGACCAGGAAGGATGTTCGCGGCATCGTATGTAGCGCGTGCAACCATAACCTTGGCTACCTAAGCACGATCGGGGGCGGCCAAGAAATGAAAGCGCTGCAACTCTTCCTTGCCTACCTAGACCAGTTCAGCCAGAGAAGAAACACGAGCAGGAACCTTTCAAGACCTCCCATGTCCGATGGCAGCGCCAAAAGGAGGACGTGAAGTGGCAAAGTTGACCAGCCTGCGACTCGCGGGGTGGAAATCGATCCGGGACGGACCGGCAGATCGACCGGCTGGTGTACGAACTGTACGGGCTGACGGAGGCGGAGATTCGGATTGTGGAGGGAGGCGGGCGATAACGAATCTCAATTTCGAGCGGCGTGATCGCGATAAACAACCGTGTGAGGAGCAATGATGCCAACGCTCATCGTGGAGAACGTGCCGGCAGATGTTTACGAGCGCCTGCAGAAGCGGGCGGCGGCGGAGCGGCGCTCGCTTCCGGAAGAGACGCTGCACTTGCTGATGCAGCTGTTGCGGGAAGACACCCATCCGGCTCCTCGGCTGCCGGACTTGATCCCCGTCGAGGAGGTATCGGCCCCCTGCGACCTACCGCGGTCCAGCCAACCCGTGGCGACGACGCCCTATCCTGGCCAGCCGCGCTTGCCGGACCCCGTCACGGGTGAACACCCGGAGTGAAACGCCATGCTCTACGCAACACCGGCACCCGAGGAGCGCCTCTCCCAGGGCGACATTCTGGATGCGTGTCCGATCTTTGGCGTGGAGGTGCCGACAACGGGGGTGGACCTGGACGCTGCGCCGGCCCGCTGGCGAGAGCGTGTGGTCGTTCTGACCCAGGCGTGCGACCTGGCCCAGACGAAAACCACCAAGGTTCTTGTTGCCCTCGTCCAGCCGGCCCAGCTCCTGGTCGAACGGGGAATCTTGAAAGCTGTGATGATCCGGGACCAGCTGCGTCGGGGGTTGGTGTACGAGTGGTATTTCCTCCCAGCGGCCCCTCCCCCCATTCCGCTCCCGGAATCGATCATTGATCTTCGCGACCTGCACACGATTCCGCGCGCCGTTCTCGAACGCCTGATCGCGGATGGCAAACGAGTGTCCCGGTTGCTCCCACCCTACCGCGAACACCTCGCTCAGCACTTTGCGGTAACCTACATGCGCATCGGCCTGCCCGCCCCGTATGAGACGGAATCGTGAAGCCGGTCATTACGCGAGAGAAGAAACCGGCAGGAACCCTTCCAGACCTCTCAGTTACGATGACACCGCCAGAAGGAGAACGTGAAGTGGCACAGTTGACCAGCCTGCGGCTCGCGGGGTGGAAGTCGATCCGGGACGCGAAGATTGAACTCCGTTCGCTCAACATCCTCATCGGGGCGAACGGGGCCGGGAAGTCGAACCTCGTCGGCTTTTTCAAGCTGATGAACGAGATGATGGGGGGGCGGTTCCAGGTCCATGCCGGCTGAAGACGCTAGAATCACTTGGGTCCCCGCCCGCCGGGAATGCCCCAGCCCGAGCGTCCGAACGGAGATAATCCTCATGCAAACAGCCTTGCGAATGGAAACAACAGTTCTCCCTGGCCATCGTCTCGAGGTCAGCGCCCCGGAGCTGCCTGAGGGGGCCAGGGTCGAGGTCATTGTCATCTTGCCGGAAAAGCCGGAACCACGCCGCCTTTCGATGTTAGAGTTTCTGGAATCCCTCCCGCCGGGCCCGCGTGCGTTCCCGACCTGGGAGGAGTACGAACGGCACCTGCGGGAGGAAAAAGACTCGTGGGATCGCTAACCGTCCCCTCTGCGGGTCTGGTGTACGATGATTTGCTGACACCTTGAAAGGTCCAGGCGGATGACTCCGCTCTCCGATCCTCATTCCTCGGCAAAATCCCGGAGGCGCCGGCCCAGGACGATGGCAATGTGCTCGATCAAGTCGCTCGGCGGTTCGATTTTCCCAGCCTCCAGGTCGGCGATCACTTCCCGCGGCACGCCGACCTTCTCGGCGAGGGCCACCGGCGTCAGGCCAGCCTCGAGCCTCATGGCCCGGATACGCTCGCCGATCCGGCGGGCGCGCTCGTCCGCCTGATCGGCCAAATGGGCGCGGAATTCAGGGTCGGCAATCGAGCGGATGCGGTCCCAAGGAATCTCGATGACGGTGTCGCTGGCCGGCACTTCGAGTACGTCACCCGTCTCGCCGATCCGCAGCTTGGCCCAATCCAGCGGCGCCAAGGGCGCGGCGCTACCCGCCACTCGGGAAGCAGGACGTGCGAAGAGGCCGTCGCTCAGCCAAGGCAGGACCGACTCCACGGCGACGAGGAGCTGGTCGCCGTTCTCGAACGTCACATCGAGCATCCCCTGCCGGTCCACGTACCTGGCAGACGCGAACCGCATCGCCGCGGGGTCCCATTTGTCCAATACCTTCGGCACCGGCCCGCCTCCCACCCCACAAACATGATACCCTCCGCAAGGAAAGAGAACAAAGCGACTTGCCGGGTATAATGATCACCACTGGCTGAACCCTTGAAGGCCCAAGAAATGACTCCTCTTTCCGACCGCCAGAGCGACGCCTTCGACAATCCCGCGAAAATGGGCTGCCGGGAAGGTAACCTCCGCGTCCTGCGTGAAGCCGCCTTTCTGCTCTGGGAAGACGGCGACCGAACCCGGCTGCGCTGCGACTGGTGCGAATTGATGGGCGCCACAGGTCTGCTGACTCTCGACCTTCTCGAACATCAAGGAGTCCTCGCGCCCGGCGGGTTTGTCGGCATCGATCTTGACCTGTCCCGGATCGAGGGCTTCCGGCAACGCCGGCCTGACTTGAAATGGGTCGCCGGCAACCTCTACGAACGGCTGGAGGCACCGGAGTTGGCCAACGTCGGTATCCTCAACCTGGACGAGTATGGCGAGGTCGCCAACCGCAGCGCGCCGGTCGATTTCCCTCTCATCCGGGGACTGGTCCAGCGCGGGCTGGACACCTTCGGTGAGTTCGCCTTGTTCTGGAATCAAGACCTGGATGCCGTGGTGCGCCGGCGTCAGGATCGTGGGCAGTCCCTCCGCCGCCATGCGGACATGGTGTGCGAAGCCCTCAAAAGTTGCCTACCCCGCCGCGAGTTGACATCAGGGATGTTGCTTCCGGAAGGGAGTGAAGACCAGATCGATGCCGGGTTCGTTGGTGTGCTGGGCGCATTCGAGGTTTATCGCGGCTCCGTTCGCGGACACCGAATGGCCAATCTGCGCGTCATTTTGCGGTGAGCAGAAGCCGAGGAGGCCGACTTCCTTGCACGAGGCGCAGCCGCTTGCTGCGCCGGCCGCGCCGATGGTACGATGCGGCGAAGGAGGCTGTCATGATTGAGCCGACGCAAGAGCGGCAGCAGGACCCGGACGAGGACGAAGTCCGTTTGCTGGAACCCCTGCTCGCGAAGCTATCTCCCGAGGATTGGGAGGACGCCTCGCATTACGACGCCAGCCCTGAAAGTCAATCGCGGTGACGTCACCGTCAAGAGGTCGTTGACCGGAGGACGCCAATGATCTCGTTGCCTGGCTCGGGAGTGCTGCTGTGCGAAGGACTGACGCGGCGGGAATGGCTGCGCGCCGGCGGCCTCGGTGCGCTGGGCCTGTCGCTGCCCGACCTGCTCCGCCAGCGGGCCGAAGCTGCCCCGCGCCTCGCCAGGCAAGGCCACTTCGGCCGGGCACGCTCCTGCATCCTCGCCTTCCTCTTCGGCGCTCCCGCCCACCAGGATGTCTGGGACCTCAAGCCCGACGCCCCCCGCGAGGTGCGCGGCGAGTTCAAGCCCATCGCGACGACTGTGCCCGGCATCCTCGTCGGCGAGCACGTCCCGCGCGTCGCCCGGCAGGCCCACCGCTTCGCGATCGTGCGCTCGGTCAGCCATCCCGACAACACGCACACGGTGGCGATGCACTACATGCTGACCGGACATCGCCATCTGCAGCCGGCGACCAATCCGCAGAACAAACCGACCGACTTCCCAACCTTTGGTGCCGTGATGCGCTACCTGCGCCCCGGCCCCGGCCCGTTGCCCTCGGGCGTCAGCCTCAATTCGCCGGCCAACCAGGTGTCGGCGGCAAACCATATTTTCCCTGGCTTCTTCGCCGGCTTCCTCGGCAGTGCCCACGATCCGCTCTTTGTCGCCCAGGACCCCAGCCTCGATGACTTCCGGCCGTTCCCCTCGGTCGAGGGAGCGGTGGCGCAACGCCTGCTCGACCGCCGCGTCCTGCTCTCCGTCGTCGACGCGCAGCGGCGCGTCCTCGCCCAGTCCGCCGCGGTGCGAGCCCTGGACGCCCACGAGGCGCGAGCCTTCGATCTCGTCACGTCGCCGGCGGCGCGGCGGGCCTTCGACCTGTCACGCGAGAGCGACCGGGCCCGCGACCGCTACGGCCGCACGCCGTTCGGCCAGGGCCTGCTGCTGGCGCGGCGACTCGTCGAGGCGGGCGTCGGCCTGGTCACGGTCAACTGGGCGCGCGACGACGCCTTCTGGGACACGCACGCCGACAACTTCCGACTGCTGAAGAACTCGCTGCTGCCGCCGTTCGACGTGGCGTTCGCGGCGCTGCTGGAGGACCTCGCCCAGCGCGGGCTGCTCGACGAGACGTTGGTGGTATGCCTGGGCGAGTTCGGGCGGACGCCGAAGATCAACGGCGCGGCGGGACGCGATCACTGGGCCCCGTGTAACTCGGTCGTGCTGGCCGGAGGCGGGGTGTGCGGCGGACAGGTGTATGGGGCTTCCGACCGCCAGGCCGCCTTCCCGACGACGGCGCCGGTCTCGCCCGGCGACCTGTCCGCGACCATCTATCAGGCGCTCGGCATCGACACGCACACGCAGGTTCGCGACCACCTCGGTCGTCCTCTGCCCCTCAGCGACGGCGCTCCGGTTACGGCGCTTTTCCGCTGAGGGAGATTTCGACTCGGGAGGCATACCAACCCGAAGCGCCAGCGAGGGGACGATGCACCCCTCGCTGGCGCTTCGGGCTCGTGTTGCGCAGTTGTTACAAAGCGACTCCCCCTGCCGGATAAAATAACTGCGTCTCCCTCCGCCCTCTCCCATCTCAGGAGGCGTCGCATGACAAGGTCCACGTTGCTGTCCGGGTGTCTGGCGCTGGTGGCGCTGGCGGGCCTCTCCCTCGTCCAGGCGGGGGAAAAGAAGCCCGCGTCGTTCGCTGTCAAGGAAGTAGCGGTCCGCGTTAGCGGCCCCTACGCTCACGAGAACCTCACCGTCTTCCTGCTCCACGGCCAGGACCAGGACGACCGCGATTACCTGACGCTCGACCAGGGCCTCGACAAGAAGCTCGTCGCGATCAGCGAGAAGAAGCAGGCGCAGGTCGGCGAATTGCAGATCGAGAACAAGAGCGATCGCTACCGCTTCTTGCAGGAGGGCGACCGGCTGCAGGGTGGCCAGCAGGACCGCATCATCGTCACCAGTCTCGTCGTGCCGCCGCGCAGTGGCAAGCTCCCCGTACCGTCGTTCTGCATCGAGGCGTCGCGCTGGCACGGCGGCATCCAGTTCTTGAACACGAGCAACACGATCCTGGCCGGCAAGGAGGTCCGCGCGGCCGCCAAGACCACACCGAACCGCGGCGGGCAGCAAGCGGTCTGGGAGCGTGTTGCCCAGCAGAAGGCGATCGCCAAGATGCGCCTGGGGTCAGCGAACACCAGTTCGAGCCTCAACGAAGCGCTCGACTCGCCCCAGGTCAAGAAGGTCTGTGACGCCTGTGCCAAGGCGCTCAACGGCCTGGTCGACAAGCACAAGGACGCCATCGGCGTGGCGGTCGCCGTCAACGGCAACATCGAGGAGGTAGACATCTACCCCAACCACCGCCTGCTGGTTCAGCTCTACCCGCGCCTGGTGCAGTCCTACGCCGTGCAGGCGGCGCTGGAAAAGAAGGGCAAAAAGAAGCCGGCGGAACTGGTCGCCGCAGACGTCGAGAAGTTCATGAGCGCCGGCAAGGAGAAGGCGAAACGGTTCGAGGGCATTGACACGGACAACCGCCTGCGTGTCCGCGACCTGGACGGCAAGGTGGTGGAGTGTGTCACGGCCTTCAAGGAGAAACCAGTCCATCGCCAGTGGCTCAACGGCGCCGTCCCGGAGGCCCCCCGGGAGAAGAAATAACAGCGCAAGCCGCCGAGGTGAGGTGGTGAGGTGGTGAGGTGGTGGAACCCCACTACCTCACTACCTCACCACCTGGTAGCTCTACGAGGGCAGGTCGCGGCCCCTTGTCTCGGGGGCCAGCGGCAGCAGCAGGATGCCGGCCAGGAACAGCACGCTCAGCAGCGAGGCCGCCTCGGCGGGGCTGTAGCCCTGGCGGTTCATCAGCCATCCCTTGACGACCAGGATGGGGGCGGCGAACAGCCGGCCGAGGTTGAAGCAGAGGCCGCCGCCCGTGCCGCGCAGATGCGTCGGAAACAGCTCCGGAAAGTAGACGGCACAGCCGGCGTGCATGCCCAGCGTCAGAAAGCCGAACACCGGCAGGAACACGCACAGGGCCGTCATCCCCGAGACCAGGCGAAACAGCACCAGTGTCGACACGAGCCCGCCGGCGAGGAAGAACAAGAAGGCGCCGCGCCGTCCCAGCCGCTCGCTGATCGGGCCGAAGCAGACCAGTCCCAGCCCGCCGCCCGTCGTCACCAGCAGCATGCCGAGCATCTCGCCGGGCTTGATCGCCGCCGCGTTCGCCTCCAGCACTTTCTGCCTCTGCTCACGTGTCGCGTCCTCCGGTAGCGCCGCCAGGTAGGGGGCTGCGTAGAGATCGCGCAGGCGGTCCTTGCCGAAGGCGTGGACGCCCCAGAAGGTCGCCAGTGCCACCGTCGCCAGCCCGATGCCGACCAGCGTTCGCCGCCGCAGCGGGCTGGTCAGGAGGTCGCCAACGCGCCCGGCCCGGCCATCCGCCCCGGCACTCCGCTGCTCGCGGGCGCGCAGCCATGCCTCGGGCTCGCGCAGGCTGGCCCGCACCCACAGGATCAAGAGCGCCGGCAGCACGCCCAGCAAAAAGGCCAGGCGCCAGCCGGCTACCTGCCAGTCGTGGCCGAACAGTGTCAGCGAGAACCGCAGCCGCGAGTTGGTGACGAGGAAGTTGCCGGCGGCGATGGCAAGGAAGGTGCCGAATACGCTGGAGGCGTGGAAGATCGACTGCGACCAGGCACGAGCCCGCGTTGGGAAGACCTCGGCGACGAGCGTGCTGGCGACCGCCCACTCCCCGCCGACGCCCAGCGCCACCAGGAAGCGAAACAGGGCCATGTGCCACCACGTCTGGGAGAAGGCCGACAGGCAGGTGAAGACGGAATAGACGAGGATGGTGAGCGATAATGTCTTCTTACGGCCGATGCGGTCGCTGAGCGTGCCGAACAGGACGCCACCGGCAGCCCCACCGAGCAGGAACGCGCCCAGCGCGACGTTGGTGTGGAAGTCGGCCTCCTGGGCCGAGGCCCCGCCGAGCAGCTCCGGCATGGCCTCCTTCTCGGTGGCGACGAAGACCTGGCCCTCGAAGACGTCGAAGACCCAGCCGAGCGAAGCAATAACCAAGACGAGCCACTGGTAGCGCGTGACGCCCTCGTACCAGCGGCCCGAAGTTTGCGATGCGGCACCCACGAACGGGTCCCCCTCATCAGGCTAACTAGCTCCCTGGAGAAGGAAAAGCGTCGGCGGGGTGGCATGCTTGGGCGGCCCGACCCGCTGGCGCGGGTGCCCCGGCCGGGGGCATAGGCCAAGCCGGAGACGGCCGCCCAAGCATGGCACACCCGGGACCCCTTGCCCCTTGCCTTGGAGCTATGTAGAAGGAGGAGAAGGTCGCCCGAAGAGGAAAAGAATACCCGCGGAGGGAAAATGGTCAATCCACTCGGCGAGCGGTATCCGCCGCACGCCCGGCCGGGGCACAGGAAGGGGAGGCCCGCGTCCGGATGTGCGGCGGAACGCACCTCACTCTCTGACAATAGCCCTCCTTTATTAGGGATTCCGATGCGGTCGCGGGCACTCAGCCCTCGCCGCCGAGGTCGATCCACGCGCTCTCCCAGTTGGCGTCGTGCGCGTCGTCCGGGTCGTGGGTGGCCAGCCGGCACACCCGCCCGGAAAGGGGGGACAGCAACCTTCCCTTGCGTTGGACCATTCACAACCTCCTTCTTCCTAGATGAAACGGACCGTGAAAAGGACATAAGGGTTGGGGAGGGATCAGCGCTGCATGAGCAGGTAGGTCCAGTGGCGGGGTTGGTTCTGCAGGTAACGCAGGTCCGCCTGGCGGCCGGCGCGGTCTGTCGCCTGCCCGCAGGGACGGATGGCGGCAGGCTGATCGGAGCGGGCGTTGCCGGAAGAGAACCAGCCGGCGCGGTGAGCGGCGAAGCCTGCGCACCCCGCGACAGCCAAGGCCGTCAGCGCCAAACGAAAACGCCTCATGGACCGCCTCCTTGCACGGAGCCGCGTTCGCCCGAACGCGGGTCGGTCGTGCCCGCGTTCGGGCGAACGCGGCTACAAAACAGCGAGCGAAACGCCCGCGCGGGGCGCAAATCATCTACAACTCGCCTGATACCAGGAGATCTCTCTTTCTGGCAACTCCAATGCCACACGGCCGCGCAGGGCGCATTTTCCCACGTTTCGCCGGAACACACCCTGAATCAAGGACTTGCGCTGAGGCGCTCCACGACGCGCGCTCGCCAGGTTTCATTCGAGGGCGCGCCGGCTGGAAACAGTTACAAAAACGGCGTTGGCGTTTCTACAAACGGGCCTCCGATCGGTCGTTTTGTTCAAGCGCGCTCTCGAAGATCGCCCCGAGGAGCGGCACCGGCCGCCACGGCAAACTGGGCAAGTGGTATGAGCTTTGCACTGAAAGTAAGAGGAAACGAACAGTTCCAGAAGGAGGTCCAACGATGTTTCGCAGACTGTTCTCGATCGGAGGGGCGTTCCTGCTCGCTGGGGCGATGGTCGTTCTGGCGGCCCAGCCTGTGCAAGCGCAGCGGCACGGCGGGAATCGGGGGGGTGGCTGGTACGGCGGTGGCTGGTACGGCGGCGGCTATTACGGCGGCTACCGTGGCGGCTACTACGGCTATCGGCCCTATTACGGGTCGTACTACGACTATCCGTACTATGGCGGCTACGGTTGGTCCTCGAGGTGGGGCCCGAGGTATTACTACACGCCCACCTACACAGTCCCCTACCAGGACCTGACGCCGACCTACTCGAGCGGCTACACTCCGGCGGCCGACACGACGGCCCATGTCACCGTCCGGGCCCCAGCGAACGCCAGAGTCTGGATCGGCGGCTGGGAGACGCCCAACACGGGCGGCGTCCGTGAGTTCGACTCACCGCCGCTGACGCCCGGCAAGCAGTACAGCTACGAGGTGCGGGCGCAGTGGGAGGAGGACGGCCGCATGGTGACCCAGACCCAGGAGGTCGACGTCTCGGCTGGGGCTCGCTCCCAGGCCGTCTTCCCGATGACCCGCTGACCCGCAGCGCCGTCAGCCAGGCAAGCAGAACCGCTCCGTAAGTTCCGGGCTTCGACCGTGGCGGCGGAATTGTAACCTGCTGCCACGGTCCGTCACTTTTCGGTTGCCGCCCGCGGGACCTCGGTCACCGCCTCGCACTTGACGCTCGGTGGCCCTGCCCGCTCCGGCGGCAATGTGAGCCTCTTCTCAGACTTTTCTCCCCCGGCTTTCACGAATGGGGTGCTAGATTGCTGCGGTCGTCCATCACGAGGATGGAACGGTCGTTGCCAGCTTCCCGCGGAGAAGGCCAAGGGACTGATGCTGAATTCTCTCACGAACCTGGGGCCCTACGGCGTCCTGCTCGGCGGACTCGCCGCGGTCGTCCTCGGGCTCGTCCTGTTCGTGAGGACTTCACGGCGGGGCTCTTCGGGGTGGGTCGCGGGGCTGCTCGTTCTCCTGGGCCTGGGTGGGGCGGCCGTCACAGCGGCTCTGCTCGATTTTCCGCGGTCGTTTGTGGTTTCGCTATCCTGCCTGGCGGGTGCCTGGGGGCTGGGGTGGGCGTTGCGAACCTCGTTCCCGACCCACCTGGCGCTGGCGGTGCTCCGCACGCTGGGCCGGCCGCAGGTGCAAGCGCTCACGCTGCTGGTCGGCGGCCTTGCCGTGCTCGGTGCTCCGTCCGGGTCGCCGGACCAGGAGTGTCTGGGCGGTGCCCACGTTCGGCCCGCTAAGGGGAGGCGGAGTGCTCTGTCCGGATCGCTGGACAAGGAGTTCAACGACGGCCTCCTGACCACATCGGAGTTTCCCCAGCTCCCGACCAGGGTGGACCTTCGAGAAGAGTCCTTCTCCGCCTCCACGGACGGTGGCTCGCCCGTCGCCCTCTTCACCGTCGTCAACGCGGCGGAACTCTTGAAAAGCGCGGAGCAGGAAGAGCGGCTGCAGGAGGCCCGGAGGTTCGCTCTTTCCGTGGTCCGCACTGCCCCGGCCTCCGCAGACAGCAACTGCCACGGTTGGGTGTTCGCCGGCGGCCGGTTTTGCGTGATGTGGCAGGACGTTGAGCGCATCCTCGCCGACAATGGCTACAAGCCGGTGAGCGACCCCCAGGCCGGCGACCTCGTCGTCTACCGCGACGCCTCCGGGGCGATACTCCACACCGGGAAAGTGCGCGTCCGCGCCGCGGACGGGCTGGTCGTCTACCGCGACGCCTCCGGGACGCCCCTCCACACAGCGAAGCTGCGCGTCGGCGGCGCGGACGCGCTGGTCCTGGTCGAGAGCAAGTGGGGCCACGCGGGGCGCTTCCTGCACGCCCCCGCCGATCAGCCGTATTCCCCGACCTGGGCGTTCTACCGGGCCCGGCGGGGCGGCCACCTGCTCCGCGGTCTGGAAAAGGCCCCGGAGAGGAACTACCCGCCCTCTCAGCCCATCGGCCTCGTCGGAACCTGAGCTCGCGCCAGGAATCGCCCCTCCTCCGTCCGCTGAGCCGGCCTCTGTTGCCTTTTCTCCGAAGGTCGCACAGGATCAGGGGGCGACACGTTGGAAGCGTCTCTCCTCGTGCCAATCGTAGGGAAACGAGAGCGAGACCGTCGAGAAAAAGCGCCCATCCCGCCTCTCAGATTGTAAACGCCCTTCCCCTTTCCGCTGCCTGCGAAAGCCCTCGACCCGCAGGGTTTGCCTCACCCGTCCGACCCCGGCCGCGCCTCGGGAAAAGATTGCCAACTCGCGGCCGGTAGGCTGGTCAAACCGCGTGGGAGGATAATATAATCGAAGAGACTTGCCTGCCTCCGCGCATCAGACTCCAGAGGGCTCTTCATGCGTTGCGATTGTCCCAAGGCCGGTGTCCCGCGCCGGCCCTCCCCCTCGCTCTTCCTCGGCCTCGTCGGTTTTGTGTGCAGTGTCGGCTTCCTTCCCCCAGCCGCCCACGCCGGAGGTCAGGCAGTCCACGCCCGCAACGGCATGGTCGTCAGCGTCTCGCCGCCGGGCACCGACGTCGGCGTTAGCATCTTGACGAAGGGCGGCAACGCCGTCGATGCTGCCGTCGCCACCGCCTTCGCCCTTGCCGTCACCTGGCCCTCCGCCGGCAACCTCGGCGGCGGGGGGTTCATGCTCATCCATCCCCCCAGCAGCAAGGGACAGCCCGTCGTCATCGACTACCGCGAGATGGCCCCCCTCGCCGCCACCCGGACCATGTTCAGGAAGGACGACACGATTTATTGCGCCAAGGCAGTCGGTGTGCCGGGGACGGTGCGCGGCCTGGCGCTGGCCCATCAGCGCTTCGGCCGTCTGCCCTGGAAGGATGTCATCCTGCCAGCGGTCCGCCTCGCCGAGGACGGCTTCGTCCTCGACGACTGCCTTGCCTCGTCGCTCAACTGGATCGTCGCCGTTTCCGGCGACTCCTCCGAACTGCGCCGCGTCCTGGGCAAGCAGGGCGGCAAGGGGGACTGGCACGCCGGCGATCGTCTCGTGCAGAAGGACCTCGGCCGCACGCTGCGACTGATCGCCGAGCACGGTCCCGATGCCTTCTACAAGGGCCCCATCGCCGACTTGATCGTCGCCGAGATGCGGGCCGACCGCGGGCTCATCACCAGGGAAGACCTGGCCGGTTACAGGGCCAACGCCCGCGTCCCCGTCCACGGCACCTACCGCGGCTTCGACATCTACGGCCCGCCTCCTCCCAGCTCGGGCGGCACCGTCCTGGTCGAGATGCTCAACATCCTGGAGAATTTCGATCTGAAGAGACAGGGTCGCTGGGCGCCGCAGACGCTGCACCTGATGGCTGAGGCGATGCGCCGCGCCTACTGCGACCGAGCCCGCCACCTCGGCGACTCCGACTTCATCAAGGTCCCGGCTCACCTGACGAGCAAGGACTATGCCCGGCGCCTGGCGCTGGGCATTGATCACACCAGGGCAACACGCAGCGAGGCCCTGGCGAAGGACATTCCGCTGGCGCACGAGAGCAACAACACCACGCATTTCTCGGTCATCGACCGCGATGGCATGGCGGTCAGCAACACCTACACGCTGGAACGGTCCTACGGCTCGCGCATCGTCGTCCGCGGCGCCGGCTTTCTGCTCAATAACGAGATGATGGACTTCAACTGGTTCCCCGGCGTGACGACGCGCTCCGGCCTGATCGGGACCGTGCCGAACCAGATCCAACCGCACAAACGCATGCTCTCCTCGCAGACGCCGATCGTCGTCGCGAAGGACGGCAAGGTGGTGCTGGTCACCGGCAGCCCCGGCAGCCGGACGATCATCAACACGGTGTTGTGCATCGTGGTCAACGTAATCGACTTCGGCATGGACGGGCAGAGGGCCGTCGACGCCCCGCGCATGCATCACGCTTGGTTCCCCGACGAGATCTCCTTCGAGGGGACCTTCGAGCACGCCGCCGCGGTGAGGAAGCTGCGGGCGATGGGCCACCAGGTCTACGGCAGCCGCCAGGGCGACGCCCACACGATCTGGGTCGACCCGAAGACGGGGCTCTACCACGGTGCCGCCGACCGACGCCTCGACGGAAAGGCCGCCGGATATTAGCCCGAAGCGCAAGCGAGGAACTGACCAGCCCGAAACGCAAGCAAGGGACGGCCCGGCGGTCGTAGGACGGATTTCCAATCCGTCCCGGCTTGACGCAAGGACGGATTGGAAATCCGTCCTACAGTCTTGTTGCATCCCTCGCTTGCGCGTCGGGCTGGTATCGGGTCGCGGGGTTTGCAACGCTCTCCGGTGTCCTTATCATCCACAGGGACATTCCAACGGAGGGGAAACGCATGATCCAGGCGATACAACCGGATAGCAGTGCCCGCGGCGTGGCGTGGGACCTCGGCGACCTCTACAAGAGCGTGGACGACCCGCAGATCAGTAAGGACCTCGAAGCCGCCCTGGGTCGCGCCCGCGCTTTCGAGGAAACCTACCGCGGCAAGATCGGCACCGAACAGGGGCCTGAGTCCGATCTGCTCCTGGCCGCCGTCTCCGAGTTGGAGAGCCTCGCCGAGCAGATGGATCGGCCCGTCATCTACGCGCACCTGCTTCACGCTGGCAAGACCGACGATCCCAAACACGGCGCCCTGCTCAGCCGCACCCGCGAGCAGCGTACCGCCATCAACAAGCATCTCATCTTCTTCGATCTCGAATGGGTCAAGGTACCCGACGGGCCGGCGCAGGTGCTTTTGGCGCGGCCCGAGTTGGGACGCTATCGCCACTATCTCGAGCGGAAAAGAGCCTGGAGGCCGCACTTCCTCAGCGAGCCCGAAGAGAAGGTCCTCGAGGAGAAATCGCTCACCGGACGGGCCGCCTTTGTACGCCTGTTCGACGAAACGGTCGCCGCCATCCGCTTCCCGTTCGAGCACGCCGGCCAGCGTCAGGACCTGAGCCTGCAGGACATCAACAAGCATCTCTACGATCCGGACCGCTCGGTGCGTGAGTCGGCGGCGCGCGGCTGGACAAAGGGACTGCAGGATAACGCCCGCCTCTTGACCTACGTCTTCAACACCCTCGTCCTCGACCACCACTCCGACTGCACCCTGCGCAAGTTCACCGATCCCGCGGCGCCGCGCAACCTCGATAACGAGATCGCGTCGGAAGTCGTCGAGGCGTTGATGACGGCCTGCGAGCGCTATTACCCGACCGTCCAGCGCTATTATCGTCTCAAGGCTCGTCTACTGAAGTTGGAGCAACTCTACGATTACGACCGCTACGCCCCGCTGTTCCCCGAGCAGCCGACGTGCGACTGGCCAGCGGCTCGGCGCACCGTCGAGGAGAGCTACGCGGCGTTCAGCCCGCGGGCCGGGGCGATCATCCGCGAGTTCTTTGACAAGAACTGGATCGATGCCGAGCTGCGCGAGGGCAAGCGCAGCGGAGCGTTCAGTTCCAGCACCGTGCCCAGCGCCCATCCCTATATCCTGATGAACTACACCGACCGCCTGCGCGACGTCATGACCCTGGCGCACGAGCTGGGCCATGGCCTGCACCAGTACCTGTCGCGCGGCGTCGGCTATCTACAGTGCGATACGCCGCTGACGACCGCCGAGACGGCCAGCGTCTTCGGCGAGATGCTCACCTTCCAGCGTCTGCTCCAGATGTACCCTGACCCGCGCACGCGCCTGGCCATGCTGTGCAGCAAGATCGAGGACGCCTTCGCCACCGTCTTTCGCCAGGTGGTGCTGACGCGCTTCGAGCAGCTCCTGCACAGGGCGCGGCGCGAACAGGGCGAATTGACGACCGAACAGATCAACGAACTCTGGATGTCCGCCAACCAGCCGATGCACGGCGAGGTGGTGCGGCTGAGCGATGGCTACGGCTGGTGGTGGATGTACATCGGTCACTTCGTCCATGTGCCGTTCTACTGCTACGCCTACGCCTTCGGCGAACTGCTGGTGCTGGCCCTGGTACAGCTGTACAAGCAGCAGGGGGAGGGCTTCGTGCCGAAGTACCTCGAACTGCTGTCGGCGGGCGGCTCGGCAGCGCCGCATGTCCTGCTGGCCCGGCTCGGCGTACACGTCAACGACCCGAGTTTCTGGGGGCTCGGCCTGCGCCTGCTCGACGACATGGTCAACGAGGCCGAGCAACTGGCCGCAGCCCTCTGACCCACCTCCGCCCGCCGCGCCAGCGCGGGGCTTGCAGGACGGTTTTTCAAACCGTCCCGGCTTCACGCCCGGACGGATTAAAAATCCGTCCTACAACCCTGCCTGGCGCAGCGGGCTGGTGTCGGTTGCCTTCCGCCTGCCGTCTGATTGGACAACCTTTCTCCCGTGACCTATCCTTGCACAGGTCCCCATCAGGTCGCGCGAACAGATAGGAAGATGCCCTGCCCGTCACGGGGACGATGACCCCATTCATCCGGCCCGCTCGTCCTCCCCTCGGAGTGAGCGGGCGGAAACTTGACTGACGACGGACCACGAGCATGAGCGTTTTCCGAGAGCCCAATGCGGAACCGATCCCCGGGTACCGCCTGATCGAGCCGCTGGGCAGCGGCGGTTTCGGCGAGGTCTGGAAGTGTGAGGCCCCGGGCGGACTCTTCAAGGCCATCAAGTTCGTCTTCGGCAACCTCAACTCCCTGGATGTCGAAGGGGCGCGCGCCGAGCAGGAGCTGCAGGCACTCGAGCGCGTCAAGGCGGTCCGTCATCCGTTCGTCCTCGGCATGGAACAGATCAAGATCATCGAGGGCGAGCTGGTCATCGTCATGGAGCTGGCGGACAAAAACCTCCATGACCACTTCGTCGAGTGCCAGACGGCTGGCCTGGTCGGCATCCCGCGCGACGACCTGCTCCGCTACCTGCGCGACGCTGCCGAAGCGCTCGACTTGATGAACATCCAGTATCAGCTCCAGCACCTGGACATCAAGCCACGCAACCTCTTCCTCGTCAGCGACCGCGTCAAGGTCGCCGACTTTGGCCTTGTCCAGCACATCGAGCGCACGGGAGCCTCCGGCCTGCTCGGCGGCGTCACGCCCCTGTACGCCCCGCCCGAGACGTTCACCGGCAAGATCGCCCAGACCAGCGATCAGTATTCGCTGGCCATCGTCTACCAGGAACTGCTCACCTCCCAGCGGCCCTTCAGCGGCAAGAACGCGCGCATGCTGGCGAACCAGCACCTGCACGAGGAGCCGGAGCTGCGGAGTCTGCCCGAGGCCGAGCGGCCCATCGTCGCCCGCGCCCTCTCCAAGGACCCCGAGAAACGCTTCCCCAGCTGCCTGGCGTTCCTCCGCGCCCTGTACAACGCGCGGCGGGGTGGCGGCAAGGTGGCGGCCGGAGAGGGCGGCACGTCTGCCCAGGTTCCCGGCCGGATGCGGCCCAAGAGCATGGCCGACACCATGGAAGACATCCAGCTGGAGCACGTCTTCCATGACGACAGCGGGGTGCCGACCGGGCTGGGGGGTGAGGAGCTGCTGTCGCCCAAGGAACGAGAGCCCGGGGAGGCCGAGTTGCCGGGCGGCAAGACGGTCCGTCCCGACGAGATGTCGCAGCTGGGCTTTACCGCCGCCCTGCCGCAGACGGGCACCCTGCGACCGACCCTGGTCATTGGCCTGGGCAGTCTCGGCCGCCGCGCCCTCATGGAGCTGCGCTGCCGGCTGCTCGACCGTTTCGGCGACCTCAGCAAGCTGCCGATCGTGCGCTTCCTCTACGTGGACACCGACAAGGACGCCCTGATCCAGGCCCAGCGCGGCGCTGCCGAGATCAGTCTGCATGCCGGCGAGGTCTATCACGTGCCGTTGCAGCCGATGGCTCACTACCGCCGCCGGCAACTCGATCAACTCGGCGAGTGGCTGCCACGTGAGAAGCTCTATGCGCTGCCGCGGTCGCTGCAGACGCAAGGCTCGCGAGCCCTGGGGCGGCTCGCCTTCTCTGACAACTACCTGCGCTTGGTCACGCGTCTCAAGCGCGAGTTGGCGGCGGCCTGCCACGCCGACGCCCTGTACCAGAGTGTCGCCAACACGGGAGTCGCCCTGCGCGACGCCACACCGCGCGTGGCGATCCTGGCCTCGGCCACCGGCGGCGCCTCCGGGTACCTCGTCGACCTGGGCTACACGTTGCGCCGCCTGTTCCGCCAGATGCGCCAGCCCGACGCCCGCGTGTCGACCTTCCTGTTCTGCGGCGCTCCCGAGGACCCAGCCACTCCGCAAGCCGAACTGGCCAACCTTTACGCTACGCTGACCGAAATCAACCACCACACCGATGGCGTGACGTCGTTCAGCGCCCAGTACGGCACCGACGGCCAGCGCCAGAGCGAACAGGGCCCACCTTTCGACTCCGTCTATCTGCTGCCGCAGAAGGAACGGACGCCCGACGCCCGACGCGAAATCGTCGCCCACGCCGGCAGCTACCTGTTCCACGAGTTCATCACGCCGCTGGGCGCGCGCCTGGAGCGCGTCCGCCAGAACGCTTCGTCGCCGCGCTGGGGGTCGCCCGGCAGCACGTTCCGCTGCTTCGGCACGCATGGCGTCTGGTTCCCGCGGGGTCTGCTGCTTCGCCTGGCTGGCCGCCGCGCCGTGGCGGGCCTCCTCCAGCAGTGGGCCCAAGAAGAAAGGATGAAGGATGAAGGCGGAAGGATGAACGGGGAGTCTTCGCTCTCTTCCGTTCATCCTTCATCCTTCATCCTTCATCCTTGCGAGGAGGAGGCGGAGGCGGCCTGCGCGCGCGTGCTGGCCGAGCCGGACCTGCAAGCGGGACCGCTGACCCTGCGCCTGCAGGAGGGGGCAGCGAAGTACCTCGACGGCCAGACGCCAGCCCAGGCCCTGACGCAGCTGATGGCGAACCTCGAGGAACAATGCTGGCAGTTCGGCGGGCCGGATAACCCGACCGCCTGGGCCTCGCAGGCGCTGGCGCGGGTTCGCGAGTGGCTCGGCAGCGGGCTGCAGCCCGGCAACAGCGGGCTGACCGTCGGGCCGGGCAACCGCAAGAGCCGCCTCAACCGCGCCCTGGAGAACGCCTGTTCGCAACTCGCCGAGCAGTGGGACGCCCGGCTGGCCGTTGTCACCGGCAGCCTCATGGATCTGCCCGGGGCGCGCCTCGCCGTTGCCGAGGCCGCCCTCACCCGGTTGTTGCAGCACTTCCTGGCCGCTGCCCGCGACCAGGGTGCTGTCCTCGCCAACCACACCGCCCAGGTCGCCCGCGCCCAGGAGCAACTCGACGATGCCCTGCGCAACTGCTCCGGGGGCGGCTTCCGCCTGTTCGGCTGGCGGCCGCAGCGACAGCTGCGTGTCTTCCTCGACCGCCTGGCGGCCCTGACGCGCCAGTGCCTGGCCGAGGACACTGCCTGCGCCGTGCAGAACTTCCTCAACGCCCTGGGCTCGCGGCTGCGTGACCGGCTCCGCGACCTGTCCGTGCTCCGGCAACGGCTGCGCCAGGTCCACGAGATCCTCGTCTGCCCGCCCGGCCTCGAATCGGAGCCCGGCCTCGAGTCGGGGGAAACGGATAGCTTCTTTGCGGATTCTTCTTCGAGTGGAGATCCTTGCTCGCTGAGCCCGACGCCGATGGCATCGCTGGCCTCGTTCTGGGAGGTGTCGCGGACTTCCCCAACGTCCCGCGTCGTGCTTCCCGACTCCGAAACCGATCTCGAGCGAGCGGCGGCCCGCTTCGTCGCGACCCTGACGGCCGAACACTGGGGAGTGCTCGACCAGACGATGCAGGACGAGGTGCTGGCGCCGCGCGGCGGGCTGGCGCAGGCCAGCTTCGGTAGCAACGACCTGCACCGTCACCTGATCGGTCCACTGGTCGACCGAGCCGCAAGTTGCCTGGCGCAATACTTACCGGTCACCGACGTGGCCCAGGTCGAGATGGCGGCGGCGGCGGGCGACCCGGAGGCGATGGCGCGGCGGATGCAGGCGTCGCTGGAGTCGGCCAGTCCGCTGGGCGCCGGCCTGCCGAAGCCCCAGGCGTTGCGCGACTCGAAGGTGCTTGCCCTGGCGGGCGGTCGCGCGGACGCACTGCCGCCGCCCGCAGGGGCAGGGGGCGAGAACGGCGAGCCGGTCAAGCGCGAGGCCTGGATTCTGATCCCCGCCAGCGACGCGGGCAAGGCCTACGGCGAGCAGGCGCGGAAGATCCTGGCCGACGTGCATCTGGTGCGCGTGCCAGGCCAGGCCGATCTGATGTTCTGTCAGGAGCAGGGGAACCTGAGCCAGGAGGAGTTGGAGCGCCTCATCGCTCCGTGCCGGGACGCCTATCGCGAAACTGCTCCCGTGCCGGCGTCCTCGCCGCACGCTCGCTTCGACACCCGCGATTGGGTACCGCTGGAACCGTGACCTCAGCCGGAATCTGAGACCATTCGCCTTCCTCCCTCTCTCCCCGCACATCAGGGAAACAAGAAGGCGGGTTGCGGCGGCTCGAACACTTCCGGTTGCCTTTCTCCCGTCGGGGTCGCTACGCTGGCGGAGGATCACAGACCCTTCGGAGGCTTTTCCATGAAATCGCCGTTTCCGGGCATGGACCCCTACATCGAGGACTGTGGGCTATGGGAGGATTTCCACGGCCATCTCATCGAGAAGATTTACGAACGGTTGGCCGACACCGCTCCCGCGCATTACCTCGTGCGCACTGGGGAGCGGTCCTATCTGGTCCTCGTCGAGTCGGAGGGCAAGGTCAGCCACCCCTTCCTCCCCGACGTCAGCGTCACCGCCCCCGAGGGCCGCAAGAAGACCACACGGAAACGAGGCGGCGTCGCAGTGGCGGAGCCCGCCGAGGAGACCGAACCGGTGACGATGCGGGCCTTCATCGAGGAGGAGCACCGCGAGGCGTTCGTCGAGATCTACGAGGCCACCCCTGAGCAGCGGCTGGTGACCTGCATCGAGGTTCTCTCGGCCTCGAACAAGCGGCCCGGCTCGGAGGGGCGAGACCTCTACCTGCGCAAGCGACAAAGCCTTCTCCTCGGTGCCGCGAACCTGGTCGAGATCGACCTATTGCGCGGTGGCGAGCGCATGCCCATGCTCGACCCCTGGCCGAACAGCCCCTACACGCTGATGGTCGCCCGGGCGAAAAAGTATCAACTCTGTAAGGCCTGGCCGGCGCATTTCCGCCGACCGCTGCCCCGCATCCCCGCACCACTGATCAAGCCTGATCCCGACCTCTGGCTCGACCTACAGCCGATGGTCGACGCGATCTATCAGCGCTCCCGTTATGAACGGAGCATTGACTACACCCGGCCGCTGAGCCCACTGCTCGGCCCTGAGGAGAGCGCCTGGCTGGAACAACAGCTCCGCGCACGCCAGAGTCAAGCGTAAGCAGGCGCCGCCGCGGGGAAGTCTGGGCGTGCGGCCTGGGGCGTGTAACATCGCATCCACGCTTGTAATTTTTTGATTGACCTGCTCACGTTGCCTTCACACAATGGAGTCACTCGCTGCCATCGTCTCCCGATGGAACTTGCGAGTGCTCCGCCGGCCCTGCCCCCTCTGAGCCGCGGAGGTCCAAAACGGAACACTCCCGCCAAGCTGCTGCGGGAGGCAACCCTCCGCTCTAACTGTTGGAGTACGCGCGAACGGACTGCGACGTGTGCCGGACAGGATTGCTCGGGATCGCGGCGAGCCGGGAGCGTGAGCGACCGGAGTCTCTTCCCCGCCGGCGTGGTTGATTTCTTCCGACGACTCTCCCCTGCTGAGGAGGTTCCCAGGGACATGCTATCCTCCCACCACGGTCATATTCCCGCCCGGCCGGCCCGCGCCTGGCTGTTCGCTCTCGCCTTCGCCGCGACCCTCGCCTCGTCCCTGGCCGCCCAGGCGCCGCAGGACCAGGCCGCGACCCTGCTCCTCAATAGCGCCCGCCGGGCTTACAACGAGAAAAACCACGCCTTTGCCGCCGCTCGCTTTCGCGAGTTTCTCCAGAAGTACGGCGGACACAAGGAGGCCAACTCTGCCCGCTATGGCCTCGCGCTCTGCCTTATCGAGGGCCCCGACCGCAACTACACCGAGGCCCTTCAACTCCTCCCGCCCGCGGCCGGCGACAAGAACAATCCCGATCACCCCTTCGCCCTCTACTACACCGGCCATGCCCAGCGCGCCCTCGGCCTGGGTGAACTGACCCAGGCGGTCGCCAAACCCGCCGAGGCCCCGCAGCGCCGAGCCACGGCGGCCCAGCGCTTCGAGGAAGCGCAGAAGCAGTTCGCCGCCGCGATCAAGGCGTTCACCGATCGCGCCGGCAAGCTCGACCCCGACAAAGCTATTCCCGCCGACCTCGAGTGGGCCGCCCGCGCCCGCTGCGACCAGGCCGAAATGCTGACACGCCTGCTCAAACCCAAGGACGCTCTCGCCATCGTCGCCCCGTTCCTCGACGACCGACTGCTCGTCAAGAGCCGCTACCGCCGGCTGGCCCTCTACCACCACGGGTTCGGGAGCTTCCTCCTCAAGGACTATCTCGCCGCCGGTAAGTCGCTCAATCAGCTCACGCCCTTCGCCGACCCCGTCTTCGGCACGCACGCTCGCTACCTGCTTGCCCGCGTCCACCACGTCGAAGGCGAACGCGCCGAGGCGGCGGCCCATTACGAGGCCGTCCTCACCCAGTATGCGAAACAGGTTCAGGATGCCAAGGAGGCACTCAAGAACCCGCAGGCCTTCCAAAACGACCCCGACGAAAAGGCCCGCCTGACCGCCCTGGCCAACTCACTGCCGCCTGATCACGTCGCCCGCGCCACGCTCTATCTCGGCGTCTTGCAGTACGAGGGCGGTAAGTTCGCCGAGGCGTTGACACGCTTCACCGACTTCGAGAAGCAGTTCCCGGCCTCCCCGCTGCTGCCCGAGGTGCAACTCCGCGTCGGATTCTGCCAGGTGCAGCTCAAGCAGTACGATCAGGCGATCAAGCTCCTGCAGCCGTTGGCCGACAAACAGCCGACCCTCGCTGACCAGGCCCTCCTCTGGCTCGCCAAAGCGCAGGCCGGCGCTGCCAATCCTGACAATGCCACCGTGTGGCTGCAGGCACAGAAGAGCGCCATCGACACCCTGCGCAAGGCAGTCGACCGAGCCAATGCTGCCGACCCCGAGGTTCGTACCCGCCGCGGACAGATCCTGCTCGAGCTGGCCGATGTCCAGCAAGGGGCCAAGCTCTTCAAGGACGCGGCCAATACTTGCAACCAGGTCCTCAACGAGAAGCTGATCGCCGAGCGCGAGCAGGAAGTCTTGCAGCGGCTGGCGACGGCCCTGCACCTCAACGCTGAGTATGCCGAGTCGGACAAGGTCTGCGACCGCTTCCGCCAGGCGCATCCGAAGAGCCTGCTCTTGTCGGCGGTCCTGTTCCGCCACGCCGAGAACGCCGCCTTCGCTGCCCTCGCCGCCGAGAACAACCCATCCCTGCCCAACCGGGTGCAGGAGCTGGCGCGCCTCCGCGACGAGGCGGTCAAGCGCTACCAGGTGCTCGTGGACAAGTTCCCCGAGTCGCCGCACATCAACCTCGCCCGTTACGCCCTGGCGATGGGCCACTACCGTAAGGGCGACGTCGAGAAGGCCCACGACCTCCTGGAGAAGATTCCACAAGCCGACCGCACCGGCGACCTTGCCGCGGTCCCCTATGTCCTCGCCGACTGCTGCATTCGCCTTGCCCCCGCCGAGGCCGACGACGCCCTCGCCGCTGGCAAAGTCACCGAGCAGATGAACAAGGCCATCGAACTGTTGACGACCTTCGTGTCATCACAGGAGAAGGCCGTCGAGGCGCCCGATGCCCTGCTCAAGCTCGGCTTCTGTTATCAGCGTCTCGCCGACATGAGCGCCCAGCCGCCCGACAAGGCCAAAGCCCTCGCCAGCGCCCGCACGGCCTACGAGCAGCTGATGCAGAAGTTCTCCAAGTCGCCCCAGCAGCCGATCGCTGCCTTCGAGCGCGCCCGCTGCCTCGCCCAGGCCGGCGACGTCAATGGCGCTATCGACGCGCTGCGTCGCTTTGCCGACGCGCCGCTCAAGGACGCCCCCCTCGCGCCGATGGCGATTCTCCGTCTCTCGACGCTGCTGCGCGGCCAGAACCGAGCCGCCGAGGCCGCGACGTTCCTCACCAACTGCCGCCAGGCCCACGAGGCGAACTTGCTCAAGGACCCGGCCCGCGCCGGCTGGGTGCCGATGTTGCAGTACCACCAGGGCATCGCCCTCAAGGAGGCCGGCAAGCTGCCCGACGCCCGGCAGGCCTTCGATGGCGTTGTTCGCACCTACCCCAACGCTCCCGAGGCGTTCGAGGCGGCACTCCGCAACGGGCAGTGCCTCAAGGACGAGGGACGGCAGAAGGTCGAGGAGGCGCGCAAGTTGCTGGCCCAACCCGGCCGCAAGCCCGAGCAGCAGAACCAGGACCGGGCGCTGATGGCCCAGGGCTTCCAATTGCTCGGCGATTCGGTGCGCTACCTTGAAGCACAGGCCGAGCAGATCAAGCAGAAGAAGGCCGACTCGCCGCTACGGGCGCGGATGCTCTACGACGCCGCCTGGGCAGGGCGGGCCCTCGCCGAGCAGGAGATCGAAGCGGCCCGCGACCGCGTCCAGCAGGAACGCTGGCAGAAGCTCAAGGACGAGGTTGCGAAGAAGACGCCCCAGGGCCAGCAGCCGCCCTTCGTGCCGCCGCCCGTCGTCCCGCTGTCGGCCGTCCCATTGCAGGAGTCCGAAAAGAAGGTCCGCAGTCTCTATCAATCGCTGATCACCGCTTTTCCGGACCTGGAAACCAATGCCGATGCCCGCTTCGAGTTGGCGGAGCTGCTCTCCGAGCGCAACGAACACGACGCTGCCGTCAAGCTCCTCCAGGAGGCCCTTGATCGCGAACCCAAGGAGGAACTGACCGAGCGGATCAAGTTGCGTCTGGGCATCTGCCTAGCCGCCAAGGGTGACGCCAAGGCAGCACTGGCGCAGCTCGAGCCGATCGTCAAGAACGAGAAGAGCCCGCTGCGGGCCCAGGCGACGTATCGCGCCGGCGAGTGCCACATGCAGGCGAAGAATTATACCGAGGCGTCGAAGGAACTGGCGAAATTCCGCGACTTCGGCCCGTTCCAGAACATCGCCGGGCTGAGTGACCGTGCCCTGCTGCGGCTGGGGCACGCCCTCGGACAGCTCAAGCAGTGGGACGCCAGCCGGCAGGCGCACGAACGCGTGGCCGGCAGCTTCCCACAGAGTCCGTGGGTCCACGAGGCTCGCTACGGCATCGGCTGGGCGCACCAGCAGAAGGGTGAGTTTGACCAGGCTGTCAACGCTTACAACGTCGTGACCGCCGCCGTCGTCACCGAGATGGGAGCGCGGGCGCAGCTGAACATCGGCCTGTGCCGGCTGGCCCAGAAGCGCTACGCCGAGGCCTCGACGGCCCTGCTGGTCGTGCCGTTCACCTACGACTACCCGGAGTTGAGTGCCGTCGCCCTGCTCGAGGCGGCCCGTGCTCTCGCCGAGGACAAGCAGCGCGACAAGGCCGTTCAGCTCTTGCAACGGCTGCTGCGCGACCACCCCGACGGCGAGCCCGCGGAAGCGGCCAGGAAGAGGCTGGAGGAACTGAGGAAGAGTTGATATTAGCCCGACGCGCAAGCGAGGGAGAGTTCAAACCTCGCTTGCGCGTCGGGCTAAGGGGGAACCATGACGACCCTGCGACGTCTGCTTGCCTGCCTCGGCCTCGTGGCTGGGACAGCGATACTCTGCTGGCCGGTCCGCCAGGCGCACGGCTACGTCGAGGCGCCGCACAGCTTCGGCCAGGTCATCAACCTGTCGACCAACGTCCTTCTCATGCGCGTCGAGAAGGTCGACAAGGAGAAGCGGCTCATCATCTACCGCAAGGTGCGCGACATTAAGGGCAAGCACCCGACCGACGTCATCCGCCACAGCCTCAGCGGCAACGGCTTCCACGAACGCGAGTGGAAGTATCCGATGGCATGGGCGGAGGCCGGCAAGACGGCGGTCTTCTTCCACAACGGCAGCGCCAGCGAGACGTGCATCGGCACCTACTGGTATCAGGCGTACAACGGCGGCGACTGGTGGAGCTTCAGCCACGGCGAGCCGTTCCTGCTGCGGACCTACTGCGGCAAGGTCGAAAAGCTCGCCAGCCTCGTCGCGGAGGTGCTCAACGGCAAGGAAGTGATCGCCCCCTGCATGGTCGACGGCAACAAGGACGACCTGCACTTGCGCAAGGCCAAGATCCAGCGGCTGCGCGTCAGCCTCAAGCTCAACGACTACAACCCCAAGCGCGACTTCGTCGGCTGGGGCGACGACGACTTCCGCCGCCTATCCGGACTGCCCGGCTTCACGCACTACTCGGCGCTTACCCGTGTCGACCCCGAGGCGCAGGCCATCTCGAGCGTCGACGTCAACGGCGACGGCAAGCCCGACCTCTGCCTCGTCGGCGCGACCAAGGTCACGCTGCTGCAGAACGACGGCGAATCGCTGGGCGAGACGAGTCTGCCCTTCGCGGGCGGTTGCCGCGCCGCGGTGTGGGCTGACTACAACGGCGACGGCAAGCCGGACCTGTTGCTCGCCACCGCCGAGGGGCCGAAGCTCTACACGAATACCGGCGACGGCTTCCGCGATGACAGCCACCTGCTGCCGAAGGAACTGTGCTACAACCTGACCGCTGCCGCCTGGCTCGACTACGACGGCGACGGCCGACCCGACATCCTGCTGGGCAACGGCTTCCACGGCCTGCGCCTCTACCGCAATAAGGGGAAGGCGGAGCCGGCCTCCGCAGTTCAGGCCGGGAAGCCGCCCCTGCTCCGGTGGTTCGAGGACGTCTCCGACAAGGTCGGCCTCGGGCCCAAGGGCATCGGCAGCACCGTCAAGGGCGACACCCTCACCGTTGCCGACGTCGACGGCGACGGCCGGCCTGACTTCCTCTACGGCGCCGGCACCGGCCTGCTCGTCCTGAACAAGAAGGACGGCTTCGTCGAGGCGAAGGACAGCGGTATCTCCTACAAGCCGGGTCGCGTCGGTCCGGTGTTCGGCGACTTCGACAACGATGGCCACCTCGACCTGTTCGTCCCGCAGAACGGCACCTGCAAGCTGTTCAAAAACGACGGCAAGGGGCACTTCACCGACGTCACGGAGAAGGCAGGCGACCTCGCCAAGCCGATGGGCCAGGCGACGTGTGCGGCCTGGGGCGACTTCGACAACGACGGCAAGCTCGACCTGGTCGTTGGCTGTCTACGGGGTCACAACCGCTTCTTCCGTAACAAGGGCGATGGCACCTTCGAGGACGCTTCCGAGGCGGTCGGTCTGAACCAGCGCATCTGCAACACGCAGGCGGTCTGCCTGGTCGACCTGAACAACGACGGCGTGCTCGACATGGTCTTCAACAATGAGGGACAGGAGTCGTGCGTGCTCCTGGGCAACCCGGAGTGGGCTGCCAAGGCCACGCCGGTGACGCTGCAGGTGAAGGGAACGACCGGGGTGGTCGGCAGCCGCGTGCGCGTCCTCGACAAGGAGGGCAACCTGCTCGGCAGTCACGAGGTATCGGGAGGGGACGGCCGCGGCGGACAGGCCCCGCCGCAGGCGCGGTTCGCCTTGAAGCCGGGCAAGTACCGCGTCGAGGTCCAGTACAGCAGCGGCGTCAAGCGGGCCCGCGAGATCGTCGTGGCCAGCACGCCTCTGCGCGGCGTCATCGACGACACCACGCCGAAGGTGCAATAACACGGGCGAGCGGGGGGTGTGAACCCCCCGGTATGGCTGCACCGGGGGGTTCACACCCCCCGCTCGCCGGTTCCCAAAGGATATACCCTCCATGAGATTCGCTACCTGGACGATTCTCCTTTGTGGTTTGAGTTGCCTTCCGGCGCCGGCGGCCGAGCCGTGGTCGACGTACCGCGGCAATGCCCAGCGCAGCGGCAACACCGACGGCAAGGCTGGTCCCGCCAAGCCCGGCGTCCTGTGGGTACACAAGGGACAGGACCATTACATCGCCTCGCCCGTGCCGGTCGGTGATCGGCTGTTCGTCTCCGGCTTCAGCGGCTTCAATCTGCCGACCGTCGCCGTCCTCGACACCGACCCGAAGGCAGCCAAGCGGATCGCCTGGAGCAAAGGCATCCCGCTCTTGAAGTTGCCGACCGTCGCGTCGCCGGCGGTCAGCGGCCGACGACTCGTCTTCGGCGATGGCATGCACCAGACCGACGGCGCCCTCCTGCACTGCCTTAGCGCTGACGCCGGGAAATCGCTGTGGCAGCTGTCCGTGCCGGGCACGCTCGTCCACCTCGAGGGCTCGCCGACCATCGTCGACGGCAAGGTCTACGTCGGCGGCGGGGCGGCGGGCGTGATCTGCGTCGACCTGGACCGTGTCACGCTCGACGGCAAGGAGATGGACGTCGCCGGTGTACGCAAGGTCCTGGACAAGAAGTGGGCGGAATTGCAGGCGAAGTACGAAGAGGAGAAAAAGAAGGACCCCGAGTTCGCGGTGCCGCCGTCGGAGGACATGCTGCCCAAGCCAGCGCCGGTGAAGTTGTGGCAGCAGGGTGACAAGAAGTGGCACGTCGATGCCCCGCTGGCGGTCGCCGGCGGCCGCGTCCTGGTCTGCTCCGCGTACCTCGACAAGGAGCAGGTCGGCGACCGTGCCCTGTTCTCCCTCGATGCCGTGACCGGCAAGATTCAGTGGCGTACGCCCCTGCCGCTCAACCCGTGGGGCGGGCCGGCGGTGCAGGGCGACCTCGTCGTGGTCGGCGGCAGCAGCGTTTCCTACGAGCCCGGCGCCCTCAAGGGCGCCAAGGGCGAAGTCGCGGCGTTCGACCTCGCCAGCGGCAAGGAGAAATGGCGCAAGCAGGTCTTCGGCGGCGTCCTTGGCTGCGTCGCGCTGACTAAGGAGCTGGCGATCGCGACGGCAACCGACGGCAAGGTGCGTGGCTTCGACCTCGCCAGCGGCGCGCGCCGTTTTATTTACGATGCCAAAACTCCCTTTTTCGCGCCTGCGGCGGTGGTCGACGGAGTCGCGTACGCCGCCGACCTGAAGGGCGCGGTGCATGCGATCGGCCTGTCCGACGGCAAGCCAAAGTGGACGCTCGACCTGGGCAAGCTCGCGGCGGTGCAGGCGCCGGGTGCCGTCTACGCCGGGCCAGTGCTGCACGGCGGACGGCTGTACGTGGCGACCTGCAATATGGCGGGCGAGTTCGCCGGCCAGCCCACCGTTGTCGTCTGCCTGGGTGACAAGTAGGCGCGCCGCTTGCTCCCCTCCCTCCGTGGGGAGACGGTAGTTCCAGTTCGAGATTACGGAAGAGGAGTCGACAATGCGGATGCGACCATCCTACCTCGTGTTCCTTCTTGCCTCTGCCGTCCTGCCCTTCACCCTGATGGGGAGCGGGCGGACGAAGGGCATAAGCGATGAAGAAGAGGGAGATAAGAGGAAAATCGTGGCCCGAGGCCAGGCCGAGGACGCGGGGCCGTTCCGCTTTCCCGACGACGAGGGAGGAAAGTTGCTGGCGCGCCTGCTGGCACCGCCGGAGAACCTGCCACCGTTGCGGACGACCGAGCCCCGCCCGCGCCGGGGCATGAAGGCGCTGGAGAACCCAGCCGCACCGCCCCCGCCGCAGGTCGTCCTCCTGCCGCGGCTGACGACGGAAGAACCACGGCGCACGCTCCCACCGCAGCTGCTAACGCCCGAACTGCCGCTGGGTGGTCACGAGGAGCCGGTCGTCATCCCGCCGCCGCCGTCTTTCCTGGTCGGCGAGCGCCTGCGCGTGCCGTCCGCCGATGGGGAGAAGCCGGTCGACCTACCGCCGACGGCTCAGCCGCTGCCGGACCGCGCCCCCGTCGCCGACCCGACGCAGTCCGCCTCGCGCGAGGCCGTCCTGTCGGCGACGATGCCCGCGCGCAAGAGCCCGGCGCCGTTCCTGCGCTTCCTGCTCCCCGACCCGTTCGAGCACCGCGAGACGGTCCGCCTGCGCACGCCGCTGGGGACGGAGCAGGTGCCGATTCTCTTCTCGGCACCCCCGCCCCGACAACAAAAGCCGTAGCCCGACGCGCCAGCGAGGGAACCTGTGTCCCTCGCTGGCGCGTCGGCCGTAGCTCAGGCGTCTCGCCTGTGTCGAACCACGAAAACGCACAGGCGAGACGCCTGTGCTACGAGCAAACGCAAACCGCTCTATTCAGACCGGAGCCGTAGCCCGACGCGCCAGTGAGGGAACCTTCGTCCCTCGCTGGCGCGTTGGCCGTAGCACAGGCGTCTCGCCTGTGTCCAACCACGAAAACGCACAGGCGAGACGCCTGTGCTACGAGCAAACGCAAACCGCTCAAATCAGACCGGCTGGCGCTGCAGCGATTCCTCAACCTGCGCCCGCAACACCTTGTAGTCGGTCTTGCCGGTGCCCAGTGTCGGGATCTTCTCCACCTGGCGCACCTCATCGAGACGCAGCACCCCGTGGAAGCCCTTCTCCATCAATAGAGCGTTGGCCTCGCGCAGGCTCATCGGCTTCGTCGTGAACAGGACGATGCGCCGGCCGTGGTCGAACTCGACCCCTTCGACCGCGACGGACGGGCCGTCCTCCGTCGGCGGATACAATCGGGCGAACGGCTCTTCCAGCGCCGGCAGCGAAATCATCTCCCCGGCCGCTTTCAGGAACCGCTTCAGCCGGCCGCGGAACCACAGGTAGCCGTCCTGATCGAACTCGGCCAGGTCTCCCGTCATGTACCAGCGCTTGCCCTCCTCCTCGACAAACGGCGAGGGACCGTCGTAGTCGAGATAGCCGGGAAAAACCGTCGGCCCGCTCACCTGGATCATGCCCATCTGCCCCGGCGGCAGCGGATGCCCACTTTCCAGATCGACCACGCGCACGTCGACGCCGGGGAAGGGGGTGCCAATCGAGCCGGGCTTCGGCGCCGACGGCGGATTCACCGCCACCACCGGCGCACACTCCGTCACGCCGTAGCCCTCCACCACGCGGGCGTTCGGGGCGACCCGATGACAGAGATCGAAGACCGATTGTGGACACTTCTCCGCCCCGGCGACGATCAGCGTCAGCGCGTCCATCTCACCCGGCTGAGCCCGCTCCAGGATGTGGGCGATGAAGGTGGGCGTGCCAATCAGCACGGTCGCCTTGTAGGCGATGATCTTGCGGGCCAGGGTGGCGGCATCGGTCGGGTCGGGATGGCGCACTGCCCGTATTCCTCCCAACAGAGGCAGTAGCCCCGTCACCGTCAACCCAAAGCTGTGAAACGCCGGCAAGAACGAGAGGAACACGTCCTGCCGGCTCAGTTCCATGAACGGCAGGCCGATGCGCTGGTCGGTCAGGATGTTCCGGTGCGTCAGCGGCACTGCCTTGGGCGCCTTCTCCGAACCGCTGGTGAACAGCACCACCGCCGGCTGGTCGGGCGCTAACGGCGGCAGCTTCGCCTGCACACGGCCCGGGAAGAGCTTGACCGCCAGCAGCGTGCGCAACTTCTCGAAGAACCCCACGCTCTTTCGGAGGTCTTCCATGTAGACATATTGTGTCCCGGCGACCTCGATGCCAGTGCGATCGATGAAGGCCCTCGACGTCACGACGTGGGTCAGCTTCATCACCTTGGCGGCGTGAGCGAGGCTGGCCGGGCCGGTCGTCCAGTTGAGCACCACCGGCAGCTTGCTGGCCATCTGCAGGGCCAACAGTGCAATGTCGCAACCGACCGACGACGGCAGCAGCAGGCCGACGGTCTCGCCGGGCAACTTCGCCAGGCGGCGGGCCATGATCAGCACACCGACCAGCAGCCGCTCGTAGGTCAGCACGCCGGACAGGTCATCGGCGAGGGCGACGTCCTTGGGGCTCGCCAGGGCGCGATGGACGAAGGCGGCAGGAATGGTGTCGCCCAGGATCGCGGGCTTCTTCTGTGCGGGAGTGCGGAACCATGCCTTGGGCGGTGGTTTCGGCGGTGCTTTCTCGGCCAGTCCCTGCGCCATCATCCACAGCTGTCCGACCGTCTCCGCTGTCTCGTCGGCGGTGACGCCGAACTGCCGCTCGACTTGCAGGGCGATCTCCATGCGGTCGATGCTGTCCAGGCCGATCTCGTCGAGTGACGTGTCGGCTGTCTGCTCCTTGTCGGACAGGGGCCGCTGCAGCCGGTCGGCGAGGAGCTGGCCGACGGCCTCGATGGTTTCCGGCTTGATGAGGTCCAGGTCGACCTCCCCGCCGACGTGAACCTCGGGGTACTCATGATGGCGTGTACCAAAAAGGAAGTGATAGGGAACGAAGGCCGGCGGCCGAAAGCCACCCTCGTTGTACCACTGCTCCAGCCAGGGGTTCAGCTCCTCGCGGGTCAAGGGCGGTAACTCGGAGCGGTCGACGCGGCGCACGGTGATCTCGACCTGTCGGCGCGGCATGAAGAAGCTCAGGTTGGCGAGGATCAGGCCCGCACCGGCGAAAAAGCGGCGCATCAGGTGCGGCTTCTCCCCCGTGTACGCCCAGCTGAACGACGACCCCCACAGGCCGCGCGTCCGCACCAGGACAACGGTCGCCTCGGGCACAGCGCGGAGGATGTCCGCGGTAGCGCGGGCAGCGCCGAGACGTTCGATGCCGTGGTGCTGGGTGTGGCCCGACGGCCAGAGACTGTGGTTTTCTCCCTTTTTGAGACCTTCGATGAGGGCGCCAATGGCCTGTTCGGCCTGGGCGCGGGCCTGTCCGCTGGCCTTGTCGAGGTCGGGGAGATCGTGAGCGTCGAGGATCTTCTTGACCAGCCAGAAGATGGGGTTGTTGAAGTTGCCGGTGAAGACCATCGGCCGCATCTTCAGCTGACGGTACAGGACCGTGTAGACCAGCATCGGGTCGATATAAGCCGGGTGGTTCGGCAGGACGAGGACAGGGGCCTTGATGTCGCGCAGCGTCTCCAGGCCGTGGACGCGCCAGCGGTAGCGCAGCGGCAGGAGCAGGCGGGAGCCGCCCCAAAGGGCGTAGCGGAAGATGCGGAACATGCGGGGCCCCTTTCCGGTGACGCACAGCAGAGTGTTGGGGCATGGTCTCGAGACCGTGTCCCAACGGGGTCGGCCGGGTCGGACGAGGGGCAATCTACACGAAAACGCGTCGCGCTGCCAGGCTGACCGCCCCGTAGCCACACGCAGCTTGCGTGGGGGATGTCTGACCACACGCAAACTGCGTGTGGCTACGGGAAAGGAGAAGGGGTCGGTGGTGGCGTGGGAAGCGGCGGCACAGGCTCAACCGGCGGCGCCGGTCTGGCCCATCAAATAGCCGCGCAGGTCACAGAAGATCTGCACGCAGCGGCTGCGCCAGCGCTCGTCGTTGGAGACGTTCCGCGAGCCGGGCCGCAGCACGACCGTGATTTGCAGGTTGTCGCGCGCCGGGTCGGGGCGGTGCAGATGCAGTTCCATGTCGATGTAGTTGGTCTTTCGCGCCAGGCCGAACCACGAGAACGAGTTGTCGCGCGGCGCCTCGTAGGCACAGTTCCTGCCGCTGAAGCGGACGCGGATACGGCCGGGCACGCTCTCGACCAACTCGCCGCCGACATCCTGCACGAAGCCGCGCAGCTTGTAGGCCGCGATCTTTTCAGGCATCCACGCCTCGAGGTAGTGGACCTGCGCCAGGGGGTCGCTGGCCAGAACGGGGGCGGGCGCGGGCGCGCCGTTGCGAACGGGAGAAGGCGCCAGGGCCTTGTTGTCAACGAGGACCTCGGTGCCCGCGTCCTGCTCCAGCACCGCCTGTTCGTAGCGCTCGGCCAGCTCGCGAGCGCTGGAGGGACGATCGTCGGCCTTCTTCGCCAGGCACTTCAGCACCACCGCCTCGACCGACGCTGAGACGAAGCCAAGGGCGCCGACATCGGCAAAGCGCGGCGGCTCCTCCGTTGCGTGCGCCAGCAGGACGTCCATGGTGGAGGTACCCGAGAACGGCAGGCGGCCGGCGAGCAACTCGAACAGGATGGCGCCGACGGAGTAGAGGTCGCCGCGATGGTCCATCTCCTCGCCGCGGGCCTGCTCCGGGCACATGTAACCAGGCGTGCCGACGGTGAAGTCGCCGTTGGTCAGCGGGAACGGCAGGGCCGGGTCGTGGACCATCGGCTTGGCCAGGCCGAAGTCCATGACCTTGAGGAGCTCGTAAGGCGTATCTGGGTCGACCACCATCAAGTTGGCCGGCTTGAGGTCGCGGTGGATGATGCCTTCGGAGTGGGCGGCCTGGAGCACCTCGCAGAGCTGGCCGAGCAGCCGGCCAACGCGCATCGGGGTGAGCCGGCCATTGCGGGCCAGCAGCGCGTCGAGGGTAACGCCGCGGATGTACTCCATGACGATGCACGGGCCCTGCGGATCGTCCAGCGAGGCATCGTACAGGGCGACGGCATAAGGGTGCTGGAAGTGGGCCATCAGCTGCATCTCGCGACGGAAGCGGTCGCGAAAGACCGAGTCGGCGGCAATGTGGTCGTGCATCACCTTGACGACCACCTGCCGGCCGAGGTCGAGCTGTCGGGCGAGGTAGACGCGGCCCATGCCGCCCTCGCCGAGCAGGCGAAGGACCTCATACCGCCCCATGAAGACACGGCCAACCATGTAGAGTGTCCCTGTCAGAAGTCGCGCGGAGTCCTCACCCCGCTGCAAGTGTAGGTCACAAACCCGCCCTTGCCCTGCCCGCGCACGCATTTTTCATTTGCAGCAGAAGACCAGGAGGGGAGACGAGCTGCGCTCCCGCTCGCCGTGCGGGGTGTGCGGGAGGAAGGCGACGGAATCCGGTCCAAAGAGAGGAACTCACTCCTGCGAGCCCGCCCGCCATGCAGTACAATCTGCCGTAGGTCAGGCTTTCCAGCCTGACTAGTTGAGGCCGCGTCAGGCTGGAAAGCCTGACCTACGAAGGCAGGGGAGGTCGACAGTATGCAGTGGCGCCAGAAGACAACGGCCGAGAAGACGACAACACGGGCCAGGCGGCGCCGAGCGGAGCGTCAGCCGCGCCCCGCCCCGCAGCCCGTCGAGGAGCCGCGCCCTGCTGAGCGTGCGCCGGCCGAACCGGCGCCGCAGCCCGCACGTCCTCAGCCAAACCGTCCCGCTGCCAGGGAAAAGAAACAGAAGAAGGGAAGGGGAGACAAGCCCAAGCTGTCGCGGCTGCAGAAGCCCGCCGGCATGTCGCTGGAGGAATGGCAGCGCCAGCTGCGCCGTCAGTTCGGCCGCGAACAGAAGTACACGCTGAAGAACCTGGGCGAGCAGCCTCTCTTTTCTGAGTTCGAGGTGACCAACCCGCAGTCGCGGCGCACTTACCGTGTCCACATTCGCGGTCTCCAGCCCGGGGACAACTTCTGCACCTGTCCCGACTTCGCCACCAACACGCTCGGCACTTGCAAGCACATCGAGTTCACCCTCGCCAAGATCGAGCGCAGGCGCGGGGCCCGCGCCGAGTTGCGGGCGGGCTGGCAGCCGCCCTACAGTGAAATTTTCCTTCACTACGGTGCTCGCCGCGAGGTGCGCTTCCGGCCGGGCAGCACTTGCTCGGTCAAGCTGGCCCGGCTGGCATCGGCCTACTTCGGCGCCGACGGCACACTGCTTGCCGACGCCTTCCTGCGCTTCGGCGACTTCCTCGCCGAGGCGAGCAAGCTGGACGACGAAGACCTGCGCTGCCACAACGATGTCCTCGCCTTCATTGCGGAGCTGCGCGACGCCGAACGGCGGAAGCAACGCGTCGAAGAGGCCTTTCCGCGCGGCATCCTAAGTCCCGCATTCAAGGACCTGCTGAAGATCAATCTCTACGACTACCAGCGCGAGGGCGTCCTGTTCGCCACCCGCACCGGCCGTTGCCTGATCGGCGACGACATGGGTCTTGGCAAGACGGTGCAGGCCATCGCCGTCGCCGAGGTCATGGCCCACCTGTTTGGCGTCGAGCGCGTGCTGGTCATCTGCCCGACCTCGCTCAAGCACCAGTGGCAGCGCGAGATCGAGCGCTTCAGCAAGCGCACCGTCCAGACCATCAGCGGTCTGCGAGCCGGCCGCGAGAAGGGCTTCGCCACCAAGACCTTCTTCAAGATCACCAATTACGATCCGGTCCACCGCGACCTCGACCTGATCGCCGGCTGGTCCCCCGACTTGGTGATCCTCGACGAGGCCCAGCGCATCAAGAACTGGAGCACGCGCACCGCCCGCAGCGTCAAGCAGGTGGCCTCGCCCTATGCCCTCGTCCTGACCGGCACGCCGCTGGAAAACCGTCTCGAGGAGCTGATCTCGATCGTGCAGTTCGTCGACCAGTATCGCCTGGGACCGACGTTCCGCCTGCTGCACGAGCACCAACTCCGCGACGAGGTCGGCAAGGTGACCGGCTACCGCAACCTCGACCAGATCGGCAAGACGCTGGCGCCGATCCTGGTGCGGAGACACAAGGACGAGGTGGCCGACCAACTGCCCGGGCGCATTGACAATAACTTTTTCGTGCCGATGACGGCGCTGCAGCGCAAACACCACGACGAGAACCTGGAGATCGTGGCCCGCATCGTCTACAAGTGGCGGACCTATCGGTTCTTGTCCGAGGCGGACCAGCGCCGGCTGATGATCGCCCTGCAGCGGATGCGGATGTCGTGCGACAGCAGCTACCTCGTCGATCACGTCAGCGACCACGGCGTCAAGGCCGGCGAAGCCGTGACGCTGCTGGAGGAGCTGTTCGAGCAACCGGGGGCGAAGGTCGTCATCTTTAGCCAGTGGGTGCGCATGCACGAACTGCTGTCGAAGCGGCTGAAGAAGCGCGGCTGGGACCATGTCCTCTTCCAGGGCAGCGTCCCTAGCGCCAAGCGCAAGGACCTGATCGACCGTTTCCGCGACGACCCGAACTGTCGGGCGTTCCTGTCGACCGACACGGGCGGGACAGGGCTGAACCTGCAGCACGCATCGATGGTGATCAACATGGACTTGCCGTGGAACCCGGCGGTGCTGGAGCAGCGCATCGGCCGGGTGCATCGGCTCGGCCAGCGCAACGTCGTGCGCGTGGTGAACTTCATCGCCCAGGGCACCATCGAGGAGGGGATGCTGGGCGTCTTGAAGTTCAAGAAGTCGCTGTTTGCCGGCGTGCTCGACGGCGGCGAGAAAGACGTCTTTCTGGGTGGCAGCCGGCTGAACAAGTTCATGGAGACGGTGGAGCGAATGACGGGGGCCATCCCGGAGGTGACAATCGAGGACGCCGACGCCGCCTATGGCGCCGAGAGAGCGCCGGAGCCCGAGCTGCCCGGCCCGGTCAACGGCCGCCCGCACGGACGCAGGGGACAGAAGCCACCGCCGCGTCCCACCCCGCCCCCGCCGGAGGAGACGCCCGCCCCGCCGTCCGCCCCGGCGACCGACCCGTGGAGCGGCCTGCTCCAGGCAGGCATGGCACTGCTGCAGCAGGTCGTCGGTGCGAGCAAGGGGGCCTCCTCACCGGAGAAGACGAAGCCCGATGGAAAGACCCGAGCGCCGGCAGCTCCGTCGTTGCTGGCCCGCGACGAGAAGACCGGCGAGACGTTCCTGAAGTTGCCGGTGCCGCCGCCGGACATGCTGGAGCAGCTAATCCGCGGCGTCGGCTCGCTGCTGGAGGGACTGCGCAAGTAATGGCCTGCCCGGCAGGGCGAATGGCGAAGCGGAGGGAAGGCGCCGAGGGAACGGATTCGCAGCGCAAGGTAGCAGGCGGGCAGCGTTCGCTCCTTGGCAATTCGTTTCGTCAGGAAGCGCCCTGCGCAAAGGAGAGGCCGTGCCATGTCCCGCCGCCGAGGGCTCACGCTGATTGAACTGCTGGTCGTCCTTGCCATTATCGGTGTTCTGCTCGGGCTCTTGCTCCCCGCGGTGCAGAAGATCCGCGAGACTGCCTTCCAGGCCGCCTGCCGGAACAACCTCAAACAGATCGGCATTGCACTCTTCGCCTACCACGACGCGCGCGGTAGCTTCCCGGCGGGCCTCATCGCCGGCGCCGACGACAACCTGGAGCTCGGCACCTACGGTGGCTTCGTCTCGCTCATGCCTTTCTTGGACGAGGAAAGCTGGTCGAAGAGCTGGGACTCCCGCCGGCTCTGGTACGACCCGCCCAACGCCGAGTTGGTGGAGGCGCAGGTGAAGGTCTTCTTCTGCCCCAGCAACCGCAGCCAGGGGAACATCAACTTGCAATTCCTCGTTCCCTACGCGGGTCGCCCGTTGCCCAATCCCGCCGCCTGCGACTACCTGCTCTGCAAGGGGGCCAATGCCGCGCTGTGCCGGGTCACCCAGGTCCCGCCGGCGGGCCGCGGCGTCTTTGACGTCAACACGCGGACGAAACTGACCGACATCATCGATGGCACCAGTCACACGTTCGCAGTTGGCGAAGGGGCAGGCAACAACCCGCGCTTCGGCATCCGCCACTGGTGGGCGGACACGACGGCTGCCACCGATCTGTTCCCGGGGCAATCCACCCTCATCGACCAGAGTTGGTCGGCGGGGCCGATGGCGACCCGCCAGCTGGGCTCGCTGGGGCTGCTGGGGGGCTCGACGATGGGAGTGACCGCCCTGCGCGGCGGCTACGACCCGCCCTTCGACGAGCCGATGAACGGCCCGCTGGCGCTGCCGGCGCTCGATTGCAATCACGGCTGCACGAATGCGGGGACGGCGCCAGGGGAATACGACACGGCCACGGGATTCCGTAGCGTCCACCCCGGCGGCTGCAATTTCCTGTTCTGCGACGGCAGCGTCCAGTTCGTCCGCCAGGACCTGGCGCCGGCCACCTACCGCGCTCTATCCACCATGGCCGGGCGCGAGGTCATCCGGGATGATTTCTGACCCGCGGATTGCCTGCCCAGGCCCCGAAGCAACGCATCCGTAGGTCAGGCTTTCCAGCCTGACGCGGCCTCAACGTCAGGCTGGAAAGCCTGACCTACTTTCGTGCCGGACAACCGGCTACCACCAGAATTCCGTCCGGAGGAAGCGGAGCACGCGGTCGAGCAGGACTGCGCCGACGGGGCGGCGGCCGACCTGGACCCGCGCAAAGCCGGTCATGCCCGGCCGCAAGCCAGAAGGAGGAGCTGGCAACTCGCAGTAAACGGACATCGTGCCCTGGGCTTCGCCCCGGGCGGCTACCGGGGCAACCCGGGCCAGGCGCTCCTGGAAGGTTTCATAGGGAAGGGCACGGGCCTTGAACCGAACCACCTGGCCGGCCCGGACGCGGGTCGCGTCCTGCTCGGCCAGGATGACCTCGGCCTCCAAGGCGGCGGCCCCTTCCACCACGCAGATGAGGTCCCCCTCGCGCACGTACTCGCCGCGCCGCTCCTTGAGCCGTTGGGTCGCGACGAGGCCGGCCACCGGGCTGCGGACGTGTACGCGGTTTCGCAGAGATTCCAGGTAGCCCATCTCCTCCTGAAGACGCCTCACCCGGGCCTGCTCGGCGTCGATCTCCTCCGGGCGGGCCCCGAGCTCGAGTAGGCGCAGGGCTGCCCGCGCGTCGGCCAGTTCCCTCTCCCGGCGGGCCAACTCGGCCTCTGCCGCCAGGACGCCCCCTGCCTCGCGGGCGCGTTTCTTGGCCTGGGCCTGCTCGAGCTGGGCCTTGCAGACCTTGTACCTGCGCTCGACGTCGCGGTGCTGCTCCCCGGCGGACGCCCCCTGGACGATCAGTCGGGTGTTCCGCTCGTAGGCGTCCTGGGCAGCTTCCAGCTCGGCCTGGTACTGGGCAACCAGCTTCTCAAGCTGGGCAAGCTCGTGCTCTAGGGCCTGCCGCTCCCGCCGCAGGTCCTGCCGGGCGAGGTCCCGCCAGCCCCGGGCCCGGTTGACACGGCTGCGCTGTTCGGCAACCTCTTCGTACCGGGGCCCCTTCTCCAGCATACGGAGCCTGGCCTGCGCTTCTTGCACCTCGGCCCGTTTCTGGGCCAGGCGGCTGGCCAGGTCGGGCACTTCCAGCCGTACCACCAGCCCGCCGGGCGACACCCGATCGCCCTCGTCGGCGTAGACGTCCTGGAGGAAGCCCGCGACTGGCGCGCGCAGTTCGGCGCGAGAAGCCGAGCGGACCTGGAAGGAGCCGCCGGCCCAGTCCTCGATCTCCACCAGACAGAGAGCGGCCGCGGCGGCCCCGAGCAACACGAGCCACCCCACGGCGCGCTTGCGGCGCAAACGGAGCATGTGCGTAACCTCCCCGGCGGCAAGGTCCCGGAACTGACCACGTGTTGTCACCATCCCCAGGAGGGCCACCAGCCCGTACCCCGCCCACCCCCAGTGGGTGCCGCAGAACGTAAACAGTCCCGCCAGCACGAGGACGAGGAAACCCAGGGAAAACAGCCAGGCGAGCGAGCCATAGAGCAGCAGGAACCGGCCGCGCGGGTCCCGGGCTGGCCGCGCCGCCCCCCAGAGCAGCCAGCGCAGGTGGGCTTTCAGGTACGCGAACGAGCGCGGGTGTAAATTGGGGATTCCCTGCCAGTCGCTCAGCAGGTAGTAGCCGTCGAGCTTGAGGAGCGGGTTGAAGTTGAACAGCGTCTGGACGCCGCAGACCGACAGCACCACGAAGGCCAGGTAGTTGACCAGCGTGTCCGGCTGGGTCAGGCGCCAGGCGAAGGCAGCCAGCGCCCACAGGAACAACTCGAAGTAGCCGCCCGCGAAGGTCACCCAGAGCCGCTTCGATCGCTCCTTGAACAGCCAGGCGTCGGAGACGTCGCAGTAGAAGCAGGGCACGAGGTACAGGAACAGCACGCCGACCTCGTGAACCTCGCCTCCGTAGTGCTTGCAGGTGAGGCCGTGCGCGAACTCGTGCAGCAGCGTCACGACGAGCAGGGTGAGCCAGACGAGGGCGACGGTTTCCCAGCGGAGGGCGTGGGCGAAACTGCTCGCCAGCAGCCCGCGGTTCGCCCAGGCCAGGGCGGCCGCCAGCAGAATGCAGCCGGTGGAGAACAACAGAAAGGCCGGCGTCCAGCAAAACCAGACCTTCGGCGCCAGCCGGGTAAACAGGCGGTCGGGGTCGAAGAGGCATTTCCGCCAGCAGAGAGCGCCCTGGGCCGGCTCCCCGGCAGGGGGCGGGGGGGAGGGGGTTGCTTCGATCCGGGCGGCGGTCTGGAGAAACCCCTGGTCCCGCGCCAGTTCGATGAACTCCCACAGGGCCTCCTGGGAGAGCGGCTCGCCGAAGTGCGCCTCGAAGGCGGCGCGGACCGCCTCAGGAGTCTGTTCCCCGTTTAGCTGCTCCAGCAGGAAGGCCTCGCGGGGACCGAGGCTGTAGTAATCCCCGGTGGCAAGGTCCTTGAGGACGTGCCCCTCTTCACCGAGGGGACTCAGGAGCAGCCCAGGGCGGCGCCCCGGGAGAATGACCGCCGACCCCGCCATGACGCATGGCCCCTGGGACTACACCACGGTCGCTGCGAACCGTCCGGGTCGAGGAGTCGGTTCGGGCGATCATCAATGAGCTTGCGGTTGAGGGGGGCGAGTGGGTCATCAATCTTCGATGGATGGGTTGAAGTCCCGGCTTGAGCCGGCTTGTTCCGCCTGAAGGCAGGACTCCAACCCCTCCAGCGAAAATGGACCGCCGACTAGGACAACCTGGGACCCGGCGGAGAGTCGAGCTGCTTTGGGGTGGCAATCGAACGGGACGGCGGACCGTGCTCCTCTCCATCCGCGGCAACTCGGCTCGGGACCGGGTCAGACCGGCACTGCGACTACTTGACCTTGATATGCACGTGACCGTTGACGTGCAGCAGGTTCCCCGGGGCGATCCGCCTTTCCAGCTTGACGATTTGGAAGCGAGTCTTCGGCTTCTTCTCGGGGCGCTGAGGGACGTTTACTTCTTTGCGTTCCATGACATGCACCTCCCTGAACTTGATGTGGCGATCAGCAAAGAGCACCGCCGGCCTGCGAGGCGGCTGGTCCGCCGTTGTTCACTATGCAAAATACATGCCGTGTTGTAACTGGCTCGGGCTCAGCCTGCCCGCTCACTACCTGCACAAGGGAGAAAGCGAGTGGCGGGCGGGCCCGCTTGGTGGGAACCTAAAGATCTCCCTGCGACAGGGAGAGTGGTCCGGGGTGTGCCATGCTTGGGCGGCCTGGTGCGGCGGGGTCGATCCCCCGGACAGCGCGGGCCGCCCAAGCATGCCACGCAGCCGCGGCTCGCTTTCCCGCTTGAAGAGCTTTTTTTGCTTGCTTTGCCCTTTGAGCCCTTGCCATACTGCTTAGAGTAGGTTGAAATGAAGAAGGTCAGCCTCTCGAATAGGCGCAACTCCCCAGACACATGGTTCCTGGTCCGAACGGGGCCCGCCCCTCTCGGCGTGTGCGGGAGAACCCCAGACAGCGGAGATCGTAACCCATGGCTAAAGCTCGCGGCGATTTCACCGACATCCTCGTCCGCCGCCAGGTCCTCAGCCCCGACCAGCTCGACGAGGCACGCGGCCTCGAACGCCAGGCCGGCATGAAGCTCCCCGACGCCATCGTCAAACTCGGCTACGCCTCCACCGAGCAGGTCATGAGCGCCGTCGCCGAGCACCACGGCCTGCAGTTCGTCGACCTCACCGAGGTCACCATCCCCCCTGCCGTCATCGAACTCGTTCCCGAATCGGTCGCCCGCGAGAACGTCGTCCTGCCCATGTCCCAGGACAACGGGGCCCTCAAGATCATCATGAGCGACCCCTCCGACTTCGATACCGTTCAGAAACTGCAGTTCATTCTGAACAAAGATATTCAACCCGTCCTCGCTCCGCGCGAGCAGATCGTCGAGGCGATCAACCGGCACTATGGCCAGAGCGAGACGGAGTCAGTCGACTCGATGCTGTCGGAGTTCACCGATACCGCCATCGACTTCACCGAGACGGAATCCACCTCCGGCAACTCGTTCGAGGATAGCGATGCCCCCGTCGTCAAGCTCGTCAACCTGATCATCCAGGAGGCGGTCAGCCTGCGTGCCAGCGACATCCACATCGAGCCGTTCGTGGACCGCGTCCGGGTGCGCTATCGCATCGACGGCGTCCTCGTCGAGCGCGATAGTCCGCCGCGCCGGCTGCTGGCGCCGATCCTGTCGCGCATCAAGATCATGGCCTCGATCGACATCGCCGAGAAGCGCCGGCCGCAGGACGGACGCATCAAGATGAACCTGCACGGCAAGCACTACGACCTGCGTTTGAGCCTGTTGCCGACCGTGCATGGGCAGTCGGCGGTCATGCGCATCCTCGACCGCGGGAGTATTCAGATATCCATCAAGGAACTCGGCTTCGGCGAGGACGACTACAAGCGGTTCCAGGGCATCATCAAGCGGCCCAACGGCATCCTCCTGGTGACCGGGCCGACCGGCTCGGGCAAGACCACCACGCTGTATGCTGCCCTGAACGAGCTGAACCGTCCTGATCGAAAGATCATCACCGCGGAGGACCCGGTCGAGTATTACCTGCCCGGCGTCAACCAGGTCGAGGTCAAGCATCTGATCGGCCTCGACTTCGCGCGCATCATCCGGGCCATGCTGCGGCAGGCCCCCAACATCATCCTGGTGGGCGAAATCCGTGACAACGAGACGGCCGAGATTGCTATTCAAGCTTCGCTAACGGGACACTTGGTTTTCAGTACGCTGCACACGAACGATGCGCCCAGTGCGATCACGCGTATGGTCGATATCGGTGTCCAACCGTTCCTCGTCGCCTCGTCCGTCATCGCCATCATGGCCCAGCGTCTGGTGCGGATCATCTGCCCCAAGTGCAAGGAGCCGGACGAACCGCCGGCGCACGAGATCAAGGCGGCGGGCCTGACGCCCGACCGCATCGCCGGGGCCGCGTTCATGCGCGGCCGCGGCTGCACGCACTGCAACCACACCGGCTATCGGGGGCGGCTCGGCATCTTCGAGTTGATGAAGCTGAACTCGACCATCCGCGAAATGACGTTCAAACGCGAGCCGACGCAGACGATTCGTCGTCAGGCGCGCCTGCTGGGCATGCGGACGTTACTTGAAGACGGGGTGAACAAGGCCCTCAAGGGGATCACGACCCTCGAGGAGGTCCTCTCGACCTGCCACCACGAAACAAGCGGGTGACGGCGATCGGCTGGCGGTTGGCGGCTGCCGGCCGTAACACAGGCGTCTCGCCTGTGTCGAACCGCGACAGCGCACAGGCGAGACGCCTGTGCTACGAGCAAACGCAAAACGCTCGAATCGCCGAAAAGCGCTCGGGGGTGGTTGATCGCCCTGGGCCCAGCGAAATAATGCGAGAGGAGGGGAGGCTTTGGGCTTCTGGTTTCTGGCCAATAGCCGGCAGCCGAAAGCCGAAAGCCGAAAGGAGCTTTTGTGCCAACGACGACGGTCCTTATCGACAAGTTGCTGACCACGGTCGTCCAGCTCAAGGCGAGTGACCTGCACATCGCCGTCGGCCAGCCGCCGGTGATCCGGCAGCACGGCCGTCTGAAGCGGCTGGACACCAAGGTACTCGTGCAGGACGACACGACCGCCCTGATGAAGAGCATCGCCCCGGACCGCTGCCAGCAGGAGTTGCAGGAGAAGGGCGGGGCCGACTTCGCCATCGAGTTCACCAACGGCAACCGCTTCCGCGTCGCCATCTTCAAGCAGAAGGGCAACATCGGCATGGTGCTGCGGCTCATTCCCAGCAAGTTTTTGACCTTCGAGCAGATCGGCATGCCGACCGCCATCCCGCGGCTGATCACCCGGCCGCGCGGCCTGCTGCTGGTCACCGGCCCGACCGGCTCGGGCAAGACCACCAGCCTGGCCAGCATGATGAACTGGATCAACGACAGCTATGACCGCCACATGATCACGCTGGAAGACCCGATCGAATACTACCACACGCACAAGAAGTGTACCGTCAACCAGCGCGAGATCGGTGTCGACGTGCCGGACTTCAAGGAAGGCATCCGCCGTGCCTTGCGTATGGACCCCGACATCATCCTCGTCGGCGAAATGCGCGATCTGGAGACAATCCACGCGGCCATCGAGGCGGCCGAGACCGGGCACGTTGTCTTCGCCACCCTGCACACGTCGGGGGCCGCCAGCACGATCAACCGGATCATCGACGTCTTCCCCAAGGAGCAGCAGGACCAGATCCGCACGCAGCTGTCGACGGCCCTGATCGGCGTGCTGTCGCAGACGCTGTTGCCCCGGAAGCCCGACGGACTGGTGGCTGCCTACGAGATGCTGGTCGTCACGCCCGCCATTCAGAACCTCATCCGCGAGAACAAGATCTATCGCATCGACTCCAGCATCCAGACCGGACGCAAGTACGGCATGTTCCTGCTCGACGAGAGCCTGTTCAAGCTGTGGAAGGAGGGCCTGGTCGAGAAGGAAGAATTGCTGATGCGGGCGTCGAAGCCGCAGGACCTGGCCCACAAGATCGCCCAGGCCGAGCGCGGCCTCCTCACCGAGGAGGAGGAAGAAGAGGACGAGGACGTGGACGAGGAAGACGTGGACGAGGATGAGGACGACGAGGACGATGACGATGAGGACGATCGTCCCGCTCGTGGCCGGTACACGCGGGGACGCGGCTAAAGGCCGTTGAGGCCAGGCTGGTGTGGGTCGCTGGATAGTTTCTGAGCCCTTCTGTTCCCTCCCGGTTCGGGGAGGGCTTCCTCCGGCTGAGGCTGGAGCTGGACTGAAAACGAGATGCGCCCGGCCGAAAGGCTGGGCGAGGATTGAACCGATTGGGACACCTCATGGCACTGCCGAACGATCCGAACCAGCCGAAGAAACCGACTCCTCCGACAGGCAAGGTGCCGCCGCCACAGGCTGCCAAGGGCCCCGCGCCCGTCGCCCGGGGAGGGACGACGCCGTCCAAGCCCGGCGCGACAGGGAAGTCCACGCCCGCTCCGGGGACGGGGAAGCCGGCCAGCGAGTCGAAACCGACAGGCGACGGCAAGCCGGCCGCCCAGAAGCCGGCTGGCGAGGCCAAGGCGGCGGGGGACGGCAAGGCGGCGCAGAAGCCAGCCGACAAGCCAGCCAAGAGCCGCTCCGCGGACACGCCCAAGCGTGTCAGCAAGAGCGTCGGTGCCAAGGGCGGGGGGCGGCGCATCGGGCAGGTGCTGGTCGACCTCGGCTTCGTCGACGACGACCAGCTCTGGGACGTCCTCGAGGAAGCCAAGAACACCTCGCAGTTCGCCGGGCAGGTCGCCGTCGCCCGCGGCCTGATCACCGACGAGCAGCTGCTGCAAGCGCTGGCCGAACAGGCCGGGTTAAAGGTCATTAACCTCGAGGAGATCAAGCCGCAGGCCGAGGCGCTGGCCCTGGTCCCCGAGACGATGGCCTCCGTCTACAAGATCCTGCCGATCACGCTCAAGGACAAGGTCCTGACCATCGCCATCGGCGATCCGAATAACCTGACTGCCGTCGACGACCTGCGCAACCTCCTGAGCATCTCGGAAGTGGTGGCGCTGTTGGCGCCGGCCAAGGCGATCAACGAGTACATGGTGCGCTTCTACGCCGGCAAGGAAGAGAGCATCATCGACCTGATCAACGAGCTGGAGAACAACCCCGAGCTGGGCTCGCGGCGGGCCGAGACGTCGATCGATCTCGAGGACGTCATGGAGATGGCCGAGGCCGCTCCCGTCCGCAAGCTCATCAACATGGTGTTCCTCCTGGGCATCCGCGACAAGTCCAGCGACATCCACTTCGAGCCGTTCGAGGACGAGTACAAGATCCGCATGCGCTGCGATGGCATCCTCTACGAGATGGTGCCGCCGCCGCGCCACCTGGCGAGCGCCATCAGCAGCCGCATCAAGGTCATGGCCAACCTCGACATCGCCGAACGGCGCCTGCCGCAGGACGGACGCATCGAGTTGAACGTCGGCGGGCACCCCATCGACATGCGGGTCAGCGTGCTGCCGACCATGTTCGGCGAGAGCGTGGTCATCCGCGTCCTGGACCGGACGGTGGTCAGCCTCGACCTGAACAAGGTCGGCCTCGACTCGAAGATGCTGGCGGCGTTCCGCCTCGTCATCACCAAGCCCAACGGCATCATCCTGGTGACCGGGCCGACCGGCGCCGGCAAGACAACGACGCTCTACTCGGCGCTGAACGAGCTGAACGTCATCACCGACAAGCTGATCACCACCGAGGACCCGGTCGAGTACGAGATCGACGGCATCTGCCAGTGCCCGATCAACACCGACATCGACCTGACGTTCGCCTCGGCGCTGCGGAGCATCCTGCGCCAGGACCCGGACAAGATCCTGGTCGGCGAGATTCGCGACCTGGAAACCGCAGAGATCGCGGTGCAGGCGTCGCTGACCGGGCACATCGTCTTCAGCACGCTGCACACCAACGACGCCCCGTCGTCGATCACGCGCTTGCGCGACATGGGGCTGGAGCCGTACCTGATCACGGCGACGCTGGAGGCGATCCTGGCGCAGCGGCTGGTGCGGAGGATCTGCGAGGACTGCCGCACCGAGTACGAACCGAGCGCGGAGCAGCTGATGGAGCTGAACCTGCGCCTGGACGATGTCAAGGGAAGGAAGTTATATTACGGCCGGGGCTGTGACCGCTGCAACAACACGGGGTTCCGCGGCCGCATGGGCATCTTCGAGTTGCTTGTCATGAACGACGACCTGCGCGACCTGATCTCGGCGGGCGTGTCGACCGACCAGCTGCGGGTGGCGTCCCGCAAGACGGGCATGACGACACTGCGCGAGTCGGGCATGCGGGCGATCTACGCCGGCCTGACGACGCTCGAAGAGGTGGTTCGCGAGACGGTGCTGGAGGACGAGGGCTAAGGCGGCTATCGGCTATCGGCCATCGGCCATCGGCCGTCGACTGGAGGTCAGCGGTCAGCGGGGAATACCTTATCATTGGGTCGCCCGCAATTTCATCGTAAGCCTCGTCTGACCGCTGACCCCCGGCCGACAGTCGATAGCCGACAGCCGAGAGCCTCAACGCGGGGAGAGTTGACCCAAGCCCCAAGCGCCAGCGCGGGGACGCCGACACAAGCCCCAAGCGCCAGCGCGGGGACGCCCCGTCGCCACGTCCAGCATAGCCGATAGCCGACAGCCGTTTAGGGGAGACTCGCATGCCAACGTTCAAGTTCGAGGCAATGGACACGACGGGGGGAGAGGTCAAGGACTCCGTCGAGGCGGCCAGCGAAGAGGAAGCGCAGCAGAAGATCCGCAACATGGGCTACTTCGTGACCAAGATCACCGAAGTGGCCGGCAAGAAGGCCAAGGGCAAGAAGGGCAAGGGCCGGCGCAAGAAGGGCCAGACCTTCACCATCGGCGGCGTCTCGGCGAAGTCCCTGTGTACCTTCACGCGGCAGTTCTCCACCTTGCAGGACGCCGGACTGCCGGTGTTGCGCAGCCTCAAGATCCTCGAGCACCAGATGAAGCCCGGCGTGCTCAAGAACGCCCTCATCGACGTCGTCGACGACGTCGAGTCGGGATCGTCCCTGAGCGAGGCCTTCGGCAAGCACCCCAAGTGCTTCGACCGGCTGTACGTCAACATGGTGAAGGCGGGCGAGGCCGGCGGTGCCCTGGAGGTCATCCTCAAGCGCCTGGCCGACTTCAAGGAGAAGTCCCAGAGCCTGAAACGCAAGATCATCGGGGCGATGGTCTACCCGGTCGTCGTCATCTGCGTGGCGGTCGGCATCCTGACCTTCATCATGATCTACATCATCCCGAAGTTCGAGAAGATCTTCAAGGACTTCAAGATGAAGCTGCCGGCGATGACCGAAACGCTGATGGCGACGTCGCGCTGGTTCGCCAACTACTGGTACATCCTGCCCCTGATCCCGCTCTGCTTCTGGTTATTGATCAAACTCATCCGCCTCAACAGGACGGGGGCCTACGCCCTGGATCGGTTCTACCTGTGGATACCGATCATGGGCACGCTGATCGAAAAGACAACGATCGCCCGCACCACGCGGACCCTGGGCACCCTGGTCGCGTCCGGCGTGCCCATCCTGGAGGCCCTCAGCATCGTCCGCGAGACGTGTACCAATGCCGTCTTCGAGCGCATGTACCTGCGCGTCTACGAATCGATCCGCGAGGGCGACACGATCGCGCAGCCGCTCAAGGAGAGCCGGCTGGTCGACGACATGGTGGTCAACATGATCGACGTCGGCGAGGAGACGGGCGACCTCGACACGATGCTTTACAAGATCGCCGATGTGTACGACGAGGAAGTGGACGTCCTGGTCGAGAGCCTGCTCAGCCTGCTGGAGCCGGTGATGATCGTGATCCTGGGCGGGATCATCGGCCTCATCGTGATCTCCCTGTTCATGCCGCTGATCAAGCTGCTGGATGGCCTGAGCAAGTAACCGGGTTCGTTCGTTGTCCGTGGTCCGTGGTCCGTTGCAAGAAAGTCATTGCCACGGACCACGGAGCACGGACCACGGACAGAGGACGAGACAGCCATGCAAGTCAACAACCGGAAGGGCCCGCGGTGGGCCTTTACGCTGATCGAGATGCTGGTGGTCATCGCCATTATCGCCGTCCTGGTCAGCCTGACGGCGGGCGTGGTGCTGAGAATCCTTGGCAAGGGCCCCGAAACGCAGCGCCGTTCCGACATCAGCCAGCTTCAAGCGGACTTCGCGCAGTTCAAGGTGACGTTCAAACTGAGTGAGCAGCCGCCGAGCCGCTTGGCCCTGCGCTCGAACATCCTCCAATACGACATGACCGACAAGCTGGAAAAAGAGTCGAAGGAGTTCCTGGTGCGGATGTTCGGCTCGAGCGTCGGGCTCACTGGTAAGTACGATGCGAACGGTAATCCGATTCCCTACACGCTGGCCTGGGCGGGGTACCAAACCGACGCGAACGGCAACTACATTTTCGACGCGAACGGCAACCCGATTCCGATCTCCTTCCCCCAGCCCATGAGACTGTCGGGAGACCAGTGCCTCGTCTTCTTCCTGGGCGGGATCACGGACGGCACCCCACCGACCTGCCAGGGCTTCTCGTCGAACTCGCGGAATCCGACAGCGCTGGGCGGGGATCGCATCGGCCCGTTCTACAAGTTCGAGTCCAATCGGCTTGCGCCGAGCAACGGGTTCTACTCGTACAACGACCCGTACGGCAGACCGTATGCCTATTTCAGCTCGTACAAGACGAAGAACGGCTACAACCGCTACTACAACGCCTATCAGAATTCGGACTGCGCCAACCTCAACGTCTGGCCGTACTATTCCGCGAAGGGCAAATACCACAACCCGGAAAGCTTCCAGATCATCTCGGCCGGTAAGGACACTACTTTCGGCTGCACAAAAAGCGGTCTCGACCCCAATGACCCCAATCCCACTCCGTGGAACCCCGGCAACACATCGGGCGCGTTCGAGGATGATATGTCGAACTTCTACGACGCCGTTCTGGGCTCGAAGTAAGGGAGGCGAGTGATGATTCCTCGAATGCAGAAGCGACCCGGGCAGCGCGGCTTCACGACGCTCGAACTGCTGGTGGTCCTGCTCATCATCAGCGTCCTCGTCGGGTTGGTGGCGGTGGCGGTTTTCCCTCTCATTAGCGGGCAGTCGCAGAAGAACACCGAAACCCTGCTCCGCAAGTTGCACGAGGGTGTGCAGCAGCAGTGGAGCGAGGCCTCCAAACAATACCGGAACCTTGACTCGTCCAGTCTCCTGTACAACTACGTCCTTCCGAACCTGGCAGGCGGAGATCCAGCGCGAGCCCAGGTCATCTGTCTGAAGCTCCTGCTGCGGCGGGAGTTCCCGATGAGCTATGCCGAGATCCAGCGCCCCGGAATGGGAATAATCCCCGACACCGATCTCCCCCCGATTTCCTCGTACGTCGCCGCTATCCAGAACAGGATTCCGGTCAACACGAATTCCAACGGTATCTTCACCGAATCTGCAGCCTGCTTGCTGATCGCTCTCCAGAACCACCCGCACAAGGGCATGAAGTTCAACGCAGAAGAAACCCTCGGCGCCAGCGCAATCAGGGATACGGACAATGACGGCGTGCCCGAGATCGTCGACGGCTGGGGCAAACCGATCGCCTTCTTCCGCTGGGGGACCGGCAACCCCGACCTCAATGCCCTGGCGCGCAATGCACGCGGCAACCTCGACCGCGACACCGAGGACCCGTTCCACAAGCTCATGGACACGAGTTGGCAATCCAACTATCCCCAGGCGGTCGTAACGTTCCAGTCCCTCTGCCATAGCATCACCGGAACCGGCGGAGGACCGCAGTCATACTTTACCATTCCCGTGGTGGTGTCGGCGGGGAAGGACGGCAAGTTCGGTCTGCCGAACTCCGACAACAACCCGCCGTCCCCCACCATGACCCCACAGTCCCCGGACGCGAACGACAACATTTACAGTTTCCAGGTTCGGTAGTTGTGGGCGAGCGGGGGGCGTGAGCCCCCTGATAAAAAGTCATGAGGGGGCGAGATAAAGTCATCAGGGGGCTCACGCCCCCCGCTCGCCCGAAAAGAGAACTGCTCATGGGCACGCCTTGTCAGAACCGACCACGGCGACGGCCGGGTTTCACGCTGATCGAGCTGCTGGTGGTCATCGCCATCATCACCTCCCTCCTAGGCCTGCTCGTGCTCATCGGCCCCGGGATCATCAAGAGTGAGAAGGCGGCGCGCGGCGCCCAGACGGTCCAGGGCATCCTGTTCGTCGCCAAGCAGCAGGCCCTGCGCGACCGCAACCCCTACGGCATCCGGCTGCTGCGTGAGAGCAACAATCCGACCAACGCGGACGGCTCGACGAACCCCGACTACTACCGGGTCCGCAGCTTCCAGTACATCCAGCAGCCTGCCGACTTCACCGGCGGGACGGTTTCGGTCACGCCCCCCTCGACGACAATTACCGTTACTGGCGTCGACCTCTCGGGCGGCCTGGGGACCTCCGACCCGAGCCTCTGGCCCGTGCAGCCCGGCGACTTCATCCAGATCAACACAGATCCCTTTTATAAGATCACTGGCGTCAACGTGAGCACCCCGACGAGCGCGACGATAACGATTGACCGTCCCTACGCCGGCGGCGGCTCCACGGGGACCATCCAGTATCGCATCGCGCGTTCGCCGCGGCCGGTCCCCGGTGAGGACACCGTCCTGCTGCCCGACGATGTCATCGTCGATCTCTCTCTTTTCGACCCCACCCAGCCGTACAACGCCCAGACGAACCCCTATCACAGCTGGCTTACGCCCGACCCGGTGACGGGCAACCTCGATATCTTGTTCGCGCCGTCGGGAGTCATTCTGACCGGCGGCCTGAATGGCAAGATCATTCTCTGGGTGCGCGATGAGGACCTGAGCAACCGGAGCGTCCCCAGCGCTCCGGGCGAGCAGACGCTGATTTACATTGTCACCCGCACCGGGCAGATTGCCGCCTATGCCGTCGACACCAGCGGCGGCAATCCCTATTCGTTTACGCTCGACCCGCGCGGCGGCGGGCTGTGAGGCAGCAGCAGAGGAGACGCAACCATGACGCGCCGTCCGGGCATTACTCTCGTCGAGGTGCTGGTGGCCATCCTGATCACCGGCGTCGGTCTGCTGGCCCTGCTGGTGCTGTTCCCGCTGGGCGCCCTTGAGATGGCCCAGGCCGTCAAGGATGACCGCGCCGGCCACGTCAAGCACAACGCCGCGGCCTTCGCCAGCATCGTCTGGCCCAACGGCGGGCCGACCGGCCTCCGCACCGACCCGGACGTCCAGAACGGGATGCTGAATCCGAACGGCGCGAATCCCAGTCCGTATCCCGGCGGAGCGCCCCTGGACCCGTATGGTGGCGGAACGGCCCCGGTCAGTTACTACCTCCCTGGTGGAACCATCAACCCGAGTATGAGCAGTATGTCCAGCTATCCCGTCATCGTCGATCCGAACGGTTACTGGGCGAACAAGACGGCGGCAGTGACGAACCCTACGGCTCCTTTCTGGCAGGACTGGGTCGCCGGGGGCCCCGCCAACCCGAACGTCGTGTTGCCGCGCCGCGTCTACTGCGAGCCCTTGAAGCCGACCTCGCCGGACATGGGCAGTCAAATGACTCGCCGGTGGCAGCTATTGCGATGGACCACTCTGCTGGACGACCTCACCTTCCCGCGCGACGTTGACTACGCCGGCCGGGCTGGGACCGGCGCACAGGTGTATCGGACGGTGCGCTACTCCTGGGCCTACCTTTGCCGCATGCCCAAGGCAATTACCAATGGCCCGGTCCACATGACGGTCATCGTCTATAGCGGCCGGGCCCTGGAGCAGGCCACTAGCGGCGAGACGGCCTTCAGCGCCAACTTCGGCGTCAAGACCGACGGCACCTCCGACCCCAACGTCGTCTCGATTAGCTGGAACGCCGGCCAGGACCCGCCGGACCTTTCGGTCGGCGGCTGGATTCTCGATGCCACGATGGTCGTCCAGCCGAACCGGACCCCGGCAGAACCCGGCGGCTACTTCTACCGTGTCGTCAGCGTCAACCAGACTGGCGTCACCAGCATGGACGTCGAGGTGCAGACGCCGGTGCTCGCCACCGGGCCGGGCCCCGTGGTCATCATGGATGGCGTCATTGAGGTATTCGACCTGCGGACGTTGTAGCAGCCCCCGCTTTTTTCCTCCCCTCTCCCCCACTTCGGCGGAGAGGGGAGGAAGACACGGCTCGCCGGATTGAGAGAGATTCCCATGCGTCGTCGACAAGGCTTCACAATCGTCGAGCTGCTGGTCGCCATGGCCCTGATCGTGCTGATCATGTCGATCATTTCCCAGGCGTTCGTCGAGGGACTGGGGACGTTCCGCCAGCTCAAGGCCATCGGCGACTTGCAGGAGAACCTGCGGACCGCTGTCGTTCCGCTCCGCGAAGACCTCATCGCGCAGCACCTCGTTGCTGGCAACGGCCCGGTCAAGTTGAGCCAACTGGGGGCCCCAAACAACCCGGTTGTCACAGAGGGCTTCTTCCGCATCGAGCAAACCAAGAGCTCCCAGCCGGAGGGCCAGGATTCCGACCTCGTCTACTCGTACTTCGCGACCGACCACGCCCTGCTCTTCACCATCAACACGGGCGCCGGGCCGAGCAGCCGCATCAGGCAGTTCCTGTCAACCTCGGTGCCCAGCGGCTCGCCCCTCGAGTCGCTGTCACCACCCAACTACAAGCAGTCCGGCCTGTTCCTGAGCCCGTGGGCCGAGATCGCCTGGTTCCTCTCTCCGATGATCGACCCGGCCACCGGCGGGTACGTCTTCGCCGCTGGCGGCAGCACGCAGCTGTTCACCCTGCACCGGCGTGTCCGCCTGCTCGTACAGGACAATACCGCGATCAACACCACGAACCGGGTATCGGCCCAGAACAACAACATTGCCTCCTACCCGGAAGTGAGCTGCGAGGTCGACCCAAATGCGTCGAACTTCCTGTACTTCAACAACTCCAAGGATGTCGTCCCGCTGCCGCAGCCGCCGCCGTTGCCACCGCCCGCCCCCCACCGCGGCGGGATGCGTCTCGATCCGGTCACTCAGTTGTACCTCATCGACCGCACCCCGCTGAGCAGTGGGATCGACCGGGTGCTAGCGGACGTGATCTCGTTCCAGGTCCAGGTTCTGTACGCCAACAACTACAGCTTCACCGATGTGGGCGGGACGGCCTACGACACGGCCATAACCCCGGCCGCCAACCTGCAGATCCGTGCGTTGCAGATCACCATCCGAGTCTGGGACGCCAAGACCGAACAGACCCGGCAGATAACCGTTATCCAGGATATGTGACCCCTGGTGTCGTTGCTTCAAAAAGTAGGTCAGGCTTTCTAGCCTGACAAAACCTGTCAGGCTAGAAAGCCTGACCTACTGCAAAAGTGTGCCGCCCGTCCCGCCAGTACCGTTCGCCCTGGCGGCCCAAGGAGTCGAGACCATGTTGCGACCGAGACACGCCGAGGAACGGCGCCGCGCCGTGATCCTCATGGTGGTGCTGGCGCTGCTCACGCTGTTTGCCATCGTCGGCATCACCTTCGTCTTCTTCGCCCAGAAGAACCACTCCGCCTCGGTCAACTTCCGCGAGGCCCTGCAGCGGAACCCGTACAGCGGGGGTGGGGCGGACCCCCTGTTCCGCTGGGCCATCGGGCAGCTGATCTACGATGTCCCGGACGACCTCAGCGGGGTACAGTCGGCCCTGCGCGGACACAGCCTCGCCCGCACCATGTACGGCTACAACGACCAGGTGCTCAACCTCCAGCCCTATAACGGCACCGGCCGGCTCCACTACAACCAGGTCGCCGCCTTCGGCGGCCTCGACGACTACCAGCTAGTCAACTACACGTATTTCAAAAGCGACAACATCCTTCGCGACCCCGAGCGACTCGGGACGCGGACCGATCCGACCAATCTCAACGCACGCGGCCCGCACACGGGGGGGGCCAACGCCTCCCATACCTATCCCGATCTGAATAACCTGTTCCTCGGCGCCGCCCGGGCGAACGGCACCCTGATGATGCCCTCGTTCCATCGCCCCTGGCTGTTCGGGACACTCGCTCCGAGCAATCCGAACTGGCTGGCGACCAGCCCCACCGGCAAGTACCTGACGCTGCGCCCGCGGCCGGCCGATATGGATCCCAGCTTCCCCTACCCCTCGGACCTCACCGGCGACGTCAAGAATCGGATCAACGCCCCTGGCGGCAACGACAGCATCTGGATCGACCTCGGCTACCCGGTGCAGACGGCGCCGGATGGCTCCAAGTACAAGCCGCTGTTCGCCTTCTACGTCGAGGACCTCGACAACCGCATCAACCTCAACACGGCCGGCAACCTGATGGGCGCCTCTACCTCCGGGACCCCCTGGCACAGCTCCAACCGCGGCTACGGCAAGTGGGAGGTCAGCCTCGCTCAGATGCTCAACTCCCAGCGCGATCCCACCGAGTGGCGGAACCTGTTCCGGGGCAGCACCAGCACCTCGCCGGCGACGTCGGGCCGCTACGGGCAGGCGGTCGCCCAGCCAACGAGCGGAAGCCAGCCCGGCGACGGCACCGGCTCTGCGTCGACGATTTATGCGCCGCGTTTCTTCAACCAGGTCGACCTCAACGGCGCTGACGAAACCAACTCGAACGCCCCGACAGGCCCGATCTCGTCCCCGCTGGCGACGGCGCTATTCCCGTTCCCGAACTTCCCCAAGGGCTACGACAATGGCAGCCTGTTAGCCCGGACGAACCATGCGGTGTTGTACGACTACTTCCAGCCGGTCGCTGACGACACGCGGCTGCCCGTCGCCGACATGAAGAAGCTCCTGTACAGCGGAGCGAGCGGTAGCGATGCGATGTCCGCCGTGGTAGCGACGCTGTGCCCGCAGAACTTCACCACCGATCCGGCGCTGCCGGCCGCGGACCAGCTCGCCAACTTGCGCCGCCGGCAGATGGTCACCACGCTCAGCATGGACGTCAACCGGCTCGGCCTGGCGCCGTGGCTGTACCGCGACCAGCCATCGCAGTACCTCTCGCCGGGGGCCAACCTGGACGGCGTCCCCTACGGTCCGGCGACCGCTTTCCCGTCGCTCGCCACGCGCCTCGACACCACCAGGACCGTGCCAGCCATTAGCGACTTTCGCACTCCGGGCCAGCCGAACTACCTGCCGGGCGGCGCCCCCAACCCGGCTGTCGATTGGCGTTCGTTCACGGCAGCGCTGGAGAAGGTCGACCTCGGCCAGCTCCTGCCGCGCTACCCGCACCAGGGCGGCCCGGCAGGGACCCCAATGCTCAAGGGCTACAACGGCCGGTACGACAACTCGAACGCCTACGCGATCGACCCCAGCACGGGGCTGCCGTACACGGCGACCCAGGTCCAGCAGCAGTATGAGAGCGCCCAGCAGGCGCGGCAGAGCCTGGCGGCCGAGATCTACCGCCGGCTGCTCATCGTCACTGGGGTCGATGGTCCCCAAAACGCGGCTGCCCCAACGCCCGACGAGTTGGCCCGCCTGCGCTGGCTGGGTCAGCTGGCGGTCAACATCGTTGACTTCATCGACGAGGACGAGATCAGCACGCCCTTCAACTACTACGCGATCGCCTACAAGTTCTTCACGGGGAACGACCTGGCGGTCACGGACTACAGTGCCAACAGTGATAAGAACAACAACGGCGAGCTGGTGCTCAAATACTGGGTGTTCGGCACCGAGCTGCCGCCCGTCGTCCTCAATGAAGCCCTCGCCGAGTACCAGGTGTCGGCCACTGCCCTCCCCAACGACCCCGCCATCGTGCAGGTCTGGGCCGAATTGTTCTCCCCCTTCCCGAAGCAGGTGACCAACGGCAACACGCAGCCGCAGGAGAACGACGCCAACGAACAGAAGATCCCGCTCTACCACAAAACCATCAATAACCAGATGGGGACCGACTACAGCATCTACAAGGTCGTGATCTCCCAGACCGAGACCAGCGGCACTCCGTGGAACATAAGCGGCAATGTAGCGGGTACTCCGGGGACTATTCGCAACGAGGGGACCTTCACGTCCCAACCTGCGATTACCGTTGGCGATCCCACGGTGAACCCCCCGACACAGGTCGACCCGCAGACTGGCGGCTCCTTCCTGGTGGGGCCTGATGGGCTCACCGGGGGGAACCTCGCGACCAACGCGCCCAATACGCGGAACAACTCGATCAACGTGAACGCCCCCGACTCGGTGCCGGCCGCGACGCCCTGGTATCAGTGCCCGTATAAGGCCGGGACCATGGGAATGCGCTACGAGGGCACCCGCATCAACAACGCCCCGGACCCAGCTTTCCTCGCCGACCAGACCAACGGCGTGACGATTCTGCTGCGGCGGCTGGCCAACCCGCACCTGCCGCCCAACCCCAATCAGACCAAACTCGATCCGATAACCGGCAATCCGGTAGTCGACACGACCTACAACCCGTACATCACCGTTGACTACCTGGAGGGGGTGCGGCTCTGGGACGCGTCGAACGCGCCAACCAATTTCTCGACCGGCAAGTCGCAGCCGTATGCCTCGGATAAGAGCCAGGTCGGCAAGCAGACAAGAAAGGGCAACGCGACAACACACACATTCGGCCAACCCAACGACCCCGCGGCGACGGCCAGCCCGCCCGACTGGCTGGTCCACCTCGATCGGACCCCGGTCAGCCCCGCGGAACTGCTGCACGTCTCCGGCTTCCGGCCGCACGAGTTGACCCACGCGTTCATCAACGCGGGGGCCTCCCAGAGGCACCGCGTCCCGTGGTTCGACGAGGATTTGCCGGCTGCGACCCCTCCCAACTCGCACCGGCTGTGGCGGCTGTTCTCCTTCCTCGAGGTCGCCGATCGTGCAGCCCGCATCTCGCCGCGCGGCCGAACGCCGGGCAAGCTCAACATCAACACCATCTGGGAACTGGAGGTCTTCCAGGCCCTGTGCGACGCTGCGATTTCGCCGGCGACCGGCCCGAACGCCTTCTCGGACATCGACGTGAAGAACATGTGGAACGCTCTTCTCGCGTCGCGCACGCCCAATCTGGGCAGCAACAAGATTGACTCGGGGGATCGTCCGTTCCTCGAGCTGGCGGGGGTCGGCCACCTGCCCAACACCGATCTGCAGGCCGCCCTTGCCAGCGGCAACAACAAAGGGCGCGGCCTGGAGGACACGGTCTTCCGCTTGCAGGACCCGAGTGGGGCCAACCCCCAGCGTCTGTTCCAGGTTACCACCTCACAGACCCCTAGTGGGAATGTGACGATCACCCACCCGTACCTCCAGTACGACATGCTGACCAAGGTCTACAACAACCTGACGACGCGGAGCAACACCTTCGGTGTCTGGTTGACGGTCGGCTTCTTCGAGGTCAAGGACCCCTCAACGATCCCGGTCAAGCTCGGGGCGGAGATCGGTGCCAGCACGGCCACGAACATCCGGCACCGCTTCTTCTGCATCGTCGATCGCACGCAGCTGGTGCTGGCACCGCAGCTGACCAGTTCGACGACCGCGGTGACGCAGGCCGGGGCCCAGACGATCACCGTCAACGCCCCGCCGGGCCTTAGCGGGTCAATTACCTACAGCGGCGGCGGCTCTGGGACGTGGAGCATACAGAAGGGGTCGATCCTCGTGGTCGACCGCGGTTCGGCGAACGAGGAGACGGTCGTCGTCACCGCGAGCAGCCTGGACCCCGGCTCGACCCTTCCGGCGAACAGCTTCCAGGCCATATTCCTGCGGCCGCACAGCCAAGGCTTCAGCATCACGATGCCAGGCAACCCGGGGCCGCAGCCGTTATTCGATCCGACGTCGCCCGCCTACGCCCCCGTCGTGCCGTACTGGGAAACGCTCCAGTAACGACAAGGCGACCCGTGCCGCCTGGTGCGGCCGATGAAGGAGTTTGACGGCCCGTGCAGGGGCAAGGAAGCCAGTTCGGAACGGGGACGGTTTGCAGGGCATTGGTGTGTCCGCCGCGCAGCCGTGGCGGAGAGCACCTGAGACCCCCTGGCAGGCTGGCAGACTGCCCCTTCGACACGACGCAAGTAGCTTGAAAATCAAGCACTTGTGGCGGCTGAGGCAGCCTGCCAACTACCCCTTGACGTTGGCAGGCTGGCAGGCACACTGCCCCTGACCCGTTGCCCAAGACCTCCCTTGATCCGGCACTCCAACCCGTCCCCCGAAGGTCGACGACCCCCCGAGCAGTTTGTGAGCGGGTGTATTCCCCCGGCACGGATGATCGTCCCACACTAACCCGAAGCGCCAGCGAGGGCCGCCCTCGCTGGCGGACCTCAGCCCCAAGCGCCAGCGCGGGGGACCTCGGGTTCCGTCGCTGGCGCTTGGGGCTTGTGTCCGTCGCTCCACCCGCCTGTAAAATGCTCGAGGGGAGAAAAACAGGAAACAGGGGCCGCCGGGCCACTGGCGTTCGGTATTTCCTGGGAACCACCACTCATGCAAGTCCGTTGCGTACACTGTCATGAGCACATCGACGTCGAGGACGATAGCGACTTCGGGAGTATCACCTGCGGCTACTGTGGGGGCACCTTCAGCCTGGTTGGCGAGCGAACGACTCCCTACGTGGAGGAGCCGGTCCGCCGGATCGGCCGCTTCGAGTTGATTGAGCAGGTCGGGGCGGGAGCGTTCGGGGCGGTGTGGAAGGCCCGCGACACGGCGCTCGACCGTACCGTCGCCGTCAAGATTCCCCGCAAGGGCCAGCTCACCGCCGACGAGGCCGAGATGTTCTTCCGCGAGGCCCGCGCGGCCGCCCGGCTCAAGCATCCGCACCTCGTCGGCGTCCACGAGGTCGGCCGGGAGGGGGACACCATCTACATCGTCAGCGACTTCGTGCAAGGGGCCACGCTCGCCGATTGGCTGACCGGCCAGCAGCCCACGGTCCGCGAAGCAGCGGTGCTGTGCGCCAAAGTCGCCGACGCCCTGCACCACGCCCACCAGGCGGGCGTGATCCACCGCGACCTCAAGCCGGGCAACATCATGCTCGACCTGGACGGCGAGCCGCGCCTGATGGACTTCGGGCTGGCCCGGCGCACGGCCGGCGAAGTCACGGTGACTGTCGAGGGGCGCATCCTTGGGACGCCGGCCTACATGTCGCCGGAACAAGCCCGCGGCGAGGCCCACCAGGCCGACGCCCGCACCGACATCTATTCCCTGGGGGTCATCCTGTTCCGGCTGCTGACCGGGGAACTGCCGTTCCGGGGCAACGTGCGGATGCTGGTGGTCCAGATCGAGCGCGAGGAGCCGCCCGCCCCCCGCAAGCTCAACCCCCGCGTACCCCGTGACCTCGAAACGATCTGCCTGAAGTGCCTGGAGAAGAAGCCGGACCGCCGCTACCTCACCGCAACCGAGCTGGCGGCCGACTTGCGCCGCTGGTTAAACGACGAGCCGATCCGCGCCCGGCCGGTCCCGGGATGGGAGCGGGCGGTGCGGTGGGTACGGCGGCGACCGGCGGCAGCGGCACTGATGGTCGTCTCGGTGCTGGCCCTGGCGGTGGTCGTGGCGCTGGGAGTGCGCTGGGCGTATGCCGGCCGGCTGGAGGCCGCCCTGGCGGAGGCCGAACGTCGCAAGGCGGAGGCGGAGACCGAGCGAGCCCGGGCCGAGGACCTGGAGCGGCGGAGCCGGTACACCCGCGACCTCGCCTTCGCCCAGCAGGCGTTCGCGTCCGGGCAGGCCGGAGGGGTCCGCGACCTGCTGCGCAGCATGAGCCCGGACCTGCGCGGGTTCGAGTGGTATCACCTCTGGCACGAGTCGAGCCGGCACCGGGCCAGGCTGGACGGCCACATCGGCACGGTCCGAAAGGTGGCGGTCAGCCGGGACGGGACCCGACTGGCCACCGGCGGGAGCGACCGGGCGGTGCGAATCTGGGACCTGCCGGGCCGGCGGCTCTTGCACACCCTGCCGCCGCTGCCCGGGACGGTGAACGGCCTCGCCTTCTCCGCGGACGGCCGGCTCCTGGCGGTCGGCGGGGAGGGGCCGGCCGGCTCCGGAACGATCCGGCTGTTCGACCCGGGCACCGGGGAGCTGCGCCGCGAGTTGCCCGGCCACAAGCAACGGGTGACGGCCGTGGCGTTCGCTCCGGGAGGCAGGCTGCTGGCCAGCGCAGGGGCGGACGGGACGCTCAAGTTCTGGGACCCGCAGGCCGGGCGGGAGACAGCGTCGGAGACGCTCAGCTTCGGCGACTACGCCGTCTCCCTGGCCTTCGCCCCGAACGGCAAGACGCTGGCCGTTGGCACGATCAACACCGCGGTTCGGCTGTGGAACGTGGAACCGCGGCGGGAGCGGGTGGTCCGCCGCGAGTTGCACCGGGGGCCGGTCTGGGCGGTGGCGTTCGACAAGGACGGCAAGCGGCTGGCGAGCGGAAGTTACGACGGCCGGATCGGCCTGTGGGACCCGGCCACCGGCAAGCACCTGGGGTTTTTGGACGGTCATGCCGGGATCGTCAACGAGGTCGCGTTCGCCCCGGATGGGAGTGCGCTGGCGTCGGTGTCCAGCGACCAGTCGGTCCGGCTGTGGGAGTTAACCGGCCCGTCGCGGAAGGCGACCATTCTCCGCGGGCACTCGGCGAGCGTCTCGGCGATCGCCTTCACCCCCGACGGCCAGACGATGATCTCGGCCGGGTCGGGGGGCGAGGTGCTCCTCTGGGACGGCCCGGACCGGCAGCCGCGCGAGGTCCTCCGCGGCCACGGTCACTTCGTGCTCAGCCTGGCGTTTGCCCCAGACGGGAAGACGCTGGCCAGCGGTAGCGTCGACCGGACGGTCCGCCTGTGGGACGTGGCGACCGGCCGGCCGGGGCTCGAACTCGAAGAGCGGCACGGGACCGTGTATGGCCTGGCCTTCGCGCGGGACGGAACGGCCCTGGCGGCGGCCTGCCCGTCCCAGGCCCCAGGCCTCTTGCGGAACCAGGGGGGAGAGCTGACCGTATGGGACCCGCGGACCGGGAAGGAACGGCTTCACGTCCGCCCGGTGGACGCGGAACTGCTGGCCGCGGCGATCAGCCCGGATGGGCGGACGCTGGCCCTGGGGGCGGGGGACGACTCGATCCGCCTGTGGGACCTGGCCGCCGGGAAGGAGCGCGGCCGCCTGACGGGCCACACCGGACCGGTGCGGTCGCTGGCCTTCGCGCCGGACGGACGGACGCTGGCCAGCGCCGCGGCCGACGGGACCGCCCGGCTGTGGGACGTGGCGAGCGGGACCGTGCGGGTCACATTGGACGGGCACGGGGAACGACAGACGGTCTGGTCGGTATGCTTCTCCCCGGACGGGCGGACCGTGGCGACCGCGGCGGAGCGGCTGGTGCGGTTCTGGGACGCGGAGACGGGCGCGCTGCGGGCGACGGGGCGAGGGCACACGGGGCTGGTGCGGGCGGTGGCGTTCTCCCCGGACGGCCGGCGGCTGGCGTCCGGGGCGAGCGACCAGACGGTGATCTTGTGGGACGCGGACCGGGCGGAGCCGTGGGCGGCACTCCCGGTCTCGCGGACAGCCGTGTGGGCCGTGGCGTTCTCCTCGGACGGCCGAGCCCTGGCCGCGGGGTGCGAGGACGGGACCGTCCGGCTATGGCGGGCCGCCTCGGCAGAGGAAGTGCGGCCGACCCTGCGCTAGCCGCGATGCGGCGGCTGCGCGGTTCAGCCGATTTGGCGAGCGGGAGGTGTCACCCCCCGCTCGCCGCAATCGGGAGGAGCATCCGCCGCCCGTCACCCAGCCCCTTGCCGGGGGCGCAGGCATCTGGTACGGTCTTGAAGTCTGGCGACGAAGTCTAGCTTGATGCTCTGCATCCCGGGCGGTGTTGCGCCGTCCGAGCGACTTGCTCACCATTCGTCAGGGGGAGTGCTGTTTCAGGCTCGCTGATCGCCGGTCGCGCCAAGCGCTTGCGGGCGGCCTGGAACGACCACGCGATTCGCGGTGCCGCCCGCAAGCGCTTGGCGCGACCGGCGGCTCGCCCGAGAGCCCTCCCCCTCCCAGGTCGTGAAGTAGACGACGTCCCAGACCACGGCCTGCCTGGGTGTACCGGGCCGGCGGCCGTCCCGCCGTCCCGGTCCCCGGGCGGCCAGAACGAGGAGCCACCATGCCGAGCACGGTGACCATGAATGAGACGCCCGTTCGGACCCGCGATCTCGAGCGCGACCTGAGCCTGGCCCAGGCTGAGATTCGCCAGCTGCATGACACGATTGGCGCGCTCCGCCTGGAACTGGAACTGCAAGCCGCCAGGACGCAGCAGAAGGTCCAGGATGCGGTTGCCGTGGCCGGCAGCGAAAGCCTGCATCTCAAGGCGACGGTCAGCGAGGTGCGCGTGGCGCTGGAGGCGGCGCTGGCGGCGAAAGACCTGGGCGTGGAAACGGCGGCCACCGAGGCGGGCAAGGCAACCGCTCAGGTTCGCGCCATCGCCGCCGCTCTTCGCGACGAACTGGAGAAGGCACAGGCGGAGAGGGAGGCCGCGGTCCAGGCGGCGGTCTCCCTGGCCCAGAGCGAGATCAGCCAGCTCCGGGCGACGATTGTCGCGCTGCGCGACGAGCTGGAGGGCCTGCGGGCTGCTTCAGAAGCCAGGGTGCAACGAGAACTCAGCAGCGCACAGAGCGAAATGGCCCAGCTCCGGGCGACCGTGGTCGCGGTGCGCGAGCAACTGGAGCGAGAGAGACTGGCGTTTCAGGAAGAGAAGCAAGGACTCGAACGCCGGCATCGCGACGACATCGAGCACCTGCAGAAACACATTACGGTCATCCGGCAACAACTGGAGCAAGCTTATGCCGGGCAACGATAACCCTGCGAGCGGCGTGCGGCCAAGGCGACGTCGCCCTGCGCGGAACGGAAAAGCAGACGCGCTGTTGGCGTTCGTGAACCGGCTGGCCGCTCTGAACTCGCTCGACGAGCAACTGGAAGCGCTGGTTGCCATGACGTCGGAGGCGACGGAGGCCGACCGCAGCAGCATCTTCCTGCACGACGCCTCCAGCGGCGAACTGTACTCGCGCGTCGCCCTGGGAGATCACGTCCCCGAGATCCGCGTCCCCGACACCGTCGGCATCGTCGGGCTCGTCTTCACGACGGGGACGAGTGTGCTGATCCCCGATGCCTATGCCGACGAGCGGTTCAATCCGTCGGTCGACGAGAAGACGGGCTACCGAACGCAGGACGTCCTCTGCACGCCGATCCGGACCAGACGGGGCGAGTTGCTCGGCGTCGCCCAGGCGCTCAACAAGACGAACGGGAGATTTACCCGGGACGACCTCACCTTCCTCGAGGCCGTCATGCAGCAGGCGTCGATTGTCCTGCATGGCACCCTGTCCGTCGCCAAGATGCTGGACAATCAGCGGAAGGAAGCCGAGTTCCTCAACGTGGTGGCGGAGATCTCCTCGGAGATTCAACTGGGCCGCTTGCTGCAAATGATCATGTCGATGGTCACGAAGATCCTCAATGCCGAGCGCTCGACGCTGTTCCTCAATGACGAGAAGACCAACGAGCTGTACACCGAGGTCGGCGAGGGGCTGGGGGCAACGCGGATTCGGTTCCCCAACCGTATGGGCATTGCCGGGACCGTCTTTCAGACGGGGGAGACCGTCAATATCCCCTATGCCTATGCCGACCTGCGCTTCAACCCGGCCTTTGACAAGCAGACCGGTTTCTTCACCCGTTCGCTCCTCTGCGTGCCGGTGACCAACAAGGCGGGCAAGGCGATTGGCGTCACCCAGGTCCTCAACAAGATCGGCGGGACCTTCAAGAAAGATGACGAGGTGCGGCTGAAGGCGTTCACGGCGCAGATCTCGATCGCCTTGGAAAATGCCAAGCTCTTCGACGACATCCAGAGTATCAAGAATTACAACGAGAGCATCCTGGAGAGCATGTCCAACGGCGTGGTCACGTTCGACGTGGACGAGCGGATCGTCACCTGCAACCAGGCGGGTCTGCGCATCCTGGGGGTCCGCCAGGGGGAGGTCCTCGCCCGGCTGGCCGCGGACTTCTTCCAGGGAAAAAACGCCTGGGTCGTCGAGAGCATTCGCCGGGTCAAGCAGGATCGCACCACGGCCATCACGATGGATGCCGAGATCGCCGCCGGAACGGAGAAACGCTCGGTCAACGTCACGGTGCTGCCCCTGACCAGCGGCAAGGGGGAGAACCTGGGCTCGATGATGCTCATCGAGGACATCAGCAGCGAGAAGCGGCTGAAGTCCACCATGGCGCGGTACATGGACCCGGGACTGGCCGACAAGCTGCTCCAGGCCGGGGAGGACATCCTGGGCGGGCAGGCCCGCCAGGCGACTGTGCTCTTCTCCGATGTGCGCAACTTCACCACGCTCACCGAGGAACTGGGCGCGCAGGGGACTGTCGCGCTGCTGAACGAGTATTTCACCATCATGGTGGAGTGCATCCAGCGCGAGGGAGGCATGCTGGACAAGTTCATCGGGGACGCCATCATGGCGGTCTTCGGAACGCCCCTGGCCCACGACGACGACCCGGACCGTGGCGTTCGGGCGGCCATCTCGATGATGCGCGAGTTGGGGGAATACAACCGGGATCGCGCCAGCCGCGGCCGGAAACTCATCGACATGGGCATCGGCCTGAACACCGATCACGTCGTTTCCGGAAACATCGGCTCCCCGAAGCGAATGGATTACACGGTCATCGGCGACGGCGTCAACCTGGCCTCACGGCTGGAGAGCGCGTGCAAGCAGTATGGCGCCCACATCCTGATCAGCCAGAACACCTTGAACCAGCTGCGCGGCACCTACCGGACGCGCGAGATTGACTCGGTCGTCGTGAAGGGCAAGACGGAGCCCGTTCGGGTTTACGAGGTCCTCGACTACCACACGGAAGGGACTTTCCCCGCGATGGTGGACGTCCTTAATCACTTCCGCAACGGCATCGAGCTATACCGCTTGGGGAACTGGGACAAGGCCGTGCATGCGTTCCGCGAGGCCCTCCGCCATCATCCCGCCGACAAGGCATCTCAACTCTATGTGCAGCGGTGCGAGCACCTGAAGAAACACCCACCTCTCGGCGAGTGGAAGGGCGTGTGGGTGATGGAATCCAAGTAGGGCAGCGCGGCGGCTACCCGTGGAGGCGCATCTGCTTGCGCAGGGCCCGGATCTTGGCGGTGAGGTCTTCGGGCAACTCGCCCCGTGCCGCCCTGTCACGGTTCTCGGCCTCCCAGCGGGCGATGGTCCTGCGCACCTCGAGGCGGCGGCGCCTCCGCTTGGCGTCCCGGTTGGCCGTCTGCCGATTCACGTTTGCCACGCCGCGCCCCTTTCGTCTCTTCGCCGTTGGTCCTTCCCGCCGGCCGCGACGACGGCCCGCGTGCGGACCCCTCCGCCTATCTTACGAACCGGGCCCGGCCGCAGGCGTCGCCGACGGAAAGAAATTGTACGGGGCGCGGAACTCGCCAGAGATGCCGGGGTTAGAGAGAAGTGGATGGAGTGGAAGAGTGAACGTGTTTCCCCAAACTTTTCTTTCGAGGGCGGTTCCCATGCGTAACTTTTGCAAGGCGTCCCTGAGCCTGGCGCTGGTGGTCATGCTCGCCTCCCCCGCGCTGGCTCAACGCCAGCGCCAGCGGCCGGGCGGTGGCTTCGGCGGCGGCAATCTGCTCACGAACAAGAGCGTGCAGGACGAACTGAAGATCACCAAGGAACAGAAAGAGAAGATCGACGAGGCCAGCAAGAAGATCCAGGAGAAGATGCAGAAGGCGCGGGAAGAGTTCCGCGATCTCAAGCAAGAAGAGCGCCAGGCGAAGTTCCAGGCCCTCCAGAAAGAAACCACCGAGGAGCTGACCAAGGCGGCCGACTTGACCAGCGAGCAGAAGAAACGCTTCGGACAGATCCAACTTCAGCAGCTCCGCACCCGGGCCTTCACCAATGCGGACGTGCAGAAGCAGCTCAAGCTGACCGACGAGCAGAAGGAAACGATCAAGACGGCCCTGAAGGAGGGCGAGGACAAGATCCAGGAGGAAACCAAGGGTCTGGATCGCCGCACCGATGGCCAGAAGATCCGCGAGATCCGCCAGAAAGTGGGCAAGGCGACGCAGGGCAAGATTGCGGCCTCGCTTACCTCGGAGCAGAAGAAGACCTGGGCGGACATGGTCGGCGAGCCGTTCGAGGTCAAGTTCGAGCAGCGGCGTCCGGGCGGCGGCAACCGTCGTCCGCGCAACAACCAGCAACTGCTGTGATCGATGAGCGCTGCGCGCTGACGAACAAGGGCCTTCGGGGAATCCCGAAGGCCCTTTTCGTTTGGGGTAACCAATCGGCCGCTTGATACACGATCCGCAACGACAACGAATCCTTTCTCGCAGGGTTTTCCCTCCGGCGGGGAGTATAACGGAGACACATCCCGTCGGAGGGACTACGAGCATGACCACGGCATCATCCGGCACGATCCTGCGCCACATCCACCAGCTGTCACTCGTCTCGTCGGCACACGAGTTGACCGACAGCGACCTGCTCCGGCGCTTCGCCGGGGAGCAGGACCAGGCGGCGTTTGCTGCCCTGGTTGGGCGGCACGGGCCGCTGGTGTGGCGCGTCTGTCGGGCGGTGCTCGGTCACGAACAGGACGCGGAGGACGCCTTCCAGGCCACCTTTGTCGTCCTGGCCAAGAAGGGCGGCTACCTCCGCGACGCGGGTACGCTCGCCGGCTGGTTGTATGGCGTGGCCGTCCGGATCGCCCGCCGGGCCCGCCGTGGGGCCGCCCGCCGGCGGGCCCGTGAGCAGCAGGCGCGGCAGCCCGACCAGGAATCCGTCTCCGAGGGGACCTGGCGCGACGTCCAGGCCGCCCTCGACGAGGAGGTCCTGCGCTTGCCGGAGAAGCTTCGCCTGCCGTTCGTCCTCTGCTTCCTGGAAGGGCGCTGCCAGGCCGAGGTGGCCCGCGAGTTAGGCTGCCGGCCCGGCACCGTGTCGGCCCGGCTCAGCCAGGCCCGCAAGGAACTGCTCCGCCGGCTCGCCCGCCGAGGTGTGTCCCTGTCTGCCGTGCTGACGGCAGTGGCACTATCCCGAGGCCCCGCCGGTGCGGTCGTCCCAGCCGCGCTGGCGTCGTCGACGGTCCGGGCCGCGTCGGCCTGTGCCGCCAAGGGTGGCCTCACGGGCATCACCTCGCCGGGCGTTGCCGCCCTGGTGAAAGGAGGCGTTCCGACCATGTTCACGACCAGGGGAAAGCTTGTCACCGGGTTCGTCCTCCTCGCCGGGCTGCTGGTCGCCGGGGCCGGCGTGATGGCGCGACAGCCGGCGGCCGCCGATCCCAGGGTGACGCCGCAGGCCAACGGGTTTCAAGGAGTAGCCCGAGCGGAAAAAGCAGTGAAAGGGCGCCTGGCCGAGAAGCTCACCGAGGGGCCGGGAAAGTCAGCCGAAATGGTCGAGGTCCGCGGCCGCATCCTCGGCCCCGACGGCAAGCCGTTCGCCGGGGCCCGGCTGCTCTTCTGTTCCTCTGACCGAGACGATGACAGGGCTGAGGCAGTCGTCTCCGCGACGAGTGGGGCGGACGGCCGGTTCCACCTGACGGCAGCGCGCACCGGCCTGGTGCGCGGGCGGCAGCTTGTCGCCGCCGCGGACGGCTACGGCCCCGACTGGGTCGAGGCCGATAGCCTGGGCAAGGGCGAGGTCACGCTCCGGCTCGTCCGTGATCTTGCGACTCCTCTCTCCGGCCGAATCCTCGACTTGGAGGGTCGGCCCGTCAAGGACGCCGTCGTCCGTGTCCGGTCGCTGAAGGCGACACCCCAGGAGAACCTAACGCCTGTGCTGAAGAGCTGGAGCCCGGACAGCAACCGCATCTCCCCTCTGCTCACCAAGCATCTGTACCAGCCCTCCGTGGCCGGGCTGATGGCGGTGAAGACCGACGCCGATGGACGTTTCAAGGTCCGCGGGGTGGGAGCCGATCGGGTCGCGGTCCTGCGCTTGGAAGGGCCGACGATCGAGCACCGCGTCCTCTACGTGCTGTGTCGTCCTGGCCTGGACGTTAAGGCGCTGCGCCGGCCCGAGCCGGAGCCGGGCTTGGGGCCGCCGTCCCTGCCCGCCCTCTACGCCCCGAGCTTCGAGCATGTCGCCCGGCCGACGCGGCCGGTCGCCGGCAAGGTGATCGACCGGGCGACCGGCAAGCCCCTGGCCGACGTGCATATCGGCGGGCACGGCGCGGGCGCCTCCTGGGAGGATTTCGCGACCACCCGCACCGACACGCAAGGTCGCTACCGCCTGATCGGGCTCCCCAAGGGCGTGCGCTACGGGCTCCGGGCCACGCCAGGGCTCGATCGAGGCTATCTCCCGGCGGAGAAGTCTCTCGCGGACGACGGAGGACTGACCCCGCTGAAGCTCGACTTCGAGATGGTGCGCGGCGTCCGCGTCCGCGGCCGGGTGACCGACAAGGAAGGGAAGCCGGTCCCGGCGGCCCTGTGGTACTTTCCCCTGTCGGACAACAAGTTCTTCCGCGACCTGCCCGGCAACGACTTCTACCGCACCGGCATCCAGGGATTCCGGACCGAGAAGGACGGCACCTACAGCCTGATCGCACTGCCCGGCTCCGGCGTGATCAAGTTTCGGGCGGAGGTCGAGGGGCCCAACCCGTACACCCAGGTCGGGCTCGACCCGGCACACCGCAAGCGGGCCTACCGGGAGGACGACCCAGGCATGGGGCCGTGTTTCCTGTCGTCCGGAGGCGCGATCGAGACGCTGCTGGGGCACAACGGCTACCTTCTCATCGAGCCGGCCCTTGGCACCGAAACCTTGACCTGCGACGTCCGGTTCGAGCGCGGGCGGACGGCGCGGGTACACGTCGTGGGCCCCGATGGGAAGGCCCTGACCGGAGCCACCGTGAGTGGGATGACCGCCCTTGGCGGGCTCGTCCCCGTGAAGGGCAGCTCCTTCACCGCCCTGGCCCTGTCCCCCGAGCGGCCGCGGGTCGTGACGTGTGTGCATGCCGGCCGCAAGCTGGCCGGGCATGTCTCCCTGAGCGGCAAGGAATCGGGGCCGGTCACGGTCCAGCTGCGGCCGGGGGCAACTCTGACGGGCCAGCTCCTCGACGAGGAGGGCAAGCCGATCGTCGGGGCCCGGGTGTGGCTCTTCTACGCCGCGGACTCGGCCCGAGGATTCTTCGAGAGTGGGATTCCCGCCGGGAGAGATTCGGTAAAGACCAATGCCAACGGGGCCTTCCGCGTCGAGGGAGTCTTTCCCGGCCTCGCCTTCGGGCTGACCTTCGTCAGCGGCGGCGGGTTCCGGGAAATCGGCGCGAAGTACCGTAACCTGTCCCTGACCCCGGCCCAGACCCGGGACCTTGGGAACATTTCCTCCAAGCCGTACCCGCAAAAGTAAGTTGAGCCGCGAGCCTCGGGCGAGCGCGGGCGCCCGTGCTCGCCCGAGGCTCGCGGCTCAACTTACCGTCGCGTTCGGCTGGACAGTCGTGTCAGGGACGCTTGCGCATCCTGGGTGAGCCAAGCTCCTGGTGCTCCGGTAGCCAGCACCTCCAACACGCGCCGTGCCTCCGGTGTGCCGGCCCGCTCCAGCACTTCCAGCGCTCGCCCTGTACGCAGCCGATCCGGCGAGGAAGACCAGTGCTGGCGTTCTTGCTTGTCGATCAGTTGTTCCAGCCGGCGGCGCATTTCCAGCGCGGGTTGACAGCCGGACGATGAACTCCTCGAGCAATCGCCCATCGGTCACCCCTCCGCTGTCGCAGAGGAGTCCCCGGCGAAGGCTCCCCATCACCTCTTTGTTTGGAATCGTCGGCATGTCAGTTGCTCTGCTCTCTGGCAACGGGTGCCTCTACGGTACACTGGTTGCAAACGGGCCGGTGCGCCATTTTTTTTTCCGGTTCGCCTCCCATTCATCCTCGCTGGCCGACGACCACACGGCAAACGTTCTTCCCAGAGGCACGGCAAGACCAGCGAAGGGTCACGAAGCGGAAGATCGCAGGAAGAGGGCCCGTCGCCGCTGCGGGCCAATTTCTCTTGACGAGCACATTTCGGACAGAGGATCATGCAGACGCCCAGGGCGCACGCCAGGCAACGCTCCGGTTGCCGTCTACCCTGGGCGTGGTTCTCACAAGGGGGAAGCAGTTGTGTCCGGCTTGAGTAACGACAAGAAGTGGGAGGTCTACGCGACCTACCTGAGCAGCACCTGGTTCTGTACCGGGGAGCAACCCGACCCGGCTTGTCTGGAATTACTCCTGCAGGACCTCGGCGTCACGCTCGAACAGGTCGAGCGGCTCATCGAGGGCGAGACGATCGGGGAGGCCCCTCCGGAAGGGCAGCCGGGGGAGCGGCCGGGGACCGGCGCCCAGGAGGCGGGTTGATACCGTTCCCCGTCGTGATCTTGTCCGCGTCGACCTTGTCGGTCGCGTCCTGGGAGAGGGTCTTGCATCCTGTGAGTGGCCATGCCCGACGCGCATTCTCTGAACGGATGGACGCTGTTTCTCTTGGCCCAGGCGGCGTTCAGCGTGTGGATGTTGGTGGACGCGACCCGGCGGGGCGTGGAGTCCTCCTGGTGCTGGTTCATCCTCCTCGTCCAGCCTGTCGGCGCCTGGGCCTATTTCTTCGTCTACAAAATGAAGGATTTCCCCAGGGCCTCCCGCTGGCTTGCCGATCTGTTCCATCGCCGGCCGTCTCTGGAAGAGCTGCATCACCGGTTGGAGCAGTCGCCGACGCCGGCCAACTGGCTAGAGTTGGGCCAACGTCTGGTGGAGAGGGAGGAGTATGCCGAGGCGCTGCCGCACCTGCAAGCGGCGCTGGAGCGCGAGCCGGACCATTGCTGGTCTCTGTTCCTCCTCGCCCTGGCCCACCGGGGCCTCGAGCATCCGGAGCAGGCCGTCGCGCCACTGGAAAAACTCGTCGCCCGTCACGCGGGCTGGAAGGACTACAAGGCCTGGCACTTGCTCATCGCGGTTTGCGAGGAGTCCGGAGACCAGGCCGGAGCGGTGCGACGCTGTCGGGAACTTGTCCGGATCGCGCCGAGCCTGGAGAACAAATGTCTCTTGGCGGTGCATCTGGTGAAGGCAGGAGAAAAAGCGGAGGCGCAGAAGATCGTGGCACAGGCCCTGGCAGACTATCGCTACCAGACCGGAGTGAGCCGCCGGCGCGACGGCCGTTGGATCGGCAAGGCAAAGCAACTGCTCAAGCAAATCAGCTGAGTTGCTGGGACGCCACGGAGGTCCCTGGTGGCTCGCCGCCTCACGGGGCCCGAATCTCGGACCCACAGTGTGGCCTTTATGTCAGCTACCCGGCCAGGATTTGAACCTGGACATAGAGAGCCAAAATGCCTTCGGTGCAGAACGCAAGTCCTTGCCCGACAACACTTCCGGCGAACGCACTGACCCGCTTACCGCTCCGCTTACCTGCGCCCCTGCCGACCCCGATCTTGCCCGCGTCTGTGCCGCCTGGGAAAGTCTATCGGAAGTGATCCGCCGCGGCATCGTCGCTCTCGTCGAGGCGGCGGGCGGGTGAGGCCCGGCAGCTGGCCGGGTTGGACCGCGCCTCAAGCGCCGGATAAGCTGAACGTGTCCTTTGGCCGCGCGTCCGCTCTTGCCGTTCGAGAACCTGCAGGGGCGGCCGCGGCCGTTCTCGAAAGGAACCCGTCTCATGGCCGGCGCTCCGCCGTTTTTCGACCCCCCCGCCTCGACCCGGAAGCGCGAGTTGGCGAAGCAGAAGTACGATCGGTTGCATCGGTGGCTGGCCCGCGACGCCGCGGGCGGCGTCCAGCAGAAGGATACGCCGGCGCCCTCCCCGTCAACGCCACCAGCCGCCCCGGCAACGGGCGACCTCGCCCTCACCCGCGAAGACGTTGCTCTCCTTCGCGCACTCGCCGCGTCGCATCCGCGAACCGTGAGCCAGTACGACCTGGAAACGACAACCGGGTTCTCGCGGCGCACCATCGGCCCGCGCCTCTCCTATTTGCGCAGCGCGGGTTTGGCACACCAGCCGCGCGGTAAGCGGAAAGGCCACACCGTCACCGCCGAGGGACTGCGGTTGTTCGCCTCACTTCCCGCCGAGTAGCGCGCACACTAATTGCCCACTAATTGCCCACTCATTTCCCGCTAGCCCGCGTCGCACCTGTCAGACTTGCGGTATGGCACCCGCACCCCCCGCACCCCCGTTACCTTTCGACCCGCAAGCCCTGCTGGAGTCGCTAGACGCCGCCCGGCTGACGGCCCGGCTGCGCGAACTGGACCGCGAGCGCCGGGCGCTGTTGGTGCTGCTGCGCGCCGCCCGCGCCCGGCAACGGAACAACACCCCCGCCGCCGACTGCGAGGCCCACCATGCCGCCGACTGACCGCCCGCCTATCACCGCGAACGGCGCCGCCCCGGTCCCAGCCGATCCGCCAGCTACGGCTACCGGCCCGCCGCCGGTCCCGGCCCCGGCCCCCGAGCCCCTGCTGGTCCCCGCCCCGGAGGCCGCCCGGCTGTGCGGCGTCAGCGAGGCGACCTGGTGGCGTCTCGTCGCAGCCGGCAAGACACCCTCCCCCGTCCGGCTGGGGCACAGCACGCGCTGGCGCGTCGCCGAACTGAAGCGCTGGGTGCAGGCAGGTTGTCCGGATCGGAAGGCGTGGCAGGCGCTGGAGGCGTCGCGGCGCTGACACGAAACGCGACCGGCCCGCGGTTGCTTCCCGCGGGCCGGTCTGATCGAACCGAAAGCGCTCACAAGGGAATTGTATGGCAAGTCATCGTTGGCAGCGCGTCTCCAAGTCTGCCCCTTGCCCTATCTGCAAACATGCGGACTGGTGCAGCCTCTCCGCCGACGGCGCCCTCGCCAAGTGCATGCGCGTCGAAGAAGGATGTTGGCGCTCCAAGACGGATCGGGACGGCGTGCCCTACCACCTGCACCGCCTCGCCGGCGCCGACCGGCCCGCCCCACCGCCGCCCCCGCGGCCGCCCGGCCCGGAAGCCCCACGGGCCGCCCCCGACTTGCTGCACCGCGCCTATTCCGCCCTCTTGGCGCGGCTGGCGCTCTCCAAGGCGCACCGCGAGGCACTTCGCCAGCGCGGCCTGAGCGATGATGAGATGGACCGCCGCAGCTACCGCACCCTGCCCGTCCGCGGCCGCGCTGCAGTGGCCCGCGACGTGTTCGCGCACATCGCCGGCGAGGCAGGTCAGCCGGGCGACAACCTCTTGTCGGTTCCTGGCTTCGTCACCAAGCAGGGCGAGGGCGGCCGGCCCTATCTCACCATCGCCGGCGCTGCGGGGCTGCTGGTGCCGGTCCGCGACCTGGCCGGCCGCATCGTTGCTTTGCTCTCGCGGCGGGACGACGCCAAGGGCGCCGAGGGCAAATACTCCTACCTGTCGAGTGTGAAACACGGAGGCCCCGGCCCCGGCGCCCCGGTTCACGTCCCCTTCGGCGTGGCCGGCCCCTGCCCTACCTGCCGGCTGACTGAAGGAGCCCTCAAGGCGGACATCGCTTTCGCACTGTCCGGACTGCCCACGATCGGCGCCGCCGGGCTGGCCTGGCGCCCGGCCCTCGACGTGCTGCACGAGTTGGGTTGCCAGACCGTGCGGCTCGCCCTCGACGCCGACGCCCTCGACAAGCCGACCGTGGCCCGCGCGCTGTCGGCCTGTGCCGAGGCCGCGGGCGCCGCTGGTCTGGCCGTCGAGCTGGAGCGCTGGGAGCTGTCCGACGGCAAGGGGATTGACGACCTGCTTGCTGCCGGCAAGGCGCCGGCGGTCTTGACCGGCGAGGCGGCGCGGGTCGCGATCGGCGAGGCCGTCGCCGCGGCGACAGCTGGTGAGCTGCCGCAAGAGCCGAGTCCGCTGGACCGTCTGCCCGACGTGCTGGCCGCCGGAGGCGCTGCCGCCCTATTCAACGACAAGCCGCTGCTCGAAGCGCTGGCCCGTCTGAAGACCGCGAATCCTGCTGGCTTTGCCGCTCGCCGCGCCGTCCTCAAAGGGCTGGTGTCCCTGCGCGACCTCGACGCCGCCTTGAAGCCCTTCCTGCGCGAACAGGCGCAGGAGCGGCCGCCCGTGCTGCTGAACGAAGCCGGCTACTGCATCGACAACGGGCGCATCGTGCGCGAGGTATCCACGCACGACGGCGGATTGGCTACTATCCCGCTCTGCAACTTCACCGCGCGGATTACCGAGGTAGTCGTGCGCGACGACGGCGCCGAGCAAACCGCCTTCTTCGCGCTGGCCGGCGCCTTGGCGGACGGCCGGGAGTTGCCCGCTGTCCAAGTACCCGCGGCCGACTTCGCCGGGCTGGGCTGGGTTACGACCGCCTGGCACGGCGAGGCCGTCGTCTACGCCGGGCAGGGCACGCGCGACCATCTCCGCGCCGCCCTCGAACTGCTCTCGGAGGATCGGGCGCGGCGGACCGTCTACGCCCATACGGGCTGGCGCGAGATCGCCGGTAGCTGGCACTACTTGCAGGCGAGTCTGGCCCTTCTGGACGGTCTGGCACCCGACCGCCTCGTCTTCCCGCTGGTGGGGGCCGTCTACCGCGCGGCGTTGGGCGAGGCCCCGGGCGCCATCGACCTGTCGTTGTTCCTGGCCGGCCCACACAGCGCCGGCAAAAGCGAGCTGGCGGCCCTCGCTCAGCAGCACTACGGCGCCGGCCTGGACGCGCGGCACCTGCCCGCCGGTTGGTCCTCGACGGCCAACGCACTGGAAGGGCTGGCGTTCGCCGCCAAGGACGCGCTTCTTGTGGTGGACGACTGGGCTCCCGCGGGCGCGGTCGGGGACCGGCAGCGGCTGGAGCGCGACGCCGACCGGCTCTTGCGAGCGCAGGGCAACCGGGCTGGCCGGCAACGGATGCGCGCTGACGGGAGCTTGCGTCCGTCGCGGCCGCCGCGCGGGCTGATCCTCTCGACCGGCGAGGATACCCCGCCCGGCCAGTCGCTCCGCGGCCGCATGCTCGTGCTGGAAGTGTCGCCGGACGACGTGCTGCTGACCGGCCTGACGCCCCACCAGCACGCCGCCGCTGCCGGCCAGTATGCGGCGGCGCTGGCCGGTTTCGTCCGTTGGCTGGCACCGCAGTACGGCGAGCTGTGCGGCCGGCTGCCCGGGGAGCGGACAGCGCTCCGCGATCGCGCCCAGACCGGCAGCGGATCGGCACGCACGCCGGGCATTGTGGCCGACGTGACGCTGGGGCTGAAGCTCTTCTTCGACTTCGCTTGCGCAGCCGGCGCCCTCACGGACGCGGAGCGGGGCGCCCTGGCTCGCCGCGGTTGGGAGGCGCTTCGGGAGGCGGCCGCGGCGCAGGCGGAACACGTCCAGGCTGCCGAACCCACAGCCCTCTTCCTGCGCCTGCTGGCCGCGGCCCTGGCTTCGGGGCGGGCGCACGTTGCCGGCCCGGACGGGGCAGAGCCCGGGGCGCTGGACAGGCCCGAAGCGTGGGGATGGAGGTTGCGCACGATGGGCACCGGCGAGCACGCCCGGGACGAATGGCAACCCCAGGGCGAGCGCGTCGGCTGGGTGGACGGCGCCGACTTGTACCTGGAGCCGCAAGCGAGTCATGCGTCCGCGCAAGAGTTGGCACGCGACCAGGGCGGGGGGCTACCCGTTTCGCCGCGGACCCTCTGGAAACGGCTGAAGGAACGCGGCCTGTTGGCAAGTTGGGAGGATGCCCGGCAGCGGAACACCGTCCGCCGGACGCTGGCCGGTGTCCGCGACCGTGAAGTGTTGCACTTGCGCGCGGACACCCTCTCCCCCTCCCTGCAACCGTCCGCACCGTCCGCAGGAAGTGGCGAATCCGCGGAAACGGCGGACGGTTGTGCGGACGGTTGTGCGGACGGTAACGGCCGCGGTGCGCACAACCGTCCGCGGGAACCGTCCGCAAACGCCGCGGAAAACCCGGTCTGCGGACGGTTCGGACGGTCGGCTACAGGGGGAGGGGGCGCCAGCGGAAGAAGAAATGCACACGAGGGGGAAGCCGACGATAGTCGTTGTCCGTTCTGACCGCCCTCCCCTCCTGATACGACCGTCCACACTGTCCAAACCGTCCACTGAGGAAGGTTCGGAACAGAACGGAAGAAGAGGGCAACCCATGACCCGACCGAATGAGGGCCGGCTGGCAACGCCCCCAGCAGGGCGGTTCGTCGCCTGGACGCGCGAACCGCCGTCGCGGCGCTGGGAGCCCGTCGCCGCTGGCGACACCGAGGCGGAGGCCCGTGTCAAAGTGTTCGACATCCCGGCCCGCGGCAAGATGCGCGACGTGTGCGTGTTGCCCGCCGGCGTCGACCCGAACCGTCCCCGGCCCGCGGCGTGAAGGGAGCGACCATGCGCAAGCCCGTGCTGCTGCCCGCCGAAACCGCGCTCCGGAAGCGCTGCCGCCGCATCTTCAACGACCAGCGCCGCCGCGCCCGGGCCGATGGCGTCACGCTGAGCTACGACCTTGACGAGCTGCTGAAGCTGGCCCGCGCCGCGCTGGTCTACGGCTACTGCCGGTTGCCCCTGACGCTCGCCTTGCTGCGCTTCGACCATGCGAAGCCGACAGCACGCGGCGGCGCGTATGCCCTCGACAACCTCCGCGCCTGCTGCGACAGGTGCAACCGGCTGAAGGGCAAGCTGGACGCTGGCGAGTTCGCTTTGCTCCTGGCGCTGCTCCAGCGCTTGCACCCGGCCGCTGGGGAGGATGTGGCACGACGACTCTTGACTGGGGGCGTTCGGTATCGTCGACGGTGAGCGGCGGAAGGCAAGGGCCTTGCGGACGGGGTTTGTGACCAGAAACGACAAAAGGCCCAGGAGGCTGTCCCCTCCCGGGCCTCAGCGGATATTAGGGCCGGAACCCCCACAAGCCGCTTATCCCTTCTCCTCCGATGACGGCTTCCGTAGGGGCTGGGGCCTGCGCAAGGGTTTGGGGCTGGCGTACTTCTTGAGTACGCCAACCGGCAGGTTGGCCAGGGTGATGGATACCCGCCCCGTGGGCAGCTGGCTTGGGGTGACAATGACGGTCGGCTCGGGTGTCTCGTTTGCGGACATGGCTCATTCTCCTGTTTGAGGGCTGTCGGGTGGATCTTGGGGTGTCGGGACAGGGACTACCAGTATACGTCGTTCGAGCAAAGGGGTTCCGGCCCCGTGCAGCTGCAGGCGGTACTCCCCAGCTTCTGGGAAGACGACACCGTTCAGGGCGAGGACGAATTCCACGATGGCGAAGGGGTCGGGAAAGTCGACTTCCCCAGGCGCCTCGACCACGGGCGGGCGCTCCTCCTCAGCGTCCACCAGGCGGAGCATGATCGGCGTCTTGCCGAGGCGGCCGTCCGTGAGGGCGCCGTAGACCATTATGGACGGGTGCGTCCAGGGGAAGCTCAACGCGCCGATGGCGTTGAAGATGCCGTGGACGGAGAGTTTCCCCGTGCCGAGGTCCCGGGTGATGTGGTCGGCCACGATCAGCGCCAGGGCCAGCGGCGCGTTTTGCTGCTCGGACATGCTGTACCTCACTTCGCCCCGGGAGGCGGTTGGGAGTAGGTGATTCCTGTTTCGGAGTCCAGGCGGTTGGCCTTCGCCAACCGCAACCCCAGGAAGACGCACAATTTGGCGACGGCGGGCAGAGTGAGCGTGCGCTCTCCGCGCACGAAGCGGGACAGTTGGGCTTGGCTGACCCCGGCCTGCTTACCGAGTTGATTGAGAGAGAGTCCGCTCTGCTTGATCGCCTGCTGCAATTCGTCAACGAGCGGGAGTACCTCTTCGTTCTTCTCCATCGCTTCACCCCTTTCTGGGTGCTGCTCTTGGTGCCCGTTGGCATAATAGCATCCCTTGGTATTATGTCAAGTGGTATAAACCCGGGATGGGGAAACCAGTCGCGGCCCGGCGCTGAGACCGCGACCAGGCTTGCTGCTGGACGATTCCGACCGCGGCCTTGCCGTCCGCGTCGAGGTGTCCTTCCGGCGGGGCACGGCCGGCGATTGGGGAACGGTCCTCACTTTCGAGGACGCACCCAAGAGCGCCAGGACGCGCGATCGTCGCCGCAAGGGTGTTCCCGCCCTGTCCCCGGCCGCGCGTGCTCTGGCGGGGCTGCTGGGCGCCGCCACGGCTGAACACAGACGCCCGAGTACAATGGGGGCATGCGCACACCGCGCGGACGAGCAAGAGGAGAGTGTCACCGTGGCAAAACACCATGCGGATGAAGAACGGGCCGCCTGTTTGGCGGCGCTCGTCGCCAACGGGGGCAACGTTGCCAAGACAGTGCGCGAGTGTGGCGTGAAGCGCCAGACCCTTCAGGACTGGATTCGGGAGCAAAAGCAGGCTGCCGGACAGGTGCCGGAAAAAACGGGCAGCAATCCGGCACCTAAAAAAAGGGCGGAGCGTGTGGCGGAGATTCTGCCGCAAGCGGTGCAGGCCCTCGACGCGAAGTTGGAAGCCATCGCTCACCAGCTCGTTGACGCCATGCCCGATAAGATCGATGCGGCCACCCTGCCGCAATTGGCCGTGGCTCTTGGTGTTGCCGTCGACAAGCTCTTGGTGTTGCGCGGCCAGTTGCCGCCGGATGCTCCCGAGGAACCCGTCCGTGAGATCGTCTGCGCGACCCGGGAAGACGCCAAGGCCGTTCGTGCGGCCCTCGCCGCAACAAGCAGCGTTCCTTGAACGAACCGCCGGACGGTGGCGGATCAGTCCGGCTGTATCACAAGCTGACGAAAATCAACGAGAATCAACATGCCGCGCGGCGGAAAACGCAGGGGGGCTGGCCGGCCCAAGGGCAGCAAGGACACACGGGGGGCTCGCAAGGCGCGTGCCGAGCGAGGGAGGATTGCCGTTGACGAGGTGCTGTCCCCTCTGGCGCAGGAGGGCCTGACGCCACTCCAGGTCATGCTCAAGGCCATGCAGATCCATGTCAGGGCTCGCCGCTGGGACAAGGCCGCGGCCATCGCCAAGGACGCAGCCCCTTACGAGCATCCCCGGTTGAGTGCCACGACGCTCAGGGCGGACGTCGACGTCCGCCAGCGTGTTGTCGAGGAAGTCGTCGCTGGAGACGGTGCCCCTGCTGCTCAGTCCGGCTGTACCACAAGCTGACTTTTTGAGGTGCTGACCATGCCCGGGTTCCCTGCTGGCGTTCACAAGAAGGGCGGGGCGGTGTCCGCCCCCGTCCACCGCGAGGCTGCGCGCCAGTTCTACGCCCCGCTCCTTGAGCTTGTGTTACAACTCCACCGTGCGGGGCGGTCCCTCCGGCAGATCGCCGCCGAACTGGACCGCCGCGGGGTCAAGACTCGTGCGGAATACCCCGGCCAGCGCTGGTCCGCAACTCAAGTGCGGCGCGTGCTGGCCCGGGCACGCGCGGCGGTTGCCGCGCCCGGCCGGGCCTGGGACGCCATGACCGCCGCCGAGCTGCTGGAGTATTGCCGCGGGCGCGGCTACGTCCTGGCGAGCGCGGCGGATGGCGGGGTGGTGTTCCACGCGGCGAAAGATCGGCCTGACGAGCTGGTGGAGGCCCTCCGGGCACACGTGGTCGAACTGCGGGCGCTGGTGCAAGCGGCGGGCGGGCGCATCCCGCCGCCCTCCGTGGCCGCCGAGCTGCTCGCGCGCTGCAAGGCCCTCGGTTGCGCCCTGTCGGTTCGGAACGGCAAGCTGGTCCTCTGCGCCCGCGACCCCCAGAGCGCCGACACCGCCGCCTTGCGGGCGGAGTTGCTGGCGCACGAGCCGGAGGTAATCCGGTTGCTTGGCACACAAGCCGGGACGAAGCGGCAATGAGCCCCCGCGCTCGCACCGGCGCGGCCGATCCCAACTTGAAAAACGGACTGACAAAAATCAGTAAACTTGAAAAAGAAATCAAGTGGCGCACGGCGAGGGAACAGAAGGGGCCGGGGGGATGATGAACGCCACCCCCGGCCCCTTCCGCCGCGCGGAGGGCGGGGCGGGCCTTGACAGGCAAGCCAAAACCGCAACAGGTCCGTCGTCTCGCACATCGAGCAGGGCCGACACCGACTGTTTTCTTCTAGCTTCCTCTCTGATGGCGCGTTAGCCTCAGACCATCAAAGACGTCTGAGGTGTCCCATGAAGTTTCTCTTTTCTCTCGCGGTCGGGGCCGTCCTGACGGCAGGCATCATCATCGGCGGAGCCTTCCTCCTTCGCGAAGTGGAGGCTCGGCGCCAGCCGAAAGCCAAAGTGGACAAGGCCCCTCTCGGCAAGAACGAAAAACGCCCGCTGCCCCGAGCGGAACATTTCGTCACCGTGCAGAAGCTGTACGAAGACTTCTTACGTTCCCCCAAGCAAGCCGCCAACAAGTATGGCGCTTGCACGGTCGAACTCACGGGCCGTCTCCGAAGCGAAGGAAAAGACAAACGAGGTCGTTTTATTACCTTTGTCCTTTCGGCTCCCGCTGGCGATCTTCCCGCCAGCGAAACGTTCGAGGAATACATTGCGCGTATTCCTGCCGCCTCTGTGAACGCTTTTGGCATCTTATGCTATCTCGAATCTGGTTCCCCTGAACTGAAACCGGGTCAGTCTGTAGTTCTCTGTGGCTTCTGTGAAGGCAAGCCCCAGGACGTCGTCTTGAGCGGCTGTCGCGTGGTGAGGGGGCGATGAACCATGCCGACCGTCATCTGTCCGGGTTGCGGCCGGGAGATCCGTCTGCCCGCGAACGAGCTGTCCTTGCCGTCCATCACCTGCGCCCGCTGCGACACCGCTTTCGTTCCCTCGACAGGCCAGACCCTGGCGCCGGTCGTTCCCGACGACAGTCCTGCCGAGTATGCCCCGCCGCCTCCGCCGGTTCGGCGCGGAGCGCTGTTCGTGGTCGGCGGCGTGGTCGCGCTCACTCTGCTGCTAATCCTGATCGTCGCCGCCATGCAGCGCGGGCCGGCGAAGAAGACAAAGGCCGAACAGGACAGGGAGGATCGCTCAGCGAAGTGGGTCAACTCGATCGAGCTTTGGAATCAATACCGAGCAAACGCGGCCAAGGCTGATCTGGACTACAAGGGCCAACGAGTAGTTATCAATGGCAGGATCAGTGAAATCAATAGTGATTCGATCGGCTTTGGTGTTGTTGCAGGTGTCCTTGTTACACAGGATGTTTACGACCGCATGACAGCACAAGAAAAGCGCTGGTACAACGAAGGATACCCCGCCAATATCGTGTGTCGATTCGATTCAAACCGGCGTTCGGAAATCGCCGGCATCAAGAAAGACTCCATGATTTCCATCAATGGCCGGGTTGTCGGAATGAAGAAAGATCCTGAAGTGTGGATGGGTCAAAAGATCCTTCTTGAAGATTGCTGGCTCGCCGATCCTGCCGAGAAGTAAGGCCCCGCGGCCCCGGTCCGATCGCCTCGACGGCCAGCGGCATGAAGCCCGCGCACTCCAGGCGGATATGCCGGAAGCTTGCCAGCCCGCCGAACAGGTCGATGATCGCTTGAACGTACTTCATGGTCTGTCTCCCTTCCCCTGTTGTCGGGGGGCGGGCAACAGCGCCCGCTCCCTGTTCTCTCATCGGCTTCCTTGCCCCGTCTGTCCATCCGTGCGTTTGCGTCAGCCCGCGGCCCGTGCCAACTCGACGAAACCGAACAACCGGCGGATGCGGTCGGCCGGTATGTCCCGCGTGCAGTACCAGAGCCCCTTGCGGGACCGCCGCAGCCACGAGCGCGGGACATCGACTTCCAGGGTGATAACGGCTTCGATGCGTGCCCCGTGTCGCCAAGCGACGTGCATCGCCGCCCAACTGGACTTCTCCTTCGTGGCGAGCCACACGGCCTTGAGCCGGCCTTGCGACTTCGCGCAGAGCAGCCCGTGCCGTTGGATATTCGGGAGATTGCGAAGTGGTGTTGCGTGTCTCAGTAGCATGGTCCGCCCCCTTCCTGAAGCGAAGGGCCGGGGTAGGCGTCCCCGGCCCGAAGGTGGCGGTTACAGCTTGCCGCGCTGTTGCAGCGCCAGCAGACTCTCGACGTGTTTGCAGTGGCCGTGCGACTCGAAGCCCTTGCAGTCGCAGGTTGACGCCTGGCCGTCCAGGTTGACGTGATAGACGGTGCCGTCGCCCTTGGTCAGTTCGATGCCGCGTTCGCCCATGTGGGAGGGGAACGCCTCGACGGTGTAGTAATCGACCCGATCGGCCGACTTCGGCCGCGGCTGGCGGATGACAAGCACGTCGTAGCCGAAGCCGGAAGGGTTCCGGACGATCTTGCGGAACCGGGCAGGCTTCCTGCGTTGACGCGGGGCCTTGGTCTGGGTAGCGTTGGACATTGGTCATCTCCTGGTTACATCAGGGGTGATCCGGGCCGCGGGTGCTCGTAACACCGCGCGGCCCAACTCATTTCCACTTGCCGCTTGTCTCTTCTCTCTTCCGCCCCTCCCCGGTCGCTCGTTGGCCCGGCCGACTTTGCCCGCGGCGGGTGGTACTCACCGGCCGCGGGTCTGAGGGGTTGCGTGCATTTTGCCGAGTTGTCAAAGAGCCATCGTTCCGACTACACTCTCATTATACGCTAATCGACGTCTAGACGTCAAGTGAATTCGTGATGGATTGTTCGGAATTTCTGGAATTTTTCCCCCGATCCGCCTGGAACATCTATTGACGTCGAACGCCGATTGGCGTACTATGAGGGAGAATGGGCATCATCCATGCAAAGGGGGTTGACCATGAGCGAAGGGACAACGGCAATGGGAGAGCGGTTGCAGGACTTGCGACTGTCCGCGGGGCTGAGTCAGTCGCAACTGGCGCGTCGGGCGAGCATCCCGACCGCCTCGCTGAAGAACTGGGAGCAAGGGTTGCGACTTCCCCGTCTCGATGCCGCGTACCGGCTGGCGAAGGCGCTGGGCATCAGCCTGGACTTGCTGGCCGGCCGCATCTTCGAGGAACCGCCCGGCGCTGGTGGAGACGGCAAGGTGTCTGGCGCTGCGCAGGAGGCGACGAGAGGGGGCAAGACGGCCGGAACCCCAGCGAGGCAGAAGAAGCCTGCCGGGGGCAAGGGACGCAAGCACAAGGGCACGGCAGGAAAGAAGGGAGCGTGAGCGATGGCAAGACTGTTCCGACAGCCGTACACCCGGCCCCTCCCCGAAGGGGCCCAAATCGTCACCATCAAGGGCAAGCCGCACGCCCGCTTCACCGATGACGACGGCCGCACGGCGACCGCGCCCTTGACGAAGAAGGGCGACCGCATCCGCCTGTTCTCCGCCAAGTGGTACGGCGAGTACCGCGACGCGGACGGCACCGTCCGCCGCGAGCCGCTGTCCACCGACAAGACGGCCGCGCAGCAGCTGCTCGCCGAGCTGGTCAAGAAGGTCGAGCTGGGGCGGGCTGGCATCGCCGACCCCTTCGAGGCGCACCGCAAGCGACCGCTGACCGACCACCTGGACGACTACCGCCGTTACCTGGAAGCGGAGGGCAACTGCCCCGAGCACGTCAGCAAGACCTGCGCTCGCATCCGTGCCATTCTCGACGGTTGCCGGTTCGTCTTCCTTCTCGACCTGGCGGCGGAGAAGGTGTCCGAGTTCCTGCATCGGTTGCGGCGCGACCCGCCCCGGCCCGCGCTGTCCCCCGGTCAGGAGTGGTTCACCCCGCGCGAACTGGTGGCCGCGCTGGGCGGCGTTCGCCCCGGCCGACTGGCCCGCCTGATGCGGCGCGAGGGGCTGGCCGCCAGGGGCAACGGCCCGGCCCGCCGCTACCCGCGGGCGACGGTCGAGGCGCTGCAAGAGCACGTCCTGCGCGGCATCGGCATCTCGACCAGCAACGGCTACCTGACCGCCCTCAAAGGGTTCTCCCGCTGGCTGGTGGAGAAGGAACGGACGGACCGCGACCGGCTGGTGTCCCTCTCCCGTCTCAACGCCGAGACAGACAAAAGACACGAGCGCCGGGCGCTGCCGGAGCCGGAGCTGCAAACGCTGCTGGGCGCCGCCGGCCGGAGCCTGGCTCCCTTCCTGGAGCTGGCCGGCCGTGATCGGATGATGCTGTACGCCGTGGCGATGACGACGGGCTACCGCGCCTCCGAGCTGGCCAGCCTCTGCCCGTCGTCGTTTGCCCTCGACGACGACACGCCCACCGCTGCCGTCGCCGCGGCCTACTCCAAGAACCGCAAGAAGTCGGTGCAGCCTCTCCCGCCGGACGTGGTCTTGGCCCTGCGCCACTACCTGGCCGGCCGGCCGCCCCATAGCCCCGTCTGGCCCGGTGTCTGGCACAAGGACGCGGCCGAGATGCTCCGTCAGGACCTCGCCGCGGCCGGCATCCCCTACCGCGATGAGGCGGGGCGCGTGGCTGACTTCCACGCGCTGCGGCACTCCTACATCACCCTCTTGGAGCGGAGCGGCGTCAGCCCCAAGCTGGCGCAGGAGCTGGCCCGGCACTCCGACATCCGCCTGACGATGAACGTCTACACGCACGCCCGGCTGTACGACCTCGCCGGCGCCGTCGACGGTCTGCCGGCGCTCTTGCCGGCTGGCCCGGCAGACGAGGCCCAGGCCCTGGCGGCGACCGGAACGGAGGATAAATCACCTACCGAGTCGGTATCTGGCTTACCGCCCGCTTACCTGCGCCGTGAGGTTCCATGCGATTCGGTGAGAGCGGCTGAGACGGACAGGGGGGACAGCGCTTCTACGGGCGAGCCGTCGCAAACCCTGAAAATCGCAGGGGTTGAGGCGGATTGCGACCGCCTGAGACTTGCTGAGAGAAAACTACCCGGCCAGGATTTGAACCTGGACATAGAGAGCCAAAATCTCTTGTGCTACCGTTACACTACCGGGTATCAACCATTGCTCGTGACCGTTTCTTCTGCCGATTCGCAGACGGTCCGGGGAGGCTGCCCACGCGCAGCATTTTATCGCCAACGCCAAACCCCGACAAGGACGCCGCAGCCGGCTCGGAAAGGAGAGGAGTCATGAGATCCACGACAGGCTCGTCTGTCTTCACGGATTTCCAATCCGTCCGTGGGTGAAGCCCAGACGGATTGGAAATCCGTCCTCCAATCGAGGGGAGAAGATTGTGCAGGACGCCGAACGGCTGGTGACGCTGACCACTGATTTCGGTGAGGGTTCGCCCTACGTCGCCGCCATGAAGGGCGTCCTCCTGTCCGCCAACCCCTCGGCGCGGGTGGTCGACCTCGGCCACAGCATCCCGCCACAGGACGTTCGGCACGCCGCGTTCTTCCTCGCCTCCTGCCTGCCGTACTTTCCCTCCGGGACGATCCACGTCATCGTCGTCGACCCCGGAGTCGGCACCGAACGGGCCCTGCTCCACATCGAGGCCGGCGGCCACCACTTGCTCGCCCCGGACAACGGTTGCTGGACGCTCGCCGCAGCCCAACTCACGAAAGCGAGCCCCAACTTGCCAACGCTCACCGTGCGCCGCCTGACCGAGCCGCGCTTCTGGCGCCACCCGGTTTCGTCCACCTTCCACGGCCGCGACATCCTTGCGCCGGTCGCGGCCTTCCTCAGCCTCGGCGGCGATCCGAAGGAACTCGGATGTCCCGTTGCCCAATGGGTCCGTCACGACTTGCCTGCCCCCGTCCTCGAACCCCAACGCCTTGCCGGCGAGGTGGTCTTCGTCGACCCTTTCGGCAACCTGTTGACCAACATCCCGGGCGAGGCCTTCCTGACCCTGGCGTCGGAGGCGGTGCGGGTCGTCGTCGGGACGCGCGAGGGGACGCGAGTGGTCCGGACCTATGGAGAGGCCGGCCGCGGCACGCTGATCGCCCTGGTGTCTAGCTGCGGACTGCTCGAGGTGGCGGTCGCCGAGGGCAACGCCGCCCACGAGCTGGGCGGCGCCGCTGGCACGCCGGTTGTGGTAAACACGCTTCCCACCGACTCCCATTTCAGATTGCAGATTTGAAGAAGACCCAGGGGCCGTTCTTCAAATCTGCAATCTGAAATCTACAATCTACAATAGGAACATGAGGGGACTTTTTTTTTCCGGCACCGACACCAGCGTCGGGAAGACCGTCGTGACGGCCGCGGTAGCGCGGCTGCTGCGACGACAGGGGCGGCCGGTCCGTGTCTGCAAGCCGGTGGCGACGGGCGCCGCATGGTCCGGCGGCCGCTGGCTCAGCGAGGACACGTGGCTTCTGGCGTCGGCGGCCGGCATGGAGGCGGAGCTGGACCGCGTGACGCCGTGGTCCTTCAAGGCGCCGGCAGCGCCACCCGTGGCGGCCCGCCTGGCGGGGATGTCGCTGAGTCTGTCTGAACTCGTGACCGCTGTCCGCACTTGTGCCCACCCCGAAGCGGCGCTGCTGGTCGAGGGCGTCGGTAGCCTCCTCTGTCCACTGACCGAACGTGAGACGGTGGCCGACCTCGTCCGGGAACTTGGTCTGCCCCTGGTGCTGGTGGCACGCCGCTCGCTGGGAACCCTTGGCCACACGCTGATGGCCGTTGAAGTGGCGACGGGGCGCAACCTGCCGCTGGCGGGCGTGGTGGTCAGCGAGACGGTCCCGCCGTGCGGGCCGGCCGACGAGACCAACGTGGACGAGTTGCGGCGCCGGCTCGCCGTGCCCCTGCTGGCGGTGGTCCCGCACGGCGCCACGGGAGAAAGCGCCGCCGACGCCGTTGCCGCCGTCGACTGGTGGCAGATGTCGAACGTCGAACGTTGACCGTCGAACGTCGAACACCCAACGCCCGAAGCCGGCATTTCGTCGGGTGTTCGACGTTCGACGAGAGGAATCAGTATGGAGACGGTCAACTTCCAGTGCGGGCACTGCGGGCAGGTGTTGGCGGTCAGCATGGAGCACGTCGGCCAGCAGGTCCGCTGCCCGCATTGTCAGCAGGTGGTGGTGGCTCCGTTGCCCTCTTCGCCCGGCCCCGCGCAGCAATTCCCCGACACGCTCGAGGTGCCGTACCGCCCGCCCGCCGAGGAGTACGAGAGCATCTTCTCGGCGCCGACCGAGTCGGAGGACCTGTTCGGCGGCCACCCGTCGGGCCGTGTCGAGATGCCGCCGGACGTGGCCCCGCCCCCCCCGCCGCCGTCGCCAACGGCCGCGCTGCCGCTAATGCCGGAGGTGGAGCTGCACCCGGTCTCGCCGACCGTCCCCTTCCCACCCCCCGCGCCGGAGGGAACGCTGAGCGACATGCCGGACGGGGCGCCTGGGTATCCACGCGAGCGGGTCGCGCCGGCCCCTCCAGAGAGTTCGGCCACGCCGGAGACGGACGCCCCGCCAACCCCGACGGAGCCCCCGGCCCCGGTCTTCGACGAACAGCCGGGCGAGGGCGGCGAGGACCTCGCCAGCGTCTTCCGCGGCGGCCCGGTCCGCACCTCCAAGGGTGGCGGCTGGTACATCGCCCTGTTCATCATGCCGCTGATCTCCTACTCCGTCCTGGCGACCCTCGTCGCCGGCATCTACATGTGGCGCTACTACACGTTCGTGCGGGACGTCGACGAGGGCATCAAGCAGCAGCCGCATCCGCTGGAGTTCCTGCCCGACCTCGAAGGCGACAACCCGGCGGGGAAGAGACCCAAGAGCACGCTCCTGCACGTGCCACGGCCCGGGCCCAACGAGGACTTGCCGCCCCAGCTGCGTGCCACGCTCGGGCAGACGCTTCAGGTCGGCGACCTGGAGGTCGAGCCGCTTCGTGTGGAGCGCGGCCGACTGGAGATCTCCAGCACGCCAATGGGCAAGACCCAGGAGACGGAGCACGAGGCTCTCAAGCTCTGGCTGCGCCTGAAGAACGTCTCCCGCGACCTGACGTTCTGCCCGCTGGACCGCTATTTCACCCGCAAATACGACCCGTCACGCGACCGCCCGCCGTACACGCAGCTGATCGTCGGCGGGCGGCACTTCTACGGCGGGCCGGGGGACTGGGCCGACAGCAGGCAGGCCAACACAACGGGCAACAACGAGTTCGTGAAGGGACAGGAGGCCTACGAGCGGCCCCTCAAACCGGGCCAGGAAGTGAAGACCTTCGTCTGTACCGACCCCGAGAACAAGGAGTTGGCCCAGACGCTGGCCGCCCAGCCGGGCGGGAAGCGGGAGTGGCGTGTCCAGCTCCGCCGGGGCGTCGTCGAAGTGAAAGGGCGGCGCATCCCCGCCAGTTGCGTCATCGGGGTTGAATTTTTCGATAAGTAGATTACTAATAGTAGGAACAACGGGGGCTGTGGCCCCGCCGGCGCCGATTCCGGAGGTTGCGGAGGGCAGGAGGCTTGACCCCTGGAACGTGTCTTGATATGTGTACATGTGCTCGGAACGAATGCGGATCAAAGAAGATGCTCTTGCCACAGCGCCGGCAACCCGTTATAACCAAGAAGAACTTAGCGGACCGCCTTTCCGCCAAGCCGGCCGTGGGCCCTCCGCTGCCCTTCTCGTAGGGGCCCCGGTGTCCTTGCGCGTTTCCCGATCGCCTTCCTCCCAGCGCCGTGTCCGACCGACCCGAAGTGTTGCTGTTTTCGTCAACCGGATGGAGTGAGCCACGCATGAAACTTACACGCGCCTCGAGCTACGCCTTGCACGCGGTGGCCTACATGGCCCAGCAGAAGACCGATCGCCCGGTCGCCTCGCACAAGATCGCCCAGGAACGTGGCATCCCTGAGCGTTTCCTGCTCAAGGTCCTCAAGCCGCTGGTCACGGCCCGCGTGCTGACCTCGATCAAGGGGCCCAACGGCGGCTACAAGCTCGCCCGGCCCGCCACCGACATCACCATGCTGGAGATCGTCGAGGCCGTCGAACAGGCGAAGATCGAGGGCACCGCCCCCCCGCCGGAATCCGATCCCAAGAAGATCAAGGAGGACTACCCCAACTACAAGCCCGAGAACAGCCTGCCACTGTTCCACAAGCTCGAGAACCTCTGCCGGCAGACGGCCGATATCGTTCGCAAACAGCTTGAGAAGGTCCGTGTCTCCGAACTGCTGAAGAAGTAACCCCCACGAGGAACGACATGAAACTCACCTGCGCCTCCAGCTACGCCTTGCACGCGGTGGCCTACATGGCTCAGCAGAAGACCGACCGCCCCGTCGCCTCGCACAAGATCGCCCAGGAACGCGGCATTCCCGAGCGGTTCCTGCTCAAGGTCCTCAAGCCGCTGGTTTCGGCCCGCGTGCTGACCTCGATCAAGGGGCCCAACGGCGGCTACAAGCTGGCCCGGCCCGCCACGGAGATCTCCGTGCTGGATATCGTCGAGGCGGTCGATGGCCCCATCCGCGGCCAGGCCCCGCCGCCGGAGCCGACGAACAAGAAGAAGTATCCCCAGTACAAGCCGGAGAACAGCGAGCCGCTGTACACCCGGCTCGACACCGTGTGCCAGCAGACCGCCGAGCAGGTTCGCAAGCAGATTGAGAAAGTCAAGCTGTCCGAGTTGATCAAGAAGTGATCTCCCGGAATCCCTGCGCCCGGAGGAGAGCGGGCGCGGGGCGGTGGGTGGCATGCTTTCGCCGCGAAAGCATGGCACGCGCGACGGGGGGCTTCGGCCTCCCGTTTTCATTTCCCCTTCTTCTCCCCTCTACCCCGCGGGGCGAGGGGAGCAAGAGAGCCCGCACGCCAGGGAGAGGGCGATGTCGCTCCGTATCTCGAACCTGCGCCTCGGCATCGACGAGCCGGAGTCCGCTCTGCCGGCTCGCCTCGCTCGCGTGCTCGGCCTCGCCGAGTCCGACGTTCGGCAGTGGCGCATCCTCCGCAAGAGCCTCGACGCTCGCGATGCCGCTTCGTTGCACTTCGTCTACACTGCGGAAGTCTGTCTGCCCCTTGACGAGGGACGCCTCGCCGAGCTGGCGAGAAATCGCTCGCGTCCCGAGGTCCGTGTCGACCTCCATGACGAGCCGCCCTTCGCGATGCCGACGCCCGGCGTCGTCACCCTCGAACACCGGCCCATCGTGATCGGCTCGGGGCCGGGTGGACTGGTGGCGGCCTACTTTCTGGCGCAGCAGGGATACCGTCCGGTCGTCCTGGAGCGCGGTCGGGCTGTGCGCGACCGCATCCGCGACGTCCGCGCCTTCGACAAGGGCGGGCCGCTCGACCCGGAGAGTAACTACCTCTTCGGCGAAGGCGGGGCCGGGACCTTCAGCGACGGCAAGTTGACCTATCGCGGCTCGGGACCGGACGTGCGCCGCGTCCTGGAGCTGTTTGCCGAATGCAAGGGCAAGCCGTCGATCCTGTACGAATACCGTCCGCACCTGGGCAGCAACCGCCTGCCCGCCGTGGTCAAGGCGATCCGCGGTCGCATCGAGGCGATGGGAGGAGAAGTCCGGTTCTCCTGCCGCGTCGAGGACCTCGACCTGCGTGACGCCCGCCTGCGCGGCCTGGCCACCTCGTCGGGATACCTGCCAGCGGAGGCCGCGATCCTGGCGATCGGCCACAGTGCTCGCGACACCTATGAGATGCTGCTGCGCCGCGGCGTGCCGATGGTGCAGAAGCCGTTCCAGATGGGTGTCCGCATCGAGCACGCGCAGGAGGTCGTCAACCGTATCAAGTACGGGGCAGCGCGGCTGGAAGAGAAGCTCGGCGCCGCCGACTACAGCCTGGTTGCCGGCGGGCGGCATGACCTGTTCACGTTCTGTATGTGCGCTGGCGGTTACATCATGCCGAGCGTCTCCGAGCCGGGCGCTTTCTGCACCAATGGCATGAGCGAGTCGAGGCACGACTCGCCGTTCGCCAACAGCGGGCTGGTGGTGACCCTCCCGGCCGAGGCGTTCGGCGGCGCCGACGTGCTGGCAGGGGTGCGGCTGCAGCGGGAGTACGAGCAGCGCGCCTTCGAGGCCGGACGCCGCGATTACCTGTGCCCGATCCAACGGGCAACGGACTTCCTCGCCGGCCGCGCCACCGAGTCGGTGCCGCCGAACTCCTACTTGCGCGGGGCGGTCGTGGCGCGACTGGCCGAGTTAGTGCCTCCTCTGGTGGTGGGGGCGCTGCGTCATGGTCTGCCGATCATGGATCGGCGCTGGCACGGTCGTTTCCTGCCGGAGGCGACGCTGGTTGGGCCGGAGGCGCGCGGCAGCGCCCCGGTCCGCATCTTGCGCGACGATGCGACGCGCGAGACACCTGGCCTGACGGGCCTCTACCCGGTCGGCGAGGGCGCCGGCTACGCGGGCGGCATCGTCAGCGCTGCCGTCGATGGCCTGCGCTCGGCGAAGGCGATTGTCGCAAAATATGCTCCCCTGGAGGCCGGCCGGCCGCTATCCTCTCCGTAGGGCAGGCGGCTCGCCTGCCCATGAGCCGCGGAGACACATCATGCTGCGAAACGCTTGCTGGGTTCCATTCATCGCGCTGTTCGCCACGGCGGGCAGTGCGACTGCGCAGAAGACCCTCGATCTGCTGCCGTCCGACGCAATGGCGGGTTGTGCGGTCCGCAATCTCAACGATCTGAAGACGAAAGGCGACAAGTTCATCAAGGACACCGAGCTGCCGATTCCCATCCGGCTGTCCCAGGTGTTCGACATGGCCTACCAGGCGCTCGGCGTACAGGGGGTCGTCGACGAAGACGGCTCGTGCGCCATCGTGCTTGTCGCCGAGAAGGTGATCGGCCAGCCTCTCGGACGCTTCGGCCTGCCCCGAGAAGAGCACGTCGTCATCGCCATCCCGTTTGCCGACCGGGACAAGATCGGCATGGCCCTCGGACTGAAGCAAGGCGAGCTGAAGCCCGACAAGGTCACGTCCCTCGAACAGAAGGGACGCTTCGGCAATGTGTGCTACGTGCGCGGCAAGCATCTCTTCCTCGGCGCCCACGAGAAGGCCGTGCTCCACGTGGCAAAGGCGAAGTCGGTTGGCAGCGAGATGACCGCCAATCAGCGCAAGATACTCGCCACGTCGGACATCGTGGTGCAGCTGGGTGCCGAGGAGGCGTGGGGCAAGGCTTGGACGGACGTGCTGCCGGCAGATGCGTTCACTGGCCTGGCGGCCGACGACGCGGAGCGCAAGGCGGCCCAGGAATTCCTCAAGGCCCTTGCCGCGCTGCGTTTCTGCCTGTGCGGCTGTCGCCTCGACGGCGGCTGCGGCGCCAATGCCGTGGCCGTGTTCCGCAAGGACGACCCCGATGCGAAGAAGTTCCTGAACACGCTGCGCGCCGGCGATGAGGCCTCGTCGCTGAAGGGCCTGCCGACGGGGGCCGCCCTCGCCGCCTGGGCCGCCCAGGGCGACGGCTCGAAGAATGCCGCGACCGCTCGCATCCTGCTCAAGTTCCTGTTTCGGGACCTGCTGGAGAAGTATGGCATCTACTCGGAGGCCGATCGGCCGATGTTCGCCGGCGTCTTCACCGAGGTCTGGACGCGGCTACGCGGCAGCCGGATGGCCCTGTACAAAACGAGCAACGAGCAGAAGTTCGGGCTGTTCAGCGCAGTCAGCATCCTCGACACCGAGGATGCGGAGGCGTTCCTGAAAGAAATGCAGCAACTGGTGAAGCTGGGCCGCAGTGAGGGTATCGACCTGACCAGCGAGGCCGGCAAGGAGGCAAACTTGAAGGATGTCGAACAGGTGCTGAAGGACCTCGGCGCCCGCCGCTTCGCCGTGCGCGAGGCCGCGACAACCAAGCTGCTGCTGATCGGCGAGCCGGTCCTGCCCTACCTGGAGAAGGCGATCAAGTCACCGGACCTGGAGACGTCCCGCCGCGCCGAGCGCATCAAGCGGGAGATTGTCCAGGCGGCGGAGGTGCGCCGCAAGGAGCTGCTCAGCGGCAACATCGCGCGGGCCGTCAAGCCGAGCTTTGCCTTTCTGCCGAAGGGCGAGGAGATCGGCGGCAGGAAAGTCAGTCTGGTAGCGGTGAAGCTGCCGAAGAAGGACGCGGCCTATGCCCAGCCGCTGGCGCAGTTGCTGGGACCGGAGTGGAACCGCGTGCGCCTGGCGAGCGTCGGCAAGCAGGTGGTGGCGCTGATCGGCTCGGACGTCAAGCTGTTCGAGCAGACGCTGAAGAACCTCGAGGACGGCAAGGCGGGCCTCGCCGAGGCGTCGTCGCTGAAGGAGTTCGCGCGCCGCAGCGACCCCGCCCGCAAGCTCGAGTTCCATGTCTCGCTGGAGGCAGCGGGAGCCCTCGCCGCCGCAGAGGACCTGGAGAAACCGGGCAAGATCCGGCCGGGCGAGACGCTGACCTCGGTTGCCCTGACGGTGGAGCCCGACCGCCTGCAGATCGATTACTGGCTGCCCATCTCGGAGTTTAAGGCCGTCTTGAAGCGGTCGATGAGATAGAGCGGGTTCGGCCCCCGGGTTCCGAAGACTCCACCCGGGGCTTTATTCCCAAAGACAGGAATTGGTTCGCGTCCCTCTTAGAGCGGTTCGCGGCCGGGTCGCACACTAACCCGAAGCGTCAGCGAGGGACCGGCCCTCGCTGACGCTTCGGGTTAGTGTGCAACGCAAGTGTGAACCGCTCTAGGGAATAGAGCCCGGGGTGGAGTCCTCGGAACCCCGGGCCGAAGCACCGGGGAACGTCGCTCCTGATCAATTGATGCACTCCTCAGCCCTGTCGTCTCATGCGCTTGCGGAAATCCATCTCAAGCTGTCCGAAGATCTCTTCGTGCCGCTTCAGCGCGTAGTGCAGGTGGGCGAGGAGTCGCTTCGCGGTGTAGTGGCTCAGCACCAGTCGCTGGGCCACGCGGATTGGCTCGTCGGTCACCAGTCCCATGTTGGGCGTCAGGCCGAACTCTAGAAGCAGTTCCTCGGGCGAGCCGGTGACACGATACCAGTTCGCGTAGGTCGTCGTGACCTTGCTGAGGTCGAGCGGTGCTTCCCGGCGAGGGGCTTCCTGACCCTGGGCAGCAGCGGGTGTTTTCGCTTCATCAGCCATTGAATATCTCCTTGCTCGGGAGAGCGTGCCGGAGGGGCCGGCTGAACGGGCGACAGATTACCTTCAGGAGTATGCGAGCCCCTCCCGCAGGGCAATCGAATTTGGCGAGCGGGGGGTGTACCCCCCCCCGGTTCTGTGCCCGACCCCCGGTCGCCTACCGGGGGGTTGACACCCCCCGCTCGCCAGTATCGAGAGTCGACCCCGGTATTGACGGCGCGACGGGGTCTGATACCCTTCTGATTAAATCGAACGGACGCACCCCGCCCACCTTCGCATGGAGACTGGATGTGGCCGCCTCATTCGCCGGTGCTGCAAGTCGGGCCGTCGGCCAGACGCAAGCCGCTTTCAGCGAAAGCGGCCTACTGCTGCCGCTCGGTCTGACTGCGCTCGCCCTGCTCCTGCTCTGCTGCTGGCTCCGGCCCCTCGTCCCGGTGCGGTTCTTCCTTTGGCTCCTGACCCGGACCCTCTACCGGCTCAAGGTTTCCGGGCGGCGAAACGTACCGCCACACGGAGCCGCCCTGCTCGTCTGCAACCAGCTCCACTACCTCGACTGGCTCCTGCTGCTGATTGCCGTACGGCGTCCGGTCCACTTCTTCCTGTTTGCCGGCTGGACGCGGCGCTGGGGCGTCCGCCACCTGCTGCGCTGGGCCGGAGCCATCACCCTCGACGCCGATGCGGGACCGCGTCACCTCGTCCGCGCCCTGCGTGCCGCCGCCGACTGCCTCCACCGCGGCGAACTGGTCTGCGTCTTCACCGAGGGGCAGCGCACGGCACGGGGCCTGACACTGCCTTTTTCCCGTACATTCCGGCAGGTCACGCGGCGATGTGCGGTCCCCATTCTCCCCGTTTGCGTCGCACAGAAGTGGGGTAGTCTCTTCCGCATTGGCGATGGCAAGACGTCGTGGATGCGCCCGCAGGAGATGCCCTACCCGGCATGGGTTCAATTCGGCGAGGCACTGCCTCCCGGCACACCCGCGGGGGAGGTCCGCCAGGCGGTGCAGCGGCTCTCCGCCGCCGCCGCCGCTCGCCGCAGCGACGAGCACCGTCCCGTTCACCGGCAATTCGTGCGGATGGCTTGCCGCCACCCGTTTCGGACGTGCCTGGTCGATAGCAGCAGGAAGGAGCCGCCACTCACCTACGGCAAGGTACTGGCCGGGGCCCTGTGTCTGACGCGGCACCTGCGGCCGGTGCTCGGCGATGCGGCGATGGTTGGCGTGTGGCTGCCGCCGGGGGCAGGCGGCGCCTTCAGCAACATCGCCCTGGCGTTCCTCGGCAAGACCTCGGTCAACCTCAACTACACCGCCTCGCCGGAGGCGGTTCAGTCGGCGCTGCGGCAGTGTCATGTCCGCCACGTCCTGACTGCCCGCCGCTTCCTGCACCGCGTTCCGCTCGACCCGGGCCCCGGCGTCGAGCTGATCTATCTCGACGAACTGCTGCCGCGCATCTCGTCCGGCGAGAAGACGCGGGCGTTCCTGAAAGTGCTGTTCTTGCCGCGTTTCGTCCTGGAGCGCTGGGTGCTCGGCCTGGGCCGGCATGCCGTGGAAGACCCGGCGACGATCATCTTCTCCAGCGGCAGCACCGGCGATCCCAAGGGCGTGGTGCTGACCCACCGCAACGTGGCATCCAACGTCGAGTCGATGGTGCAGGCGACCGGGCTGACCCGGTACGACCGGGCGCTGGGAGTGCTGCCGTTTTTCCACAGCTTCGGCTACACGGTCACGCTGTGGGCGCCGCTAGCGGTCGGCGCCTCGGCAGTCTACCACGCCGACCCGCGCCAGGCAAAGGAGATCGGAGAACTCTGTAACTCTCACAAGTGTACGATCTTCCTCAACACGGCGACCTTCCTGCGTTTCTGCCTGAAGAAGTGCGAGGCGGACGACTTCCGCTCGGTGCGCATCCTGATGTGCGGGGCGGAGAAACTGCCCCCGGCGCTGGCGGAGGAATTCAAGGACCGCTTTGGTGTGCTGCCACTGGAGGGCTACGGCTGCACGGAGTTGTCGCCGGCGGCGGCGGCCAACTTGCCCGATGAGGAGATCGACGGCTGCGTCCAGATCAACAACAAGACGGGCACGATCGGCCCACCGCTGCCGGGCGTTGCAGCGCGGGTGGTCGACCCGGACACGTTCGTCCCGCTGCCGGCCGGCACCGAGGGGTTGCTGCTGATCCGCGGGCCGAACGTGATGGCGGGCTATCTCAATCGGCCGGACCTGACCGAGAAGGTAATGATCGGCGGCGAGTACGCGACGGGCGACATGGCCCGCATCGACGAGGACGGCTTCATCACGTTGACCGGGCGGCTGTCGCGGTTCGCGAAGATCGGCGGCGAGATGGTGCCACTGGAGAAGATCGAGGAAGAACTGCACGGGCTGTTGCAGACCGCCGAGCGCGTCCTCGCCGTGGCGTCGGTGCCCGACGAGAAGAAGGGGGAGCGCCTGGTCGTGCTGCACCTGTCGCTGGACAGCGCCGACGCACGGCAACTGAGCAAGGGGCTGAGCGAGCGCGGCTTGCCGAACCTGTGGGTGCCGGGCGAGCGTGACTTCTACCCGATCGATCACCTGCCGGTCCTGGGCAGCGGCAAGCTGGATTTGAAGCAGGTGAAGGAGATGGCCCTGTCGGCAGTTCAGGGTAGCCCGGCACCCGTTTAGCCCGACGCGCCAGCAAGGGACACCGCGAACCTCGCTCGCGCTTCGGGCTAATGGGCGCGCGGCTACTTCGACAGGACCTTGACACGCAGGTTGCGGAACTCGACGCGGTCGGTGTGACTCTGCAAGCCGATGAGGCCGGTCGTCCGTTTCAGTCCCGTGTGCTCCTTCGCCACCGCTGGATCGAGCAGGCAGCGGTCGAGGTCGGCGTCGACGATCCTGATGCCGTTCAACACGACGACGATGCGCCGGCCGTCGGCCCGGATCTCCATCGCGTTCCACTGCCCGGCCGGCTTGCCCGCCCGCCGCGTCGGCGGAACGACGTGATAGATCGAGCCGGTGTACTGGTAGAAGTCGAGCTTCGCGTAGCTGGGGTGATTGTCGTCAAGCAGCTGGATCTCCATGCCCTGGCGACTGATGTACCCCCGACCGGGGGCACGGATGTAGACGCCGCTGTTGCCGCCGGGCTTCAGCCGATACTCCAGACGCAGGACGAAGTTGTCATACTCGCGGGTCGTGCCGAGCCAGCCGCCTCCCTTGCCGCTGCAGACGATCAGGCCGTCCTCGGCGCTCCAAACGTTGGCCTTGCTGTCAATGGGTTTCCAGCCGTCGAGGTCCTTGCCGTTGAACAGCGGCACGAATCCTTCGGCCGTCTCCTTCGCGTTGGGCGACTGAGCGCCTGCCGGGAGAAGGAGCACGAGGGCTGTGAAGACAGACCGGAGCGCACGCACGGGGAACCTCCTGTCCGGCCGAGGTCTCATGAGTTGTTCCAACGGTTGCACATCGGCCCGCAGGGAGGGCCGGCGGACTTGCAGGCGGTCGGCAGCGGGGGCGAGTCGACCTTCGGGCGAGCCGGCACGCTCAGCTGCCGCTCCAGCTTCTGGCTGTGACACTCCGGGCACTCGGCACTCTGCCCGTTGAAAACGAGCGCCTCGAAGGCGTGGGTACAATCCTGGCAGACGTACTCGTACAGGGGCATGACGACACCTCTCTTCCGCTCTCAGGTGCGTTTCTTGCGGTAGATCTCGCTCGCCGTGAGGAGGATCTGCCGCTCGCTGTCGGTGAGATTCTCCTTGCCGACCTGGGACATCTTCTCGAGCACGGCGTCGAGCTTGGCCTCCAGGTGCTCGTCGAGGTCGGTGTTGGCCGGGGCAGTGACGGCGACTGGGGCGGGCGCCGGCGGCTCGTCCTCGCGGTAGAGGCGCAGTTGCGGTCGGACGCGACGCTTCCGCCAACTCTTGAAGTCCGGCCAGAGGTTGAGCACTCGCCAGTGGAGCTTGTAGTAGAGGAAGCCGAACAGGGCCCCGCCCAAGTGGGCGCCCACCCCGATGTTCGTCGGGATCTTGAGCAGGAACGTCAGAAGGTCCTGGCCGACGAACAGGGCGACCATCAGCCACATCGGCATCGGGATGATGAAGAACAGCAGAACCTGCCGGTAGGGATAGTGGCAGGCGAAGATGACTGCCACTGCCGAGATGGCCCCGGAGGCGCCAAGGCCGACGTGGTGGCCCGGCATCGGGAGCACGCTCAGCATCTGAACCACGCCGGCCACGACCGCCGCGACGAGATAGAGAGCCAGGAACTCCTTCGAGCCGTAGATCTCCTCGACCTCGCTGCCGAACCACCACAGCACGACCATATTGACGAGGATGTGGGCCCAGGAGTTGTAGTCATGGAGGAAGGCGTGCGTGAGAAGGCGCCACACCTGGCCGTGCAGCACCAGGTCGGGGTCGAGCCACAGCATGCGCGTCACCTCGCCCTCGGAGGTGCCAAGGGGATCGCGGTTCAAGGTGATGAGCTGAAGGACGAAAACGACGGCGTTGATGACGATCAGCCACTTGCAGACCTTGCCTCGTTCGGCGATCGACCCGAGGAAGCTCGGCCCTTCGCGCCGGTAGTAGTCGCGATCGTAGATGCCCATGACTGTCCTCGAAGGCAGCCATCCTCAAAGGAACGAGGGTTGCATATCTTGTTGTATCATACCAGGGCGGCGGGAGAAAAGTCCGAAGAGCGCGGACGAGGGTTGAGGAACGGCCGTGACCGGCGTCGGCGCTCCCTGTTCTGTCAGTGGGCGTCCGCGGCGCGGCGCGCACCCGGAGCGGCCTCTGCCTTGCAGAGGGTTGCCCGACCTCGCTGGAACACCTGGCGAAACCTGGAGAAGAACCCTCTCCCAGGGGCTAAGACGTGTCGAAGCCGCCGTGCAAGGTGCGAGAACAAAGCCGTTCGTCACGGCTGAGACAAGAGGAAAGCCCTCACGCAGAGCCGTAGAGGCGCTGAGGAACGCAGAGAAGGAGAGTGAGGTAAACGGACAGCGCGAGACCCCTCTTCCTCCACCCTCTCTTCCCTCCTCTTGCCTCCGCGTGAGGGCTTTCCTCTTGCCGCCTCACGGCTAGCGGCCGACGCTGCCGATGAAGGCCCCGCCCATGAAGCCGGCGAACGACGGGAAGTTGCCCAGCAACTGCGTCGTCAGGGCGTCGAAGATGCTGACGTTGGACAACTGGACCGGGCCGGGGACGACGGCGATGTCGGCGCGGCCGTCGCGGTTGCGGTCGACCGAGGCGACGCGCACCCCGCCCGAGAAGCCCGGCATGGTGAAGAAGCTCGACACCAAGGCTTGGGTCTTGCCATCGAAGGCCTTGACGTGGCCGCCCGGGGCACCCGGGCCCGCGCCGACGATGACGTCGGTGATGCCGTCGCCGTTGACGTCGCCCGACGACACGAAGATACCGCCGGCGAAGCCCTGGAAGGTCAAGTAGCTCTGCAGCAGCACATTGGTCCTGGCGTCGAAGACCTTGAGGTGGCCGCCGAAGGCCCCTGCCCCGGTGCCGGTGATGAGGTCGGCGAAGCCGTCGCCGTTGACGTCGCCGGCGGCCACGCGCACGCCGCCGCTGAAGCCCGGGTAGGCGAAGAAACTCTGGATCAGGAGCTGGGTCCTGCCGTCGAAGACCTCGACGTGGCCCCCCGTCGCCCCGGCGTCGGCGCCGACGATGATGTCGTCGAAGCCATCGTTGTTGACGTCGCCCGAGGCCACGAAGACGCCGCCCGTGTACCCTTGGAACGAGAGGAAGCTGCGGATCAGGGCGCCGGTCGTGCCGTCGAAGACCTTGACGTGGCCGCCCGGGGCACCCGGGCCCGCGCCGACGATGACGTCGAGGATGCCGTCGCCGTTGACATCGCCGCTCCCCACCCGCACAGCGCCGTTGAAGCCCGGGAAGGCGAGGTTGCTGAACAGGAGATTGCCGTTGGCGTCGAACGCCTTGACGGCAGTGCCACCCGTGTTGTCGGCCCCGACCACGAGGACGCCGACCGGCGGGATGGCGAGGCGGCCGATGCGGTTGCCCGTGTTCTCGGTGAACCAGATGGCATTGTCCGGCCCGCTGGTGATGCCGGCCGGCTGGCTGCCCGGAGTGATGCCGCTGTCGAACTCGTCGAGCTTCCCGGTGAGGCTGAGGCGGCCGATGCGGTCCAGCCCGCCCTCCGTGAAGAACACGGCGTTGTCCGACCCGATCGTGATGTCGTTCGGGGCAGCGCCGAGCGCCAGGTTGACCTCGGTGATGGCGCCGGCCGTCGTGATGAGGCCAATCTTGTCCTGCGCCAGTTCGGTGAAGTACAACACCCCGTTGGGGGCGGTGACGATGTTCTCTGGGTCGCTGGTCGAGATGGGCAGGGCGAACTCGTTGGTGACACTGCCGCCGGTGGTGATGCGGCCGATCTCGCCGGAGCCGGCCTCGGTGAACCATAGCGCTCCGTCCGGCCCGCTCGTGATGCCCGCCGGCCCGCTGCCCGCGCCGGGGACGGCAAACTCGTTGACCGCCCCGGTCGCCAGGGTGAGGCGGGCGACCGAGTCGGTGTTGAACTCGGTGAACCACAGGTTGCCGTCCGGGCCAACCGTGATGCTGGTCGGCCCGCTGCCGGCCGTGATGCCCGTGGCGAACGTATCCGAGAACGAGGCCTGGATGGCCGCGTCGCTGCCGGCACGCGGATTGATGCGGCCGATTCGGTCGGTAAACCGCTCGGTGAAGTAGAGATTGCCGTCGGGGGCCGAAACGATGTCGAGCGGCCCGCTGCCGGGGAGCACCGTGAACTCGGTGATCGCCTTGGTCGTGGCGTTGATGCGGCCGATCCGGTCGGAGCCGAACTCGGTGAACCAGAGGTTGCCGTCGGCGGCGGTCGCAATGCTCGTCGGGGTGCTGCCGGCGGTCGGGATCGGGAACTCCGTCGCGCTGACGGCCGGCACGCATCGATCTTCCAGCAGCTGAAGGGTCGGCCGGAACGTTCTCGGGCGGCACCGGGTGGCAGGACGCCCTCTCCCGAAAAGTCGGCGAACTGAACGGAAAAACAGATTCATGTGGCGCCTCAAGATGAAAGAATGACAGTCGAGCGCGCTCGGCCGAGCGCGGCAACATCTCCCAGCGCGAGATACTACAGGCGCACGGAGGGAGTTGCAATCAATAATTTGGAGAAAATGAGCAAAACAGGATAAGCTTAGGAAGCATTCCAACCAACATTCCGGGAAAACGGCTTTTCTGAATTGGACCGTCTGTTCTTCAGCAGTTTCCGCACCGACACGGAGCGTGTGTCGAGGATTCCATGAACATTTATTCCGCAATGAACGATCTCTCTTCGCCGCGAAGACACGCGGGCGTCCGTCTGGCCGGGCTCCTTGTCGGCCTGTGGGTCTGTGTCGGGGTTCCGCTGCGGGCCAGGGCCGACCCGATCCCGAAGGGGACGCACGACCGGAAGTTGGAAGTGCGGCTCACCCCCGAGGCCGTTGTCGTGGCGTATCGCCTGGACGTCGACCCGGGAACGGCCGTCCTGGAGGATCTGATTCCTCTCGCGCAGGGAGGGGAGTTTGAGAAACTCTCCAAGGAGCACGAGTATTACGAGGCGTTCACGCGGGTCTTCGCCCCGCGGCTGGCGGGAGGGTTGGAGGCAACCCTCGACGGCAAGCGTCTCGCCTTCACCTGCGCGGAACACCGCTATAAGGTGGTGGACCCGCAAAACCATCTCCGCTTCGAGTTCGTCTTCCGCGCCGCCTGGAAGTTGGCGCCGGGGACCGAGCACACGCTCGCCTTCCGCGAGGGGAACTTCAAGGACCGGCCCGGACAGGTGACCTTGGCGCTGGCCGCCGGGCGTGGAGTGCGTCGCGTGGTGCCGCGTCTGCCGCTCGCCCCGGACCTGTCGCCGGAGGAACGTTCCCGCCGGGCGAAGACGGTCTTCCGGCTTTCCGAGGGGCAGCCGCCTGAGCTGGAGGAAGAGCCGAAGACAGAGGACGAGGACGGGCAAACCGGGACGACGGGGGCGGAAGACTCGAGCCTGGTGGGCCTCTTCTTCCATTCGCGACACACGTTCTGGGTGATGATCCTGCTCTCAGCGCTCGTGGGGGCCATCCACGCTCTGCAACCGGGGCACGGAAAGACCCTGGTCGCGGCCTATCTGGTGGGGGAGCGCGGCACCGTCGCGCACGCTCTCGTCCTGGGACTGGTGACTACGCTCACGCACACGGGCATCGTCCTGCTGCTGGCGGCACTTTGTTGGATCAACCCCGCCCTGGCTTCGATGATGGGCTCGGGCCTGGCGCTGGTCAGCGGGCTCCTCGTCATCTGCCTGGGTTTTTGGTTGCTACTTCGCCGCCTGTCCGGGAAGGCCGATCACTTTCACCTGCCCGGTTCGGGCCACCACCATCATGGCGACGGGCACTACCATCACCACCACCACGATCATCACGACCACGATCACCGCCACGACCACGAGCATGCTCACCCGCCCCTCCCCGTGCAGGGCGGTTGGTGGGGACTGATTGTCCTGGGCGTGACGGGGGGTATCGTGCCGTGCTGGGACGCCGTGCTGGTTTTGCTGCTCGCTGTGTCTATGAACAAGGTGCTGTGGGCGTTGCCGATGCTGCTGGCCTTCAGCGCGGGACTGGCCGGCGTCCTTGTGCTGATCGGGATTCTGGTCGTTCGCACCAAGGCTCTGGCCGGCAAGCGCTGGGAGCGGTCCCGCCTCTTCCGTGCTCTCCCCTTGATCAGCGCCGCTCTGCTTATCTGCGTGGGACTTGTGCTCTGTTACAAGAGTCTCCAGCCTTCCTCACTCCCGACCGCGAAGCAAACGTCTTCAGACACGACCGGAAAGTAAGAGAGCCACGTTCACGCAGAGGTTTCCCCTTGCCCGACTGGGAGGGTGTCCCCTATTCTCAGGGAGATTGTTGGGTTCCTGGTTCGTCCGGTCTGCGCAAGGGGGGCGTCATGCTGCGGATTCTTGGCCCGGGGACGAAGTTGTGTGACGGGGTCACTCGCCGCGAACTGATGCGGGTCGGGGGGCTGTCGCTGTTTGGGAGCATGACGCTGCCGCGCCTGTTGCAGGCGGCGGAATCCAAGGGCAGACCGTGGCACGGGCCAGCCCGGTCGGTCATCATGTTTAATCTGCTTGGCGGCCCCAGTCATCAGGATATGTTCGACCTCAAGCCGTCGGCCCCGGCGGAGATTCGCGGCGAGTTCAAGCCGATCGCCACCAGCGTCCCCGGCGTGCAAATCTGCGAGCACCTGCCGCAACTCGCCCGGCTGATGCACAAGGCCTGTCTGATCCGCACCTTCACGCACACGTTCAACTCGCACGACCCGCTGCCATTCCTGACCGGCTACACCGACCAGGGTTTCCTCGACCAGGCCAAGCCGAGCGACCCGCCGGACGTCGGTGCCGTCTGCCAGTACCTGGGCATGGGCTCGCCCGACCTGCCCGGCGCCGTCTGCATGCCGTGCTACCCCGGCTGGGGCGAAAAGTGGAAGCGGCGCGGGCCCTACGGCGGGTTCCTCGGTAGCCAGTACGACCCGCTGTTCACGCGCTGCGAGCCGACGTTCGCGCGCGAGCCGAAAGTCCAGTATTACGATCCGGTAATGCCGATCGGCGAGCCGCTGCTGCCGTCGGTCGACATGTTGCCTGGCCTGACCGACGTCCGGCTCGACGGCCGCCGCTCGCTGCTGAGCCAGGTCGACGCCGCCTTTGCGAAGACGTGCCGCTCGGGCGCCGTCGACCGGCTCGACCGTGTGCAGCAGAAGGCGTTCGCCATGCTGACGTCGAGCAAGACGCGGGCTGCCTTCGACCTGTCGAAGGAGCCGGAGAAGATCCGCGAGCGCTACGGCCGCAGCCTGCCCGGCTCGAGCCTGCTGGTGGCGCGGCGACTGGTCGAGGCGGGCGTGCCGTTTGTCAGCGTGCATCAGGAGATCTTCGGCAAGTACGGCCACTCCTACGACATGCACGAGAACAACTTTGGCATGCTCAAGGACTTCAACCTGCCGCTGCTGGACCGCATCATCCCGGCCCTGATCGAGGACCTCGACGCACGCGGGCTGCTCGACTCGACGCTGGTGGTGGTCATGGGCGAGATGGGCCGATCGCCGCGCGTCAACGCCAAGGCGGGCCGCGATCACTGGCCGCAGTGCGGCTTCAGTCTGCTCTTCGGCGGCGGAGTGCGGGCGGGCAGCGTCTATGGTGCCACCGACAAGCAGGCCGCCTACCCGGTCAGCAACCCCGTCTCGCCGGGCGATTTCGTGGCGACGATCTATCGGCTACTCGGCATCGATCCGCATCTGATGGTCCCCGATCGCAGCGGCCGGCCGATCCCGATCGCCCACGGCGGCCAACCACTCGCTGGCGTGATCGCCTGATGACGCCAAGGACGACTCCAAAGATGACATACGCCATCCGCTTTCTCCTGCCGTGCGCAGTCCTCGTCGTCGTGTCGCCGCTCGCCGCCGAGGATCGGCCAGCCAAGGAACAGCCGTTGGACACCAGCTACCTGCGCCGCCACGCCGAGACGCGCGGCTTCATGCTCGGCCGGCCCGTCAAGCCGAAGTTCACGCCTGACGGCAAGGCGGTGCTGTTCCTGCGCGCGGAGGCTCGCGTCCCGAAGTTGCGGCTGTACGAGTTCGACGTCGCCACCAGCAAGACGAAGGAATTGCTGACACCCGAGGCCCTGCTCAAGGGTGCCGAGGAGCACCTGACCCCGGAGGAAAAGGCCCGCCGCGAGCGGCAGCGCGTCAGCGTCGGCGGCTTCACCGACTACCAGCTCAGCGAGGATGGCCGCCTGATCCTTGTGCCGTTCGGCGGCAAGCTCTACACCTACGATCGCCAAAAGGGAGCCGTCAAGGAGCTATCCACCGGCAAGGGCACGCTCCTCGATCCGAAGTTCTCGCCCGACGACAAGAAGATCGCCTACGTCCTCGATTACGACGTCTATGTCTACGACCTGGCGAAGGACAAGGAGGGCCGCGTCACGACCGGCGGCACGGAGATGAAGCCGCACGGCCTGGCCGAGTTCGTCGCCCAGGAGGAGATGAATCGCTTCAGCGGCTACTGGTGGTCGCCGGACAGCAAGTCGATCGCGTATCAGGAGACAGACCATGACGGCGTCGAGGTGTGGTACGTCGCCGACGCCGCCAAGCCGGAGCAGCCGCCGTCGAACCAGTTCTACCCGCGTCCTGGCAAGAAGAACGCCCGCGTGCGGCTCGGCATCATTCCCATTACCGGCGGCAAGACGACGTGGGTGAAGTGGGACACCAAGAAGTATGAGTACCTGACGCGGGTCGGCTGGTGGCAAAAAAGCTTGGTGTTCCTCGTACAATCACGGCTTCAGGATAAGCTGGCCTTTTACCAAGTTGATTCGGAAACCGGTAAGTCTGTCGCCTTTGCCCATCTGGAAGGGATACGGTGCTTCGGCTTCCCCGAAGGCTCGCCCAAGAGGATCAGACATGGCTCGACGGTCTTGTTCTTGCTCCCGAGAGATAAGTCCTGGCCCGCCCACAAAGAAGGCCTTCCTACAGGGACTTATGACCTGTACTACATGAACGACGCCGCGTTCAGGTTGGGCATCGTGCCCGCTACCGCTCTGGAGAAATTACTCGATGTCGACGAAAAAGGACACGAAGTTTACGTTCTCGCACACACTGATCCGACCCAGCTGCACGTCTTCCGCGTAGACCCGTTCCAACCGATTCGGCACCTATGGCAGAGGATCAGAGAACCGGTGCAGATGACCCGGGCGCCGGGCATCCACTCGGCCGTTTTCGCCAAGGACTTCACAGCCCACGTCCTGACCTCGACCACGCTGGACAACATGCCGCGGAGCACCGTCCACAAGGCCGATGGCAAACTCATCGGTGAGCTTCCATCCGTTGCGGAGGAGCCACCCTTCAAGCCGAACGTCGTCATTGAGAAGGTCGGGGACGGCGAGGGCTACTACACTGCCGTGGTCCGCCCGCGCGACTTCGACGCCAAGAAAAAGTATCCCGTCATCGTGGACGTCTACGGCGGGCCGCTGCACCTCCAGGTCGTTGCCGCCATGCGCAACTGGCTATTGCCGCAGTGGCTCGCTGACCAGGGCTTTATCGTCGTCTCTGTCGACAACCGGGGAACGCCTGGCCGTGGCGAGGATTGGGAGACGGCCATCTATCAGAAGTTCGGCAGTGTTCCGCTCGAGGATCAAGTCGCTGGCCTGAAGGCGCTGGGCAAGAAGCATCCCGAGATGGACCTGAAACGCGTCGGCATCCACGGCTGGAGCTTCGGCGGCTACATGTCGGCGCTGGCGGTGCTGAAGCGGCCCGACGTCTACAAGGCTGCCGTCGCCGGCGCTCCCGTCACCGACTGGGAGGACTACGACACGCACTACACGGAGCGCTACCTCGGCCTGCTGCCGGAGAGCAAGAAGGCATACGAGGAGGCATCGCTCTTGCCGCTGGCGCCGAAGCTGGAACGGCCGCTGCTCCTGGTCCACGGCACTGCTGACGACAACGTCTACTTCCGCCACACGCTGCGGCTGAGCAACGCCCTGTTCCGCGCCGGCAAGGACTTCGAGTTGCTGCCGTTGCCGGGGCTGACGCACATGGTCCCCGATCCCGTCGTGACGCAGCGGCTGCACAGTCGCATCGCACGCTTCTTCCAGACCCACCTGGGCAAGCCGAAGGGGTGAGGGTGAACCCGCGCCGGGGGCCGCCGCTTGCGGCTTTGCAGCCGGTGCTAAGCCGCAAGCGGCGGCCCCCCGTGCGGGTTGGGCCTTCGCGTGAGGGCGTAACAAAGGTAGAACGACAGCGCCGCCGCGAAGAAGCACCAGACCGACGCAAACGCGTAGACGAACATCAGCCGGCTGACGACAGCCGCAACGCCCAGCAGGATGCCGAACAGCCGGACGCGGCCGTCCGAACAGGCGATCAGCGGCAATCCGCCGAGGACCGCGTAGAGCAACCGGAACAATTCCGGCGGAATGGCCCGCACCACCGGCACCTCGGCGTACTCGTAAGCAATCGAATGGTGTTCCACCCGAGTGGTCAAATACCGATCCGGATCATGCAGGATGGGCAGATAGAGCAGGACGAGCCAACCCAGGCCAAGGACGGCCATCGCGAACCAGACGCGCCGGGCCGCGGGCCGCGACTCGATGCAGGCGGCCGCGACGGGCATCCAGAACGGCCACACGGCCAGGCCGAAGAACAGGAAGACCAGTGACGCTGGCCGTACCAGGGTCGCTTCCTCCGATCGCAGCCCGACCCAGACCAGTCCCTCGCAGACCTGCTGGACGCCCAACAGCAACGGAGTGATGCCCAGCGGCAACCACGACGCCTTCTGCTTGAGGGCGGTCCGCACGCAGTACGCGCCGGCGGGCAGCAACACCGCCCCAAGACCAAAACTCGCTTCCGGCGAGAAACACATGCACACACTCCTCTCGTTGGAGTGCGGCGCTCCTCGCCGCTGTCCAAGTTCGGTTATCGTAAGAACACGCAATCGAGCAGGCAAATTGTCTTGCCGCGGGGGGTCTTCGTCCGGTATCCTCAACCCATCCAATCCCCCGCCCGAATCGCGGGAGCCTTCCGTCATGTTCCCGTTATTGTTTCAGGAGAGAACTGCGATGAAGAAACGTCTCGTGCTGTCGGCCCTCGCCGTGGTGCTCGTGGCCGGCGCGACCCTGTGGGCAACCAACGACCGTGACAGGCCGCGGACCGAGCCGGCCCGTGCGGCACTCGCTCCCCCAGCCCTGCCGCCCGGCGGCGGCGGCGCGCCCGGCGGCCTGCCCGGTGGCGGCGGGCCCGGCGCCGCGCCCGGCGGCTTCCCCCAGCCGCCCGGCGGTGGCGGCTTCGGCGGCCAGCCGCCCGGCGGTGGCGGCTTCGCTGGCGGGGCCCCGGGCGGCTTCCAGGGTGGTGCGAAGATCGACTACAAGGAGGTGGTCCCCACCCTGATCGCCGCCCTTGAGGACGATGACGGCGAGGTCCGCAAGGCGGTTGCCCTGACGCTCGCCCGCATTGGCCAGCCTGCCGTCGAGCCCCTGCTCGCCATCCTCAAGGACAAGGACAAGAGCAAGGCGGCGCGGGCCAATGCCGCCTACATCCTTGGCAAGATCGGCGGGCAGGCCCAGGGGGCCGTGCCGGTGCTGACCAAGGCCCTCAAGGAATCCGATCGCGACCTGCGCCGCCGGGCCGCCTACGCGCTGGCTCACGTCATTAGCGACGCCCAGCAGGGCGGCATGGGGGGGTTCCCCGGCGGCGGGATGATGATGGGCGGCGGCGGCTTTGGCATGCGCCGGGGCGACGACCTGCCCGACCCGGGCATCGTTCCGCCCAGTCACGAGAAGCCCTCGGAAAAGACCGAGAAACCCTCGGAAAAGACCGAGAAGCCCAAGTAACAGGTCAGGGGTCAGGCTGCTTAGCCCGACGCGCCAGCGAGGTTCGCTGTGTTCCTCGCTGGCGCGTCGGGCTAAGCAGCCTGACCCCTGCGAAGCGGAGGACACACATGGCCGAGCCGCTGCACGTCTACGCCGACGCGGAAGTCCCGGTGAAGCTTGAGGAACTGAAGCTGAACGGCTGGTATCTGGAAGACGGCTGGCTCCGTCGCAAGTACACCACCGACGGCTGGCGGGCGACCCTGATGCTGGTCAACACGATCGGCTTTTTCTGCGAGGCCGCCTGGCACCACGCCGACCTGGCCGTCACCTGGGCGAAGGTGTGGGTCAAACTCAAGACGCACTCCGCCGGTGGCATCACCGACAAGGACTTCGCCCTGGCGCGGCAGATCGAGGAGGTCGTCCTGTGGCGTCCCGAGGCCGGCGGTCCACTGGCCCACGCGCAGAAGCCGTTCGTCAAGGACAAGGAGTGAGCTATTACCCCGGCACGAAAGTAGGTCAGGCTTTCCAGCCTGACGCGGCCTGAACGTC
>JACOUH010000008.1 GCA_016177925.1 Planctomycetota bacterium | reverse complement strand
TTGCGTTGGTCCGGCACCAAGAGCGGCCTCAAGAGGCTGCGTCAGGCCCTGCGCCGGGCGCTGCCCCCGGAGTACCGCCCAACCGGCTGAAACACCAGCGTTTCATACAGGGCTAGCCCCACGGAGCGCAACTTCAAAACTGGCGCGTCGGGCTAAGCGAGGCTCACGCCCACATCATGGAAAGGCTACAGTCCGCCGGCTGCACAGCCGATACATCCGTTATGTCTGTCCGTCGCTGCCGCTTCGCAACCGAAACGGACGTCGAGGCCCCGTGGGGAAGCAAGAGCGCAGGAGAAACGCCGTGTATCGTTACACACACTCCCGCCCGACCCGCTCGCGCGGGTGCCTCGCCGGCTGGGCCTTCGTGTTCGCAGCGGGCCTGGCGGTCACACCGGCTGCAGCCGCCCGTCCTTCACCCCTTCGCCGAGTCCAGTGGGCCGAGCAGAGCGCTCCGCAAGCGGCGCCCGGCATGTCGGCCGAGGCCCGCAAACTGGAAGAGGTTCGCGTCAAACTGGCGTGGCTGGGCAACCCGGCCACCTTCCGCTACCACCTCGGCGCCCACGCCGAGGAGGGGACGATGAGACTGACAGGCTATGTGCCGTGCCAGCCCCTCAAGCAGCGAGCGGCCGAGATCGCCGGCAAGGCCACCACTCTGCAGGTGGTCGACGAGATCCAGGTCCACGAAGGGATGTCGTTCCTGTTCCCCGACCACAGACCGCTCGACGTCCTCTACCGCGAGGCAATCGAGGTCCTCAGCCAGGAGTTCGGCGAGCGCGGGGCACGGCTGACCGTGACCGCGCGGCCCGATGGCCAGCTGACCGTGTCGGGTGCCGTGATGCCGAGGGAGGAACAGCTGGCCGTCGCCGAGTCCCTGCGTCGCGTCGCAGGCTGCTCCTGCGTCGTCAGCAAGCTTGACGCCCCCGACCGTGGCGCCGCCAGCGCGGTCGTGCATCCGGAAGAGGTGCTCCCCATCCCGAGGCAGCCGTCTCCGTTCGCTGGCGCCGCGGCGCCAGCGATGTCGCCGAAGGCTGCGCCGCTGCCGATGCGCTCCCACTTCGTCCCGCCGGTTTCGCCTCCGGTCAGCGGCACAATTCTGCCATCTCCTCCCGCGCTGCCGTCCGCGCCGGTATCGGCCAGCCCCCCGCCCCTGCCTCCGCTTGCCGAGCCGATCCAGAAGCGAGTTAACCCACCCCTGCCGGCAACGCCAACGGCAACAACGCAGTGGATTCCTCCGCTGTCCGGGCCGATGCCCGCGCCGCCCATGCGGGACAAGAAGCTGCCGGTCGAGTTCGATCCGTTCAAGGACACGTCACGACCAACCATCGTCAGGCCGTCCCAGCAACCCTCCGGCATCCGCGTCGAGCCGGCTCCAAAGTGGGAGCCCGTTCCGGTGCCGGTCGCGCCGGTCGTTCCCGCCGTGGCTCCGCCCCGGGCCCGGTCGTCCCTCGTCCAGGGTGTGGCCTCCCCGGGCGTCGCAAGGAAGTCGGTCCCGGCCCCCATGAAGAGCGGCAGCTACGTGTCCGCCGGCATGGTTTCCTTCGAGAACGAGCCGTCCAGCCGCCCGGCAAAGATCGAGACGCGTGTGTCCTCGCCTGAGGAGATCCAGAGGGCCGTCGTAGCCACCGGGGGCGCCGCACTCCGGCGCGTCCTGGTCCAGCCGCTCCCGGGCGGGAAGTTCGACCTCGATGTGGCGCTCTGCAACGCGGACGGCTGGGAGCAGGTGCTAGAGCGACTGAAGGCCCTTCCTGAATTGAACGGCCTGCAAGTCAACTGGAACGTCACTCTTGCTCCCTGATGTTTCCCTGTCAGGAGGGCGGCAAGGACCCGGCTGACGTGGCCTCCCTCAGGCTCCTGTGTCAAGGTTTTTTCTTACACCCGTTCGCTAATCTGATAAATTGTCCACCACAGGAGGCGCGAGCAAACAAAGGTTGGCAGGAATCAGAGCAGGGCTCCGTCCGCAAGAGGTGTCCGTCCAGGTCGAATCCCGACAAGTCACCGGCGCCGACCACCCGCAACGCAAACGGCCGGTGCCTCGTGCTCCGGCCGTTGCCATTAGTCGAATGCGGATCACTTCTTCGGGGGCGGGGCTTCGGCAGCGGGAGGGGCGCCCTCGACGGGCTTCTCCTCTTCCTTGGCCTTGCCCTTCTTCTTCGTCGCCACCTTCAGCACGCGCACCTTGGGCAGGCCGAACGGGCTCCGCCCTTCCTTCCAGCGCTCCTCGTCCTGCAGGACGCGGATTCGTTCGCCCCGCGTCAGCACGTTGCGGGCGCGGGCGAGTTGGTTCTTGCGCCGCAAGCTTTTATCGATGGACATTGCTTCCTCCGGGAAATCCAATCAGCAAACACAACTCAGGATAAAACCTCCGGCCAGGTGGGACAAGACCGCCCCGGAAAAACCGTCCAGCGCCGCCGCGGCTTGAAGCCTGGGAAGTCGATCATAGACTGTCGAAAGGCCGGCCCGCCGGCAAGGACGGCTGGCGTGTTAGGGACTGACGATCTTTTAACTAGAATATACAACGATCATGCGCGTTCAACTGGATTACGGACGGACGGGCCTCGAGGTCGAGCTTCCCGACGAGCGGATAGTGGGCCCGCTGGCGATCCGGCCGGCGGCCCCGCTGCCCGACCCGGAGGGGGCGATTGACCGGGCGCTGCGCGAGCCGATCGGCACGCCGCCGTTGGCGGAAGTGGTGCGCGGCCGGCGCAACGCCTGCATCCTGGTCTGCGACATCACGCGGCCGGTGCCGAACCGGCTGATCCTGCCGCCGATGCTGCGCACCCTCGAGGAACAGGGCATCGCTCATAAGGACATCCTGATCCTGGTCGCGACGGGCCTGCATCGTCCCAACGAGGGGGCCGAGTTGGAGGAGCTGGTCGGCCCGGAGGTCGCCGCCAACTACCGTGTCGAGAACCATCACGGCAAGGCACTCGACGAGCACGATTTCCTCGGCGAGACTCCCAACGGGGTCCCGGTCTGGCTCGACGCCCGCTACGTCCGCGCCGATCTGAAGATCACGACGGGGCTGATCGAGCCGCACCTGATGGCGGGCTACTCGGGCGGTCGCAAGGTGATCTGCCCCGGTATCGCCGCCCTCGAGACGGTGAAGGTCTGGCACGGGCCGCGTTTTCTCGAGCACCCGAGGGCCGACGGCGGCATCCTGGAGGGCAACCCTGTCCACGAGGAGAATACGCGCATCGCCCTGCTGGCCGGCTGCGACTTTATCGTCAACGTTTGCATCGACGGCCAGCGCCGCATCACCTGGGTCGGCGCGGGTGACATGATCGAGGCCTGGCAGCAGGGCGTCCGGTTCGTCGAGAACGTCGTCAAGGTGCCGGTGCCGGTGCCATGCGAGGTGGTGGTCACGTCCGCAGCTGGCTATCCGCTCGATACGACGTGGTATCAGGCGATCAAGGGCCTGACGGGGGCCCTGCCGATCGTCAAGCCGGGCGGGACCATCGTCCTGGCCGCCAGCCTGACGGAATGCCTGGGCAGTCCCGAGTTCCAGCAGGTGATAGCGGAGAACCCGGACCTGAAATTGTTCAAGCAACGCATCCTTGGCAAGGACTATTTCCTCCTGGACCAGTGGCAGTTCGAGGAACAGTGCAAAGTAATGGAGCGCTGCCGCGTGAAGGTGGTCAGTCACGGTTTGCCGGCGGAGACACTGCGGCGCTGCTACGTTGAGCCGGCCGCGAGCGTCGAGCGAGCGGTCGCCGACTGTCTCGCCGAGTACGGAGCGATGGCGAAGGTTGCGGTCATTCCGAAGGGACCGTACGTGCTCCCGTACATTGCCAGCACAACGTGACGTCCGTGATCCGCTATCGGGTGCAAGAAAAAAAATTGACAAAGGAGCCTGTGACAACGATAAGGGCGATCGGACAACCGTGATCGACCCTGAAACCGGGGAAACTTGCCCTCTCTTCAACCCACGGACCCAACCGTGGTCCGAACCCTTTCGCTGGAGCGAGGACGGACTGCGAATCCTGGGGGTGACGCCGATTGGTCGCGCCACGGTCGACGCTTTGCATCTCGGCGACGATCCGGACGCTCTCACTGTTCGGAGTTACTGGATACTCGTTGACTGGCATCCTCCTCGAGATTGAACCACCCTTGGGGCAAATCGGCCGACTCCGGGTCATCAAGGCCCGTTGGCCCTTGTTCCCCAAGGGCCACGCCCAGCCCGTCGCTCCGCTGGCCGGGGTCACTCACCGTTCTTCGGTGTATAATGTCTACTCGGCGGCCCCGGCGGCTGAGTGGGTTCGTTCTGCTTAGCCTGACGTGCCAGCGAGGTTCGCTGCGTCCCTCGCTGGCACGTCGGGCTCATCGACCCTGAGGAAGGACTCTCATGCAGGAAACGATTCTCCAGGCGGTCGGCCACACGCCGCTGGTCCGGTTGCGGCGCATGGCGGCGGATGTGCCCTGCCCGGTCGGCGTCAAGGTCGAGTCGGGCAACCCCGGCGGCAGCGTCAAGGACCGCGTCGGCCTGGCGATGATTGCCGAGGCGGAGCGGCGCGGCTGGCTGCAGCCGGGCGGCACGATCATCGAGGCGACGGCCGGCAACACCGGCGTGGGCCTGGCGATGGTTGCCGCGGTCAAGGGCTACCGCTGCATCTTCGTCTTGCCCGACAAGATGTCCGGCGAGAAAATCCGCCTGCTGCGCGCCTACGGGGCAGAGGTGGTCATCACGGCGACGGGCGTGCCGCCGGACTCGCCGGAGAGCTACAACGGCGTCGCTGACCGGCTCGCCCGCGAGATCCCTGGGGCGTGGCGGCCCAACCAGTTTTCCAACCTCGCCAATCCCGAGATCCACTACCGCACCACGGGCCCGGAGATCTGGGACCAGACCGAGGGCAAGCTGACTGCCTTCGTCGCCGGTGTCGGCACCGGAGGGACGATCTCCGGCGTCGCCCGCTATCTGAAGGAGCGCAACCCCGAGGTAAAGATCATCGGCGCCGATCCCGAGGGCTCGGTGCTGTCGGGCGGCACCGGCAAGCCGTGGAAGGTCGAGGGCATCGGCGAGGACTTCGTGCCGAAGACCTTCAACAGCCAGCTCGTCGACGATTGGGTGCGCGTTTCCGACGCCGAGTCGTTCCGGGCGGCTCGTGACCTGGCCCGGCTGGAGGGCATCCTGGCGGGTGGCTCGAGCGGTACCAGCGTTGCCGCGGCCCTGCGCTACGCCCGGCGGCTGACGGCGAAGGACCTGGTCGTGGCCCTTGTCGCCGACACCGGCCGTAACTACCTGAGCAAGTTCTACGACGACGAGTGGCTGGCGCAGAACGGCCTGCTGCTGGACGCCCAGCCGGCCCACTCGGTCGGCGACCTGATCAAGACGCGCGGGCCGCGTCAGCTGGTGACGATCGGCCCGGAGGCGACGGTCGACTCGGCGATCGAAAAGATGCAGACGGTGGGCATCTCGCAGTTGCCGGTGCTGTCGGACGGCAAGCCGGTTGGCAGCATCCAGGAGGTGACGCTGGCGCGGGTGCTGCACGACAACGCCGACCCCAAGCGGGTGACGGTCGGCGAGGTGATGGGCAAGCCGCTACCGCAGGTTGACGTCGGCGTCCACCTCGACGAGGCGTACCGCCTGCTGCTGTCGGGCAACACCGGCGTTCTCGCCACGCGCGAGGGCCGGGTTGTGGACATCGTCACGCGTATCGACCTTGTGCAGTATTGGCACCAGCTGCGGCAAACGCATAGCGAACGGCCGGCGTAAGCCGGCTGGTGCGCAATCAAGCCAGCGGCTCTGGTGGCGCACCAGCCGGCTTACGCCGGCCGTTCGCCAGATTTCCCCGCGAAAGGAATCCCATGAGCGGCTCCAAACACGGCTTCTCGACGCGTGCCATCCACGCCGGCCAGGAGCCGGACCCTGCCACCGGCGCGACGATTGTGCCGATCTACGCTACGTCGACTTACACGCAGGCCGGCCCCGGCGAGCACAAGGGCTACGAATACTCGCGCAGCGGCAACCCGACGCGCACCGCCCTGGAGGCGTGCCTGGCGGCGCTGGAGAGCGGCGAGCGCGGCCTGGCCTTCGCCTCGGGACTGGCGGCGACGACGGCGGTCCTGTCGCTGCTGAAGCCTGGCGACGAGGTCGTGGCGGCGGCGGACCTGTACGGCGGCACCTACCGGCTGCTCGAACGGGTCTTCAAACCCTGGGGCCTCGTCGCCCGCTACACCGACGATCCCTCGCCCGCCGGCTTCGAGCGTCTCATTACCAAGGCGACCAAACTGGTCTGGATCGAGACGCCGACCAACCCGCTCCTGCAAATCCTCGATATTGCCGCCATCGCCCCGCTTGCGCACCGGGCCGGTGCGCTGCTTGCCGTCGACAACACCTTCGCCTCGCCGTATCTGCAGCAGCCGCTGAAACTCGGTGCCGATCTCGTCGTCCACAGCACGACGAAGTACCTTGGCGGACACTCCGACGTCGTTGGCGGGGTGGTGGTGGGGTCGCGCGAACTGCTCGGGCCAATCGCGTTCTACCAGAACGCGGCCGGCGGCGTGCCGGGGCCGTTCGATTGCTTCCTGACCCTCCGTGGCATCAAGACGCTGGCGATCCGGATGGACCGTCACTGCGTCAACGCCAGCCGGCTGGCCTCGTGGCTGGTCGGGCAGCCGCAGGTCGAAAAAGTCTACTATCCCGGGCTGCGGTCGCACCCCGGGCATGACCTAGCGGCGCGACAGATGAGCGACTTCGGCGGGATGATCAGCATGCGGCTGAAGGGCGGCCGCGAGGGAGCGTTGCGTTTCCTGAAGCGGACCAAGCTGTTCAGCCTGGCGGAGAGCCTGGGCGGTGTCGAGTCGCTGGTCTGTCACCCCGCGACAATGACGCACGCGAGCATTCCGGCGGAACTGCGGCAGACTCGCGGGGTCGACGATGGCCTCGTCCGCCTCAGCGTCGGCATCGAGGACGCCGACGATCTGCAGGAGGACCTGCGCCGCGCGATGGCATGAGGGGCACCCCTTCAGGCTGGACGGGAGAAAACTCGTCTGGCTTCGCCGTGGCTTTTCTTTTATACCATGCGTGCGCCGGCTCGTTTGCCCGCCTCCGCAGAGCGGTTGAGCCCATTCTGCGCCCGCCCCGGCCGGGCGACGCTTTCCCCAGGGGAGCTGTCATGTCGATCGCGCCGACCGCTCGTATCCACCCGACCGCGGTGATCTCCGCCGAGGCCGAGTTGGCGGACGGCGTCGAGGTCGGCCCGTTCGTCGTGCTCGAGGGAGCGGTCCGCGTCGGCGAAGGGTGCGTGCTGCGGCCGCACGCTCATCTTGTCGGCCCGCTCACGCTGGGGCGCGACAATCTTGTCTTCAGCGGCGTCGTCCTCGGCGAGCGGCCCCAGCACCTGCGCTTTGGCGGCGAGCCGACCCGCCTGGAGATCGGCGACGGCAACCTCTTCCGCGAGCACGTCACGGTCCACCGCGGCACCACCCAGTCGTGGACGACGCGCATCGGCAATCACAACTTCTTCATGGCCCACAGCCATGTCGCCCACGACTGCGTCATCGGCAACCACTGCCTGTTCGCCAACGGCGCCCTGCTCGGGGGGCACTGCGTCGTGGAAGATGGAGTGTTGCTGTCCGGCAACTGCGCGGTGCATCAATTCGTCCGCCTCGGTCGCCTCTGCCTGCTCAGCGGCATCTCCGGGACAACCAAGGACATCCCTCCGTTCATCATTCAGCAGCACATCAACTGCGTCGTCGGCGTCAACGTGGTCGGCATGCGCCGAGCCGGGCACTCGACCGAGCAAATCGACGCCGTTCGCAAAGCGTTCCACATCATCTATCGCCAGGGCCTCCCCTTGCCCGACGCGCTGGCTCGCCTCGAACAGGAACTGGGGCAGGTCGATGTGGTGGCCGAACTGATCACCTTCATCCGCCGCTCTCGGCGTGGCATCAACAACGCCACCCACGTCCGCATGGAGGCAGCCTGATCGTCCGCAGTTCGACACAAGCCCCAAGCGCCAGCGCGGGGACGTCCCCGCGCTGGCGCTTGGGGCTTGTGTCGAACCTCCCAGCGCAGACGGGAGGTGGGAACGACTCCGAAAATCAGTCCGCGTCGGGGCGAGGGCCGCCGCGCTTCTCCTTTTTCTTTTTCTTCTCCACGACACGGAAATCGAGTTGCCGCCGCTGCAGGTCGACGCGCACCACGCTGACGTGGACGCGGTCGCCGAGCCGGTAGCGATGCTTACCGCGGCGGCCGATCAGGCTGTGCGTTGCCTCCTCGTAGTAGT
>JACOUH010000007.1 GCA_016177925.1 Planctomycetota bacterium | reverse complement strand
TACAGAGAAGCCTCCCTCTACCGTTTGGTGCTAGGAACGATCGCCACACCCGAAGACGGAGCCCGCGCGTGGAACCAGAGGGCGCGTGAAGTGTATGGCGATTTTGCATACCAAACCGATGTGTTGGGCGAATGATTCGCCAGACTCCCTCAACGTCCGCCGAATCGATAGTGAGCATTTGAGGGTATGAAAGCCGACGGTGAGAGTTGAACTCACAACCTGCCGCTTACGAAGCGGCTGCTCTGCCATTGAGCTACGTCGGCACGAACGAGTCACCCTCTCAGAATTGTATCGAAGGGGCCCCCTCGAGCAAGGCCACCCCAGGGTGGACCTAAACACAGGAGCAGGATTCGCCAGGCCTCGGTTAGACGCGATGGCTTGTGATTTGTGACCGGGCACCTCGAGTTTGTGCGAATCGAGGCCGAGCTGGGGCAGCAGGGTCGCGCGAACGGCTGCCTCATTGGCGCTTCCACTTCGAGACCGTGCCGTCCGGGTCAGTCAGTGTCATTTCATTGCCGGTGATGGACGACACCTTCGCGGTGAAGCGGGTCGCCCCTCTAAACGACTCGTTCGTCGTGATCGTGACATTGTCCTTGCCGTCGAGCCGGTAAGTGCCCTCGACCCCGTTCAGCGAGGCCTTTCCGTCTTTCGCAAACTCAACGGACCCGGGGCCGTTGATCAACTGCCACCTGCCGACGATCGCGTCTTTGTACTGCGACTGCGACTCCTTGCAGGAGGCCACGGCCAGCAGGACACAGCAAACAAAGGTCAAACCCAGAATACGCATCGCGTTCCTCCTGGATCGAGGCACGCCCGGGTGACATCGTCCCGGCCGTCTGTCGGGCCTTTCTCCCCTGAGTGGTGGCTCCGTCAAGCTACCCTTGCCTGCTGGGCGAAGCAACCTCCGTCTTCCAGTCAGGCAATGATCTCCTTGATTGGCTTGCCGTGGTCGATCTCGAGGCGCTTGTGACCGGGCACTTCGAGCTTGCGCGAGTCGAGGCCGAGCTGGTGCAGCACCGTCGCGTGGATGTCGGTCACATAGTGACGATGCTCGACGGCGTGGAAGCCTATCTCGTCGGTGGCGCCGTGGATGACTCCCCCCTTGATGCCGCCGCCCGCCAGCCACACCGAGAACCCGTACGGATGATGGTCGCGACCGTCGGCGTTCTCCGCCCCCGGCGTGCGACCGAACTCCGTCGCCCAGACTACGAGCGTCTCGTCGAGCAGGCCGCGCTGCTTGAGGTCCTTCAAGAGCCCCGCGATCGGCCGATCGACGCGGGCGCAGTTGGAGCCATGGTTCTGCTTCAGCTTGCCGTGCGCGTCCCAGCCGCCGCCGCCTCCCCCGCCGTCGTAGACCTGCACGAAGCGGACGCCCCGTTCCACCAGCCGCCGCGCCACCAGGCACTGCCGGCCGTACGCCGCCGTCGTCGGGTTGTCCAGGCCGTACAGCTTCTGCGTCGCCGCCGTCTCCTTTGCGACATCCATCACCTCGGGGACGGCCAGCTGCATCTTCGCAGCCAGCTCGTAAGCCTTGATGCGAGCACGCAGGGCGGGGTCGTCGGGATACTCGACACCGGCCAGGTCGTTGAGGTCACGCAGTAGCTCGAGCTGTCCTTTGCGCTCCTCGCGCGTGACCGTCGCCCCCGGCGTGCCAAACGGCAACGGGTTCCTTGGATCGACGACGAGCGGGACGCCGGCGTGTTCGGGCCCGAGGTAACTGGCCCCGTGGGTCGCGACACCGCCGCAGCAGTCGCCAGGCGGGCTGCCGAGGACGACGAACTGCGGCAGGTTGTCGCTCAGCGCTCCCAGGCCGTAGTGGACCCAGGAGCCAATGGTCGGATGGAAGCCCTCGAAGACGTGCCGGCCGGTGTGGAACTGTAGCTGAGCCGCGTGGTCGTTGTCGGTTGTCCACATCGAACGCACGACGGCAAGGTCGTCGGCGCACTCGCCGAGGCCCGGCCACCAGTCGCTGAGATCGATGCCACTCTTGCCGCGCTTCGTGAAGCCGACCTGTAGAGGATAGAGCTTGTTCAAGAGCGCCCGCGGCGTGCCGACAAAATCCATGACGTTCTTGCGATAGTAGGGCGACTCGACGACCGCCTTCTTGAACGGCGACTCGTCGATGGTCTTGCCGCCGAACTTGTTCAGCGCCGGCTTCGGATCGAAGGTCTCCAGGTGGCTGACGCCGCCCAACATGAAGAGCCAGATGACGCGCTTTGCCTTCGGCTTGAAGTGCGGTTTGCCGTCCGGTTTCCCCGGCTCGACGGCATGGGCGACGCCGTCATGGAACAGCAGGGCGCCGAGGGCGAGGCCGGTGAAGCCCATGCCGACGTCGGCGAGGAAGGTCCGCCGGCTGACCCGACCACAGCAGTTCGCGGAATGTGCGACGTGAAACATGGCGGCTTCCCTCAACGGATGGTGACAAAGTCATTGTGATTGAACAGCACCTGGATCAGACTTTCGCGGGCGCGCTGGGCCGGGTCAGCGGACGGCGGCGTAACGGCGTCGGGGCCGGGCGGGAACGGCGTCAGCTTCGCCGGATTCTTCACGGCCTCAACCTGCTCGCGCAGAAAGCGCTCGCAACGTGCCCGTTCCTCGGCGGTCGGTGGTCGGCCGAGCACCTGCTCGAACGCGGCGGCCACGAACGCGCTGTTCCCGGCAGCCTCCTGCGACAGGCGCTGGGCCAGGAGGCGCGACTGGTTCAGAGCCAGGGCGCTATTCGCCAGCGCCAGGGCCTGCTGCGGTAGGATACTCTCGCGGCGTTCGTAGCACTCCGTCGGGCTGGCGGGGTCGAACTGATCCAGGAACAGCATCTTGTACTCGGTGTTGAAGCGGAAATAGACGCTGCGACGGTGCGACGCCTGGCCCAGTTTCTCGTCCAGGATCGGGCCGCCCAGTACCGCGTCGAGTTGCCCGGCCGCAGCCAGGATGCTGTCGCGGACCGCCTCCCCCTCCATGCGACGTGGATTCATCCGCCACAGATAGCGATTCTCCGCATCGGCCGCCAATCCCCCCGCCGCTTGCGGCTTCGCACTCGACGACAGCCGATAGGCCTCGGACGTCACGAGCAGACGGTGCAGGTGCTTCATGCTCCATCCCGACTCCATGAACTCGACGGCGAGCCAGTCGAGCAGCTCGGGGTGACTCGGCTTCTTGCCGTTGAGGCCGAAGTTGGTGACCGTGGCGACAAGCGGCTTGCCGAAGTGGCGCATCCAGACGTGGTTGACCGCCACCCGCGCTGTCAGCGGATTGCCGCGGTCGGCCATCCACCGTGCAAGGGCGAGGCGCCGTCCCGTGCTGCCCGCCGGGTTGACTTGCACCATCGGCGTGTAGGTGGGGTCTTCCTTCCCAGCGGCCAACTCGGCGACGGCGAGGGCCTTCTTCGCGGCGGCGATCGCCTTCGACTTCCCTGTCTGCTCGGCCCAGAGGACCTCCGTCGCGGTACGCAGCACGGCGGCCCGACGCTCCGCCTTGCCTGCGGCCAGCGCCAACGCCTTCTGGCGGGCAGCGTCCGCCGGCTCGGCATACCGGGCCTGTTCGGCGGCGACGCGGGCATCGACCGCGGCGACGGCGGCGCGCGCTGCCTCCCGTCGCTTGACCGCCAGCGCCCTTGCGGCCTCGGCCTGCTTCAGCGCTCGCTCGGCAGCGGGCTTGGTGTCCCGGGCAACCTGCGCGAGCCGCCGATGGGCACCGGCCACGGCTTCCGTCGCCCCGGTGACGGCGGCGTCAGCGGACGCCAGCTCGGCACGGGCCAACCGGCGCGTTTCCTCGGTGGCGGTCTCGAGGGCACGGGCGAAGTCGCGGCCGGTGAACCGCACCGGACGCACGATCATCTCACCGCCGAGCACCGCGGGCACGGCCGGCGTCAGTACCCGCGACTTGTCGGGGGCGCGCTCGTCGCCGCGGCGGAAGAGGTACGTCGGGGCGTCGGGGCTGGCGTCGAAGGCACGGGCGACGCCGTCCTTGAGCGTGTCCGGCTGGCCGGGGACCGGATCGATGCGGATGGAGTGCGGCTCGAAAAAGGCACGGAAGCGGTAGTAATCCTGCTGCGACAGCGGGTCGTACTTGTGATCATGACAGCGGGCGCAGCGCAGGGTGATGCCGAGGAAGCGAGCATTTCGAGGACCATCCGGTCGTAGGTCTTGTCGGCATTGAGCGATTCGATGATCCAATCGCGCCAGCGCCAGACGTGCGGCTGGCTGTCGCGGATTTGGTTGCCGCCGGTCCAGCCCGCCCAGTCGCTGTAGCGCCACACGTCCATCCAGTGCCGGCCCCAGCGCTCGCCATACTGCGGACTGTTCAGCAGCCGCTCCACCACGCGCTCGTAAGCCGTGGGCGAGTCGTCGGTGAGGAATGCGTGCAGTTCGTCGCGCGTCGGCGGCAGGCCGGTCAGGTTGAGGGTAACGCGCCGCAGCAGGGTGGCCCGGTCGGCCGGCGGATTGGGCTTCAGGCCGTGCCGCCCTCGCTCGGCGGCGAGAAAGGCGTCGACGGGGTTGGCGCCCGAGATGCGCGGGACGGGCGGGCGTGTCGGCGGGCGGAACGCCCAGTGGTCGCGCGGGTCGCCGGGGATCGGTTCCTCGGGCATCCGCGCTCCCTGTGCGATCCAGGATTCGAGCAGGCCGATCTCCTTGTCGCTGAGCCCGGTGCCTTCGGCCTCGGGCGGCATGCGGGGCCGGTCCTTACCGCGGACGGCGTCGAGCAGGAGCGACTCGCCGGGCTTGCCGGGGACGACGACGGCCCCGTGCTTGCCCCCCTTGCGAATGAGGACAGCAGCGTCGAGGCGGAGCCGGCCGCGCTGGCGGACGGCACCGTGACAGGACGAGCAGCGGGCACTGAAGATCGGCTTGACGTCGCGGGCGTAGTCGACATCGGCCGCACAGAGGTCCGGGGCGAGGAGAGCGACAAGGAAGATCGCGGCGGGAGTGATTCGCATGCGAGTACCGCGGGTTGTCGGCGGCGAGGGAGGCAGGGTTGGGCGGCAGGCGAGGTCAGGCGGGCAGGGCGTGGCTCCACTGCTCAGTATGAGGCCGCGGGGCGCCGCGGTCAACTCAAAAGGAAACCGGCGGGACACTCTAACCGTTTGCCGCTGCCGTCAGGGCCTCCCCGGTCAGGCGGTAGACGGTCCAGCCGTCGACGGGCCGTGCCCCCAGCGCGCGGTAGAAGCGGAGGGCGGGCTCGTTCCAGTCCAGCACGGACCACTCCAGCCGACCACACCCCCGCTCGATGGCCAGCCGGGCTACGGCACTCAGCAGCGCCTTCCCGTGGCCCTTGCCCCGGTGCTCCGGCACGACGAACAGGTCCTCCAAATACAGGCCCGGCCGGCCCAGGAACGTCGAGTAGTTGTGGAAGAAGAGAGCGAAGCCGACCGCCGCACCCTCTTCCTCGGCCAGCAGCGCCTCGGCAAACGGACGCGGACCGAACAGGTGCTCGCGCAGCCGGGCCTCGTCGAGGACGACCTCCTGGGCCAGCCGCTCGTACTCCGCCAGGGCGCGGATCAGCCGGCAGATCGTTGGCGTGTCCTCGATCATCGCGGGGCGGATCATGGGAAAGCTCCTGAGGCGGAGGTCCCCTTCGACGGTTGATTTTACGTCTGCCGTGGAGGCTACGCCAGGACCTGCTCGATTCGGCTCACTTCTCGCCCGCCCAAGAGGAGCCAGGTGGCCTGAAAGGCGTCCTCGGCGGAGTGGGAATCCCGCAGCAGGCGCCGGCAGGCAGCCAGGACCAACGCGGCGTGCCTCCACAGCAGCAGTTTGAAGGCAGCCGCGTCATGCTCGGCGACCCAGCGCCGCAACAGCTCCGTGTCGGTGAGCGCGTCTTCATGCGCCGGTGTAACGGCAAGGCGCAGGCGGCGGACGAGCGCGTGCAGGGAATGAGTGGTCATGCCTCCTCCGGGAACACGGACTCCCTGGAATAGAGCCGGCGCCCCCGTGATTTGCTGCACCCCGCGTGCTTTTTTGGGCTGAGGCACTCCAGCGAGCGGCCCGGCGGTTCCTTTGCGTGGCTTGAACTGGATCGCAGGCGGGTCTGGAATCCCGGCCGGGTACCTGATCGCTTCGGCAACCCGATCGGCCACGGGCGACACCGCGACATGAATGGAAAACGGAGAGGACGGGATTCGAACCCGTGGAGGGGGTTTAAGCCCCCTCACCGGTTTAGCAAACCGGCGCTATCGGCCGCTCAGCCACCTCTCCTTTACGCCGTTTCCCGTTGATATGTAAGGACTTACGTCTTTTCCGGGAACTGGCGTTACCTACCTTTACTTCCGCTATACTACCCCGTATACTACCGGAGTAGTAAAGTTGCCCCCGGCGGTCGTTCCCCGCCGGAGGCGACGCCACCTGACCCCTGTGAAGCGGAGGTAGCGCCATGTCGTCTGATTCTACTCGAAAGCCTCGCTCCCGTAAAGCAGTAGACCGGCCCAAAAAGCCGTACCCCAGCTTCCCCCTCACACCCCACCCCGGCGGAGCCTGGCAGAAGAAGATCCGGGGCAAGATCCACTACTTCGGACGCTGGGCACACCGCGTCAATGGTAAGTTGGAGCGGATCGAAGGCGATGGCTGGAAGGAAGCCCTGGAACTCTACAAGGCCGTAGCAGACGACCTGCACGCCGGCCGGACACCGCGAGTCAAGAGCGACGGGCTGACAGTCGCCGACCTCTGCAACCGCTTCCTCACTGCCAAGCAGAGGCAGCGAGAAGCCGGCGAGATCAGCGTCCGCATGTTCGATGAGTACAAGGCCACGACGGATCGGCTCGTCAGCACATTGGGCAAGACTCGGCTTGTCGACGACCTGGCAGCCGACGACTTCGAGGCACTCCGGGACGCGATGGCGAAGCAGTGGGGGCCAGTCCGGCTCGGCAACGAGATCCAAAAGGTCCGCACGGTCTTCAAGTACGGCTTCGAGGCCGGCCTGATCGAGACGCCCGTCCGCTACGGCCCGCAGTTCAAGAAGCCCTCCGCCAGCGTCCTCCGGCGGCACCGGGCGAAGAGCGGCGAGCGGATGCTGGAGGCTGGCGAAGTCTGCCGACTGCTGAGCAAGGCCGGCACGCAAGTCAAGGCAATGCTCCTTCTCGGCGTCAACGCTGGTTTCGGCAACCACGACGTCGCCACGCTTCCCCTGTCGGCCCTCGACCTAGATGCTGGTTGGGTCAGCTACCCCCGACCGAAGACAGGTATCCCCCGCCGCTGTCCACTCTGGCCGGAAACCGTGGCGGCGCTCCGGGCAGCAATCGCCAAACGGCCCGAACCCCGGCAGGAGGAAGCGGCCGGCTTGGTCTTCGTCACGACGCGGGGACGGCCCTGGCTCACCCGAGGGATCGCCAACCCGGTCAGCGTCGCGGCCCGCGATCTGATGAAGACGACAGGCATCCATCACGAAGGCATCGGCTTTTACACGCTACGGCATGTTTTCCGCACCGTCGCCGACGCGGCCCGCGACCCTGTTGCCATCGACTTGATTATGGGACATATCGACCCCTCAATGGGCGGATACTACCGCGAGCGCATCGAGGACGAACGGCTGAAAGCGGTGGCCGATCATGTCCGGCAATGGCTGTTCGGGAAAGCCCCGGACTACGACGGCACGACCGAACCGGATAGTAAGACTCCCGAAACGAGCAATCCTTCCGACCCACCCAAGCAGGACACGGGCAACGACCGGCCGACACTGAGGTTGTTCGCTGGGTAAAATACCTCTCGGGTTTGGCGGGCCGTACACCCGCCGCCGGCTCGGCCGGAAAACGGGAACCACCTCCGCCGAGTCGCCAGCCGTGGCCGTCCGCCAGGTAAGGAAGGTGAAGCATGTCCATCCCGTTCAGTGACATTCCCGCTGCGCTTTGGAATGTGCTCTACTGGTTCTTGGGGGTAGAGGGCGTTCCGCCACCCAATGCACTCACCGTCATAGACGCCGTTACTCACGGACTGATGCACCCCTCGGCCGTCAACTGGTTCCACCAGCAGCACAAGGTCGTCCAAGAGGGGAGCCTTTCGCTCCGCGTCGGGCAGCGAACGGTGCAAGTCCCGCGAAAGGTTGAGGCCGTCGCGCCGGAGTCCGCCGGACTGTGGGGGCGCACATTCATCACCTCGCACGGACGCACGGCCCTTCAATGGCGGGCCGAGCAAGAGTCTGCTGCCGAGCGGGGCAAGCGCCGTCCCGGACGCCCAAAGAAAACCGAGAAGGACTCCGCGACATTCGTTGTAGCCGCCCTGAACAAGTGGCACGGCTACGAGGGTGGATGTGTGACGAACTACGAGCCTGCAAGCAATCGCGGCCTGGCTGACTTGTTCAACAAGGGAAGCAAACACAAAGACTATCGGTTGAGCGAGAACGCCTTGTCGCGGTTCCTGAAAGAGCGGTTCCCCGGAGAGGAGAAGCCGCACAAGAAATACAAGGTGGCTTGCCATACAGAAACCATCGACACCTTGCTCGCCTTGTGGAACCGCGAGCTGCCGGCTCGTCACGCCGAGCTACGCGACGACGACTAGCCGATCACGACCTACGGCAAGCCGAGCCGTTACGCCGTTACGTTGTGAAACGTAGCGCGTAACGGCTTTTTCATGCGCATTTCCTTGGGTTTTCCAACCTTTCCGTGAGTTTCTCGACGCGAAACGTAACGGCCTGAGCCTGGTAGAGCGACGTTTCAAGACGTTTCGGCGAGGCCGAGAAATGTTCACCGTTCAAGACATCCAAAGACGCTTTGGCGTGACAGTTCACACCGTTCTGGGCTGGATTCAATCCGGCGAGTTGCGGGCGATTAACGTCGGCCGCAAACCAGGTGCGAAGAAACCACGATGGCGGATCTCGGAAGAGGCACTCAAGGCTTTCGAGTTGGCACGGACGCCCGTCCCACCCCCCGCCCGGATGCGACGCAAGAAGCAACCGACTGATGTCATTCAGTTCTACAGTTGAGGGCCAGCGCGATGCCTAAGCTACCGACCAAGCTCCCCGTCCGTGACTTGGGGAACCTCCCACGGGATCTCGTTGCGACCGACAGTGAGTGGGACACAACACAGCAAGATCCCTGGCTGTCAACGGCGTTCGCCACCAGCCGCGGCACTGTCGTCTGCCTCCGCAACGACCTCCCTCGCGGAGTACAGTCGCGGCTCGATACGACGGCCTGCGAGTTAGGGGTTAAGCTGCTGTACACCGTTCGCTTCGACTCCACCAACCTGCTGGACGCCGCCCTACCCCACTTGATGCCGGACGCCAAGGCGAACGACCGGGTGCGGCTGGCCTTGTTCTTCAGCCCGAAGGATGTCGAGTACGTCCTCGGTTGGGACAAGTTCGGCGAAGCCATCCATTCCGGCAGGGTCCGGCAGAGGAACAACCTCGCGGGGCGGGTCGGCCGGGTCGTACTCAAGGATCTGGACGGCTGGGCCGGCAAGTCCAAGCTCGCCGAGTTCGCCGCCGCATTGGGCGTGCCGATGCCGGACAAGACGAGTATGGACGACTTCAAGAAGGAGATGCGGCGCGGCCTGGAGGAACGTCCCGAGGACTTCCTCCGCTACGCCGTGGACGACGCACGAGTGCTGCTTGAGGTCTATGCGCGGTTCGTGGCCTTTGTGCGACGAACGCTGTCGGAGATATTGGGAATGGCGGCAGGCGACTTGTGGAGGGCGGATGACATTCCGATGACCACCGGCCGACTGGTGGCAGAGACCTTTGAGCGCTGGCTGTTCAGCCGGACGGGTGAGCACGCGGACGCGCTGCGCTTCTGCGCCCGCAAGCTCGGCTTCCTGGACCCCGACGCGGACGATTACCTACCGGATCGGGAGAACCGTCACATCCTCCTGGACCAGTGCCGCACGCCGGAGGCACTGGCCGCGACAGCCGTGGACCCCGTGGGGAAAGAGTGCCTACGGATCTATGCCAAGTCCAAGTACCTGTTCACCGCGCTGGACGGCTGCGGTGTGAGGTGGTGGGCATCGCGGCCCACCACGGAGACGGCCGGCTATAACACCCTTGTCCAAGGAGGTCGTTGCCATAATGAGCGACCCCACGAGTACGCGACCGGCCCCGGCCTGGACGTGGATATTGCCGGCTGCTACGGCACGAGTTTGCGCACGTTGACCTTCCCTATCGGACTACCTAGTGTTTGGTCTTACCACCCCAACGAGAAGCGGCCAACGCTGGGCGAGTGGCTCGGGCGCTTTGAGAGCCGACTGGTCCCCGGCCTGTGGACCTGCACCGTCAGCGGCTCGCTCCCCTTCGAGCAAGACCTTTTGTACTCCAAGCTCGTCAAGGCTCGCGACCTTCGCCAGGCAGCCGGCCCGGACGGCATCGACATCCCCACCGACTTCGTGCTGCTCCGTCGCGAGGTCAAGAACGCCATCCTCACGGCGGACCTCCTTGCCGCCCTGAAGGCAGTGGCGACTAATTCGGAGTGGGCTGCTCTGCAAAAGCTGGAGGTCGTGACGGCCTGCGCCTACCTGGCAGAAGACAGGAAGGGAGATGTCGGCGAGTGGTGCCGGGCGGTGTTGGCCGCTTCTGACGGGGGACTCCGGGCACGAGTCAACGCCGGCGCAGCGGCAGACAAGCGAACGCGGGCCTGGTATGGAGTGGGGTTGGAGGATTTCGTCGGCCGGCTGGCGGACGAACGCCAGCGCGTCAAGGACCGCAGTCGAGACGCAGGCCCGGCGGAGCGAGGGCTGGACCAGATCCTCAAGCTACTTATCAACACGCTTTACGGAGTCCTGGCGTCGCGGCACTTTTCAGTTGGCAACACTGTCCTCGCCAACAACATCACGGCGCGGGCTCGCCTCGGCGTCTGGATGGTCGCGAAGGCGTTGGGGCTGCGCCAGTCCATCACCGACGGCGGGGTCTACACCCCAAACGCCGTGCCCCACTACAGGGGCCGGCGGCCGGGGTTCGACACGCTTCCCCCCCGTGGTCCTGGCACGACCCGCGACACGGACGGACCTTCGCTCCCCTGGAGGGCCTGAACTGGCAACCCGGCGAGCCATTGCCGGACGGCGCTGACGAGGCGGCCCTCGCCTTCGTCCGCCGGTTCTGGGCACCCTACGGTCTGCCCTTCTCCTTCACCCTTGCCCACAAGGCAGGCAACTCCTTCCGCAAGTCGGCCTACTGGTCCAAGGGCGATTACGCTTTGGCAACCGAAGCGGGCACGGTCTTCGCGATACGCGGCAAGAGCCGGAGCCGCCTCACCGACAGCAAGCCGCACCCGACCTTCACTCTTCTGAACAACATTCTGGACGGCAGCAACGACTTTCCCCAAGACCTCACCTATCGGCGTGGCGGCATCCTCAAGGTCGGACTCTACCTCCTCATCCAAGCCAGCGAGACGGGATACGCGGGCCTCAAGCACCTGCGTCCGGGCGACAACCTGCCGGACCAGGAGTATCCCGCCCGCTACAATAACACCCACCTGCCCCTGGCCGCCGAGGCGACTTACCTGCGCCGCCGTAACCGGAAGAAAGTCCACCGCGGCCGCCCCGTCGAATGGTTTGAGCGCTACCGGGCCGGCGGCATCAGCAGGGTGCATACCTTCATGGTAAAGGACAAATTACTATCTGTAAAGTAGCATTACCCGCATCTCCCCTCTTTGCCGAGAAACGAGGGGGACGCGGGTGGCGAATTTCCTTGTCCTGCAAGGACTTACGTCGTGCCGTACCTACGGGGGGAGGGGCACGCCCCCCGGCGGTACGGCCGTGGATTTAGCAGGGTCTCCGATGCCGGTGACGGAGTAGTAGCAAGCTGACGAGCGACCCGCACGGCCTCCAAGCCCGGTGCATTTCCCACTGGCTGTAGCTATAATTAAGATAGTCAAAGGTGATAAATATGCAGCTCGCACGGGTCGGCGGTCAAACGAGGAGATGCGACATATTATGCGTGTGTTTATTGACATAGAAGAGAGGATATGGGACAATACTGGTCGATGACTTTCTCCCAGGAGACACGGGCGGATTAGCGCCGCCCCTCGACAGAGCGGAGGTCAATCATGTTGCCGGATAATGCCGGACATTGCCGTGAAGCGGACATCTTAGCTCCCAAACAGGAAGCCGCCGCCCTGGCGCTCGCCTGCGGAGACAGCGAACCCGAAGCCGCTCGGGAAGCAGGTTGTTCTGAGCGGACGATCCGCAACTGGCTGCACGAGCCCGCGTTCACACGGCGCATTGCGGACTTGCGGAGCGAGATGACAAGCCGTGCTCTGGGCAAGCTCGTTGACAACATGGTGAGCGCCGCGGATACGCTGGGCTACCTCTGCCGCCGGGGCAAGTCAGAACAAGTGCGCCTGGGTGCGGCTCGTGCCCTGTTGGAGCTGGGCGTCAAGATGCGTGAGACAGTCGAGCTGGAGCAACGGATGGCCGCTCTGGAAGCGAATCAGAGGCCCGCGGGAAGACGGATCGCATGAGCCGACTTCGGACGCGGCTGGAAAAGCTGGAGCGCGGGCATCCTGCCGGGAGCGACGGCTTGCCCCCCGATTTCTGGGTTGCTCTATGCGGCGCTATTTGTCTTGAGCAAGCGGACCCGGAAACTCGCAGGATACTGGAGCCAATGATGGGTAGGCGGTCCGACGTGGCATGTCCGATTGAAGAGCGGATACGCCTGGCAAGCGTACCGCTGTTGCCGCCCGTCCCGTGGCCCTGCGCCCTCAAGGAACTGCCCCCACCGCCCTCGACCAACGGAGAAGCCAATGGACAACGACCGTGACCCGCTCTTTTCCTTCCACGGTCGAGGCAGAAAGGTCGAGGATGAGTTAGGCAGGAATCGTGACCGTTGCATGTGGCATCGCCGTCCACTCCCCTGGCCTAACGCCATGTTTGTCTCAAATGTCCGCCTTTAGCCGCTCAACTCAACGCGGTCATCACCACCAATGACCATCCTTGCCAAGGTCTTCCCAATTTGTAGGCTTTGAGGTTCGCCGGGGTTTTGGCCTCCGATTCGGTTTGCCAACGGCGGTGGGTGCGATTGGCTGATAACCATTTGTCGTCGGAACAACGGCTGTGTTGTGAACACGTTGAAGATGGTTGGCAAGTCGATCGGATCGAACTTGCGCACCACATTGCGGGCATAGTTCCAAGTGCATGGACTCTCCACTTGTACCGCTTAACGCCAGGATCAGTTGCCCGGCCGGTTGGACATCCCCACGGAAAGCGCCTGGGGGTCAGCCTCTATTGGGATTGTATGACTCCGTGGCAGAACCAACGAGGGGCAAGTGGGAGCTGGCCTGGATTTCTCTGAGCGCCGGCCTCGCCGTAGACGTGTCCGAAATGGCCGGATGATTTGGCGCTTGACGACCGACCCGGCCGCTGTTCTACTGAATTCCTCGGGACGGGCCGGGAGGCTCCTGGCCTGGCTTGCCCGCCAGCACGGGTTTTGATTCCCCGACCGCGCGGATAGGCCCTCCCGCAAGGAGTTCAAGTCATGACGCTCGCCGTCCAGTGTCCCAACTGCGCCTCGAAGCTGACTGTCCTCGACGCCGCAACCGGCAAGCGTGTGAAGTGCCCGGAGTGCGACCAGCCGTTCACCGTGCCTGCGGCGACGAAGCCGACTGAGACGAGTACCGTCAACCGGCCGCGGACCCCGGCGGTTGCTCGACCGTCCGGTAAACTGCTATGGATCGTCTTGCCGCTGACCGGGCTGGTCTGCATGGCCGCTGGGGTAGTCGTGACGGTCTTGGTGCTGAAAGACGGGAAAGAAGAGAAACAGACCGTCCGAGACAAGGAAGCGACGCCGAGGGTCGCCGCCGATGCGAAGCTGCAAGACAAGCCGCAACCAAAGCAACCGGACCGAAAGCAGCCGCAGCAGGTGCCACAGCAACAGGCACCACAGCAACAGGCACCACAGCAGCAGGCACCACAGCAGCAGGTGCCACAGCAACAGGCACCACAGCCACCTTCCCAAACGGGCTCTCAAGCAGAGAAGGACAAGCAGCTATTCAAGCCCTCAGAGATTGAAGCAGGCCACAAGGGCTATCCCGACCGGCTGTACTGGCGGTCATCCGTAGTAGTAGACAAGGATAACGTCCTTATTCAGATTGAACAAGGGGACAAAGGGACCATCAACGCCTGGATCACCTGCAAGGGAGGCAGCTCAACAGTCGGTCTTGTCGATGGCAAGTGGCATGGTTCGGACTGGGGCAAGCTATGTGGGAGGAATGGTTACCTCCACTGCATAGGAACCAAGACATACAACACGAGCGCCGGCCAAAGCACGGTATGGCACATCGAGGCATGGAAGAGGGACTGATGAGTAAGCCGCCAACCCGCCGAACAGGTCGATGATTGCCTTGATGTTCTTCATGGTCTGTTTCCCTTCCCCGTTGCGGGAGCGGGCAATAGCGCCCGCCCCCGGTCCTCGAATCGGCTTCCCTGCCCTTGTGTTCGTCCCTGCGCCTCTTCTCTGTTCCGTGTCGTTGCGTTTGTATTGGTTCAGCGAGAACAGGAAGTTTGCCTTCGGGGCGTTTGCGTGTTTCAAGGACTACGAACCTCTCTGATTACGTTCCGGTGTTGGCGGGTTGGCCGTCCAGGGTGGCCTGTCGTGCCTGTTGCCGTCTGGTTTT
>JACOUH010000031.1 GCA_016177925.1 Planctomycetota bacterium | reverse complement strand
GGCACGCATCTGGTTGACCTGGGTGATGAGGTCGGCGGGAAGGGCCGTCCTCATCCCCTCGGTGCCGCACCCAACCTGCGCAACTTGTTTTTCCTGGTACGAACCGCGTAGAAGGTGTGGCCCGTGCGCGCTGCCGCTTCTGCCGGCGGCAGCGTCAGAACCAACTCGTCCTGCTCCGGGGTCCACGGCAAACGACGCCAGTGCGGGTACTTCGGGTTGGGTCGCCGAAGCAGCTTGCGCTTCAGGCGGACGGCGTTGAGCGTCCGCCCCGTCCTCTGCGCCACTTCTTCGTCCGGCAGGACTCCGACCAGCGCGACCTCTTCGGCCGTCCAGAGCGGCTCGTCATCCGCTTGTCCCGAGCGGCCATTCCCCCACGACCGGATGCTGGTTCGGATCGTGTCGAAGATCAGCTGGCGGCTGCCCGGCGAGTCCATGCGGCCCACGCCCAGCGCCCTCCGCCAGCGGCCGACGGCGCAACTCCCGATGCCCCACCAGAATTGGATGGCCAAGGCACTTTCATGGCGGACGGCGCGGGCGAGTTCCTCATCCACCAGGGGGCCGGTGCCACCCATTGGTGGCTCCAGGCCCCGGCACAGGGGCCAGGGGATGGGCGCGTCGGACCAGCCCGTGATGACGACAAGACGGTCCCGATACAGGCACCAGGCGCGGCTCCCCCTTCGGAGAGCCGGCGCTTGGTAGGGGCCAAAGAGCAGGCGAACCCTCTCGTCGTCCGCCCCGGCAAGGAAGTGGTACTTCATAGCTGCCCTCCCCGGCCATTGTAGCGGCCTTGCACTGCCCCGTCTGCTCGCGGAGGCGGCGTGGCCCTTGGCCCGTGATCGCGACGCCGCCGGCCCCTCGCCCCAACTTTTTGCGTCGGGTCCCAAGGTGCGGTCAGGGATGCCGCAGCTTGGGGACGCAAAAAGTTGAAAGGCGGCGCGCTGCTTGGAACGAGAGCTTTCGCCTGCGGGAGGTGGGAGCGGCCTCGCCCGGTGCCCGTTTCCATTGCGGCAGCAAGCACGGGTTGCTTCGGCGAGATCACCATGCGATCAATGTTCGACGATGAGCTGGCATGCCGCCAGCAGTTCCGGAGTTGCGACGAAGAATCGGCCCCTCGCTTCCGGCGCTGTGCCTTGCGGGGAGTGGGGGATGGCCTTTCGTTTCAGTCGAGCGCTCGGTGGTTTGACGGGAAAAGTTGGGGTAAGCGCGCCTGAACCCATTCAGGCGGTAGCCGGCCGGAAAGTCGCAAGGGCAAGCTGTTTCACGGCTTACAGATCTCACAATTCCCATATTGTACGCTTCGGACCCCACAGAATCCATAGATTCCAGGGAGTTTCCTGCATTTTCCTGCACTGAGAAATATCTGCTTCGTCCACGGCTGTCCGGTGTGTCCCCGGGCGGTTCGGTGCCTCGGTCGATGTGACCGACGCGCGCAACGCGCCGGCGGGCGACGCTGGAGGCGCGCCCGAGGTCGGGCTGCTGGGGCAGGGGTCGGGCGGAACAGGCCCTGGCGACGCATTAGGTGCTCGACGCCCTCGCACAGTCGTTTTTTTCGAGATGTGTCGCAAGCCGTTCGAGGGTTGGCCTCCAGCGACTCGAGCCACTCGACTCCCGCATCAAGCCCCGACACTTGCCGCTGCCGCCCTTTCCTGCATTGCCGGTGCGGCAAAGCCGCGTGACGACTCCGGGTGACAGGGCGTCAGGACGACAACCATTCAGTCCCGATACGCCGCCGGATCAATTCCTTGGCCCTTGAAGAATTGTCCCAGCTCCCTCATCTCCGCATCCGTATACACCTTGTGCGGCGGGCGGACGTGGCGCGTGCCGATGCCGAACAACTCCAACGTGGCATGCCACTTCGAGTGGCTGAAGGTGCGGATGTAAGGATAATCGTATTTCGCCGTGAGCGCCGCCGCGGCGCGGATGTCGCCGGTTTGGATGATCTTCCAGATCTTCGCAGGAATATCGGGCGCGAAGGTGCAATACGTGGAGTAATACGCCTGGGCGCCGTGCGGCCAGGCCACGTAATACCGGTCCTCCCCGCCGCCGCCGAAGATGACCAGCCGCTTGCCGTGGTCGATCTGCTGGCGGACGTAATCTTCCAGCAAGCGGTCTTCCTTCATCGCCTCGACGGTTTCGATCGTCACCAGTCGCGCCAGCAGCGCATCGCTGAAGTGGCCGTGAAGAATGACCGGCAGCTTCGTCGCCGCCGCTACGGTCTTGAAATGGTTGAACGAATCCTTCTCGTTCTCGCGGAATTTTGCCGAATTGAGCACTTGTAAAGCGTCTGCGCCGATGTCCTGCGCGTAGCGCGCAAACGCTACCGCCTGCGGCGTGTCCCAATCTCCCGTCGCCGCGATCGCCAGCGCCTTTCCTGCCACGCCTTCGATCATCACGCGGTTGACGTGCTTGATCTCGTCGAAGCGGAGGGTGGCATATTTTGTGTTTCCAGCAGTTGCAGCGAACACGCCGATGCCGTGCCGCAGTGCCCGCGCGATCCCCTTTTTCTGCGCGGCGTCGTCAGGCTTTAAGTCGGCGGTGAAGGGACAAGGGTTGGAATAAACCGGCCCGAGCAGCCGCTGCTGAAATTTGGTAAATCCCGGCCGCCTGGCGATGGCCGGCGCGGCCGACGGCAGCCGCGGCGTTAGCGCCAGTGCGCCGCCCGCGGCAGCGACGAATTCCAGGAACCTTCGGCGCGATGATGACTTGGTCTCGATCGATGCGTTCACCATTCACCTCGTTTGTCTGGCGACCCTTCCGACAAGCGCGAACACCGCTAGGTGCGGACCGACAGCTCATCGCAGAGCTTTTTCCGACAGTTCATCGTTTAGCTTCCGTCGCCTCGGACCGACAGCTCATCGCTTCCTTTGATGGCGGAGCCGACTGCTGTTTCGGGGAACTTGGGCGATGGTTCCTTCTCGTTGGTTCGCTGGCTGCGTCGGGCATCGCTGCTGCTTGCTCCGCGGGAACCCTCGCAAATTGGCCGAAAACCACGCGCTGCGCTGCCTGATTGCCAGCCTCGGGCGTCCGTCCCCGGCGCTGCATCCGCCGGGGGCTGCGGGCTCGGACCGCCACCAACCGGCGCCGAAAGTGTCGGCTCTCGCCGACATTCGGGGGGGTGATGAGGTGGCGGAAGAAATCCCCTCCGGACTAAACGATGAGCTGTCGGTTCGCACTTAGCCAACTCCAACGTGCTTCACCCTTTTCGCGTCAGGCCCTCCGTTCCACCACTTCAGCACCCGCAGCGCGCGGAGAGTGTTCCAACGGCTGGGCGCACCGAGGCGTTCCAGTTCAAAGTAGGTGGTGCCCTGCCAGCGGTTCTGCAGCGACCAACGGCCGTCGCCGCGCTGGGTGCTCTGGACGATCTCGATAGCCTCGGCGAGGCGCTGGTCGCGAGGCGCGTTGACGGCTTGGAAATGGTCGAGAGCGCGGAGGATGTCGTAGTGCCACCGGGGGGGGAAAGCGAAGCGAGTGAATACAGGCTTGATGATTTCGCCGGTACGGTCAGAGCGGAAGAGCCGGTGCATCAGGAGGAACTTACGGCCGCGGCGCTGCGCGGCCCGCACCGCCTGCAGTTTGCGTCCGCGATGTAATTCGTAGAGCCGCAAGCCCTCGAGCACGCTCATGGTCGTATGGACCGAAGCGTGGGTTGCGCCATAGCGGCGCCGGCAATTCCATCCACCGTCGGGCATCTGCTGCTCCAGTAGATGGTCGGCAATCGTGTCGAGACGGTCATCGTCGCACTCGAAGTACGAGAGGAGGGAAAGCACCATCCCGGTAATGCACGTCTCGCTCCGGCCTCGGCATCCGTAGTTGATGCCCCCGTCGCGCTGGAGCCCCCCGTCCAGAAGGAGCGTGCAGGCCTTTCGCGCTTGCCGGTTGGTGGTCGGCAGACCGAAGTCACGGAGCATGAGCATCGTGTAGGTCGTCGAGGTCCACTTTGGCGAGTAAAGCCCGCCATCCGACGAGAGCCCACCGGCCCAGGTGCCCTCGGGGTCCTGCCTGGCGAGCAGACGGGCTCCCCACCCCTCGCGCGTCACCTTCTGCCGCTCCCGTTCCACGGTCCGTTCCGCGGCCCCGATGACATCGCGCAGCACCTGCCACCGAATGGCGGGGTCCCCGTCGAGGAGCCATCGGCTTACCATGTCACCGTTTCGGGTCACTGTCAAACAACTCCACGCGATTGCAGGTCAGGCTTGCCTGGCTAACGAGAAGGCCGACCAGCATAACACGGCGCGCCAATCAGCCCATCGCTCAGTAAGAATAACCGCTCGGCCGCAACTGATCCAGTGCCAACCGGTTAACAACGCGGTCCTCTTGAGGCGGGTGATGGCTGAGCGGGCCGGTCAGCCCATCACCGCCGAAATAGCCTGACCGGCACTGTCAAGCGGGCGGAGCGCGCCTGATCCGGTTTCAGGCGCGCTATCCCCTTGCGCGAAGACGGGAACGGGTGTAGAGGCGAAAGCAGCCAGTAACCGCACGAAGTGGCCGAATAGCTACAACTGCCGATAACGAACCAGATTCCGACACACTAAGGAGGATCTATGTCCCTTTTCTGTCGGCTCCATCAATCGCCTGACTCCGCAGGGTACGATATCCTTCTCCCGGCGAATGCCACACCCTAGAGGTGGTTGCCAGGAGGAGTCGGCGGTCAGAGTCGGTTCCCAACCCCTCTTCTCAGCCCCCTCCCCGCTTCGGGGAGGGGGCTGAGAAGAGGGGTTGGGTCACAGAGTCCTCAGAACTCCCGCTTCGACGTCTTGCCCGGCTGCGGCACGGGATACTTGCCGTCGGCACCCGCCTTCAGCGGGGCGTCGGAGGACATCGTCAGTTTGTCGAGGCCCACGCCCAGCTCGTGCTCGTGGTTGAGGACCTGGTCAAGCGTTATGACCTGGCCGGTGTGGGCGGCCATGCGGCCCATCGCCGTGACCAGGCTCGCCTGGGCGCCACGCTTGGCCTCGTTGTAGGGCTTGTCGTCGCGGATGGCGGCGATGAGATGGTCCCACTCGAGCCGGTACGGGTTCGGCTCCGGCTCCGGCACCCTCCAGGTCAGCGCCTTTCGGTCGGTGACGTCCTGGCCCTTGAAGATGCGGCACTTCGCCGGCGAGTGGGAGTTGGTCGAAATGACCGCCGAGCCCCTGGTCCCGTGGGCGTAGCTGGCGAACTCGGGATGGCAGCCGTGCATCGTCCGTCCCTCAAGGAACAGCTTGCTGCCGTCCTTGAAGGTGTACTCGACGGAGTAGGTGTCGAAGTTCTGATCGATGGAGTCACCACGGAAGTGGCGACCGCCGGAGGCCTTCGCCCTGATCGGCCAGGCGTCCTTCATCCAGCAGCACTCGTCGATGTTGTGGATGTAGAAGTCGCTGTAGCATCCGCCCGAGGCCCACAAAAACGAGTGGAAACGCTGCACCTGGTAGAGCAGCTCAGTGATGCCGTCGGGCTTCCGCGGCGACAAGAAGGAGCCGAGTGGCCCGTGCTGCCGATACGCCCGCATCAGGATGATGTCGCCGATGGCGCCGTCCTTGATGCGCTTGTACAGCTCCTTGCGAGCGTCGCAGTGACGGCACATCAGGCCGACGCCGACCTTGGTGCCGCTCTTCTCCGACTCCTCGGCGAGCTTGAGCATGCGCTTCGTGCTCGGCCCGTCGACCGTGGTCGGTTTCTCCATGAAGACGTTGAGCCTCTTCTGCAGCGCGTAGGTGAAGTGGACCCAGCGGAACGCCGGCGGCGTGGTGAGGATGACGACGTCGCCGGGCTTGAGGCAGTCCATCGCCTGCTTGTAGGCGTCGAAGCCGATGAACTTGCGCTCCTCGGAGACCTCAATCTGATTGGCAACGGCCGTCCCCGACAGGTGCTTGTAGCTGTCCTGCTGACGCTTGGGGAAGACGTCGGCCATGGCGACCAGCTTGGTCGGGGCGGCCTTGGTGGACAGGGCGTCCTCGGCGGCGCCCGTGCCGCGGCCGCCGCAGCCGACCAGGGCGATCTGGATCGTGTTGCTCTGGGCGGCGTGGACGAAGGGAACAGCGACGCCAGCCAGCGCCGACGCCACGGCAACGCCGCCCGCCGTCTGGATGACCTCGCGGCGCGACGGGCCCTTGCTTGCACTCTGACTCACGGTGGACCTCTCTTGGAAAAAGTAAGCGCGGGTCGGGAGGATAGATCCTTCACAAATACAGTTCTTTGCAGGGCAAGTCAACGGTCCACGGCTCGATTTTGGCGAGCGGGGGGTGTAAACCCCCCGGTATCGATTTGCCGAGCGGGGGGTGTGAACCCCCCGGTTGTGTCCTCGATCCCGCTCGCCTACCGGGGGGTTCACACCCCCCGCTCGCCAAAAGCGGGCTTGTCAGGGTCGTTTGTCGCGGGCCTTCTGCAACCATTTCTGGGCATCGGCGTTCCCCGGCGCCAGACGCAGCGCCTGCTCGAACTTCATCGCGGCTGCGGCATATTGACGTGCCGCGTGCAGTCGCTGCCCGTCGGCCATCGCCTCGGCGAACCGCAACGCCGACGTCGCCCGCGCATCCTGGGGCCGCTGACGCAGGGCCTCACGGTAGGCCTGTGCCGCCTGCGCGTAGTTCTGGGCTCGCTCGGCCGCCGCACCGGACTGCATCATCTGCTCGAACGTGTCCTGCCGTGGTGGAGGCGGCGGTGGTGGGGGCGGCGGCTTGGCGCCAGCATTCAGCTGGCGCTGGGCCTCGGCGAGCCACGCCGTCGCGGTCGGCTCGCCGGGAATCACCTGCAACGCCGCGCGGAACTGCTGAGCCGCTTCGGCATAGCGCTTGCCCGCCATCGCCGCCTGTCCTCGACCCATGAAGGCGTTGAAGCTCTCGCGGCGTCTCGTTTCCTCGATGCGTCTCCGCTCCGCTTCCTGCTGACCCTGGCGAGCCTGGGCCGCAGCCTGCTGGCGCCGCTGCTCCTCGGCCGCCCGCGCGGCGTCGGCTGTCGCCCCGCGCTCGGCGTCCTGCAGCAAACGCGTCGCGACAGGGTCGTTCGGTTGCAGCGACAGCGCCGAGCGGAAGGCCTGCGCCGCGGCGGCGTAATTCCTTGTCCGCAGTGCGTCCTGTCCCTGGGCGACGAATTGACTGTAGGCCGCCCGCTTCTTCGCCGCTTCCTCCTGGGCTCGTTTCTTCTCGGCGTCCGCGGTCGCACGGGCGGCCGCGCTCTGTCGGGCGGCGTCGAGAGACTGTCGCGCCTGGAGCACGGCGGGATCGCCGGGCAAGAGCGGAGCAACCTGATCGAGCGATCGGGCGGCCTCGTCGAATCGTCCGGCGGCGGTCGCCTTGCGGGCCACATCGAGCAGACTGCGGACACGGGCCTCATGCTTCGCCTCCTTTTCGCGCTGCTTCCGCTCGGCGGCCAGGCGGCCCTTCTCCCGGTCGCGAGCCAGTTCCGCCTGACGGAGCCCGGCCAGCACGGCGTCCGTGCGGAAGATCGCGGCCGCCTCCTGATAGCGGGCAACGGCGATCTCGTAACGCTTCTGGACCATCTCGGCCTGGGCCGTCTGCATGAGCTGCTCGAAGCGATCGCGATTGCGCTTCGCCTCGGCCTCGGCCCGGACGCGCCGCTCGCGCTCCTCGGTCAGGCGGCGCTCCAACTCGCGGCGCTCGCGCTCGCCCTGGTGGGCAGCGGCGTCCTGGGCCTGGGCGATCTGCACCTGCACGAGCAGGCGGTTGACCTCGTCGGTGTTGCGCACCTGGCGGGCGGTCTGCAGCGTTGCGATGGCGTCGGCGAACTTGTTGCGGGTACGGAAGCGCTCGGCATCGTCGAGCAGGCGCTGGTAGGCGGCGCGGTCGCGCTCCTCGCGGGCTTTCTGGGCAACCAGGGCCGCCGCGGCGATTCGCTTTTGCTCCCGCTCGAGCCGCTCGCGCGCGGCGTCCAGTTCGCGCTGGCGCTGCTCGCGCAGCTCCCGTTCGCGGACGGCGACGAGCGTGGCGGCGCGGGCCTGGGCCTCCGCGGCGGCCTTCGCCTTCGCCAGGGCGAGCAGGCGGAACCCCTCCTCGCTCTGTTTCAGGCTGACGGCGCTCTGGAAGATCTGAATCGAGATGTTGAAATTGTTCTGCTGGATGGCGGCCTGGCCCTGGGCGACCAGCGCGGCGTAGGCGGCCTCGCGGCGCTGTTGCTCGGCGAGGCGGTCGGCCTCGGCGCGGGCGGCCGCCTCGCGCTCGGCCTGGAGGCGGGCCTCTTCGGCGGCGCGGGCCAACTCGGCCTGCTGCCGCTGGATCTCCAATGCGATCGTCTGCTGCCGCAGCAGTTCCTGGCGTCGCGTCTCTTCCAACTCGCGACGGCGGCGGTGCTTGCCGAACAATTGCAGGCTGACGTGGATCTCGACGTTGTCCGGCTGTAGCTGTTGCGCCTGGTTGCTCAACTCCAGAGCGACGCTCACGTTGCCCTTCTGGAAGTTCGCCTGTGCCTCGACCAGGAGCGTCTGCGTTTTCCGGGACACCTCGACCTCGCGCACCACCACCTCGGGTGGCAGCAGCGTCAGCCGGGCCAGCTCGGGCAACCGGAGCTTCAGTTCGGCGATGCTGCCAACGTGCAGCGCGGCGGCGCCCGTCACGAAGCCGTACTCGGCGTCGACCAGGCGCGCCCCGGCGTCGATGCCGCCGTTCTCGTTCAGCGTACCGAAGACGAAGTAGCGGATGCCCAGGGACCGGGCCAGCCAGCGGCGGGCGCACGGGTCGTTGAGCACATCTCCCATCGTGAAGCCCAGGCGGTGCATGTACCACAACACCTGGCAGCGGTCGACGACGTCAAACGATCCGCTGAAATAGGGGGCCATCGCGTCGGCGGTGCAGGGGCCGAGGAACGATGGCACGACGGACCGCCGGCCCCAGGTCCCAAAGTTGAGGACCGCCACGCGCGGCCGCGACGCGGCGACCACGACCACCGGAGGTGGTAGGAGAGGGCGGCAGCGATCCAGGCGCAGGCTCAGTGCGCTGTGGCCGGGGGCCAGCGTCAGGGCGAACTCGTACTGCGCAAATGCCTCGCGGTAGCGGCCGCAGCGAAACAGGCTGTCGCCGATCTCCAAAGAGACCGAGAGAAGGCGCTGCTTGATCGGATTCTCGCGCTCGACGACGAACACGAGCGGGGGCGGAGGAGTTCCCGGCGGCGGCGCGGCCGGCAGGCGGTCGAAGTCCTCGACGCGCAGGGCGCCGAAGTCCGGCGGCAACGGAGTGTACACGACCACCGGAGGCGGCGGCTGACTCACGACCACCACTTCCGGGGCCGGCGGCACCACCGTAACCTCAGTCACCTTCTGCACCGTCACCGCCTGCCGCGCCAGTTCTTCCTCATAGCGGATCTTCTGTTCGTCCTTCAGTTGCAGGATGTGGGCCAGGCGCGGCAGCAGGGGGAGGACCTCGTCGGGGGTGGCGCCCGTGACCGTACCTGTCTGGACGATCAGCCCGGTGCGGACGTCGACGAGACGGGCATCGACGCTGATCCCGCCGACGCGCGAGACACTGCCGACGACCAGGTAACGCACCTTGGCGAGCCGGCCCAGCTCGCGATAGCGCGGGTCGCTTGCCGCCAGCCCAGTCGCCTCCAGTTTCAATTCCTCGAGCACCTTGCCCAGCTGCGACCGCTCGACGAGGTCGAAACGCGCTTTGAAGCCGGGCAGCAACCGCTCGGCGAAAAGCTTGCCGGCATTGGCGAGCCCGACCTCGCCGCGCACCTCGAAGTCGGCGACGCTGAGACAATCGCGGCGGACTTGCAAGGCGAGGGTGCAGTCGGCGATGTCCTGGCGGACCGCCGGCGAATCCCAGATTTGCTTCGCCTCGTTCAGGGCGGCGAGGGCGTCCTCCAGGGCGGTGGCGTCCTTGCGCAACTCGGCGGCGCGGCCGCGGGCATCGTCGTAGCGCTTCAACGTGGCCTGGGCCTGCTCGAACTGTTTGCGCAGGTCGACG